>JBMOKH010000172.1:0-4829 GCA_049315365.1 Candidatus Nanopelagicales bacterium
GCAGCGTGGGTGGAGTATCGAATCCCATGGAGGAATTGTCCTGCACCGCGGCCTACGATGGAACCATGCCTCAGCAAAAGCGCGTCCTTCTCGCAGCACCTCGTGGCTATTGCGCCGGCGTTGATCGCGCGGTTGTGTCGGTTGAGAAGGCGCTGGACCTCTACGGACCCCCGGTGTACGTCCGCAAGGAGATCGTCCACAACAAGTATGTCGTTGCATCCTTGGAGTCGCGGGGCGCAATTTTCGTTGATGAGGTTGAGGAGATCCCGGAGGGCGCGACCGTCGTGTTCTCCGCCCACGGGGTCGCGCCGACCGTGCACTCCGAGTCGGCGGAGCGAGGATTGAAGACCATCGACGCTACGTGCCCGCTTGTCACGAAGGTGCATGCAGAGGCCCGGCGTTTTGCGGGTGAGGGATACCAGATCGTGCTGGTTGGACATGAGGGCCACGAGGAGGTCGAGGGCACCACCGGCGAGGCCCCGGACGTCATCACCCTTGTGCAGGACCCGGCCGAGGCTGCTTCGGTCGTCCTCCCGGAGACCGACAAGCTCGTGTGGCTCTCGCAGACCACCCTCTCGGTCGACGAAACCCTCCAGACGATCGAGGTGCTGAAGGGTCGCTATCCGAACCTCATGAGCCCGCCGAGCGACGATATCTGCTACGCCACCCAAAATCGCCAGGTGGCGGTGAAGGAGATCGCTCCGCAGTGCGATGTCCTCATCGTGGTCGGGTCGGGGAACTCATCGAACTCGGTTCGACTGGTCGAGGTGGCCCTTGATGCGGGGGCTCGGGCCTCGTACCGTGTCGACACTGCCGCAGAGCTTCAGGAGGCCTGGTTTGAGCAGGCATCGACGGTCGGTCTCACGAGCGGCGCATCGGTGCCCGAGGTGCTCGTCGACGAGGTGCTCGCATGGCTGGCATCGCGGGAATACGGAACGGTTGAGCTGGTAAAGACGGCGGAGGAGACCTTGGTGTTCGCCCTGCCACCGGAGTTGCGCCGTGACATGAAGGCCGCGGCCCTCAAGAAGTAGGCGCGTTACTCGGCGCTCCTGCGCCGCCAGATGACGATGCCGAGTGCCACCGCCGCCGGCCCCAGCACCCAGTACCAGCCGGAGGCGAGCATGAAGAATACGTCGATGACACGCCCCGACAGGCCGGCTGTGCCGTTCAGGCCGATCTGCCCAACCGTCAGGCACGCGACGAAGTAGGCAATCGGCGGGGCGATGACTGCGACGGCAGCGTCTGGGAGCCTTACTCGTGCCGCTGTCACCCCACTCGCGATGAGGAGCACCAGCCCGGTAACCAAGCCGGTGCCCGAGCCCATGAGCAAGGCAGAGGCTAGTCCGGCAATGACCGTGGCACCGATCACGATGGTGTACACGCCAGTCGGCCGCAGGCCGGTCTGCCAATCGAAGTCATGCATGGAGTCAGTTGCCCAGAATCCCTCGGCGGCGGGTTCGTATGAGCCGCGCAGATCGTCGAATTGCTCGAGTTGGGCCGGCACCGGAATCGGGTCGAATGAGCGGTGCGACGCGGTTTCTGCGATCACGATCGGCTCGACCCGGACCTCAACGGGCTCGGGGAGTTCGATGAGGTCGGGCTCCTCGGGCTCCACCTCCTCGACTGGCTCGGCGAAGGCCTCCTCGAAGTAATCATTGCGGGGGAGGGGCTCGAATGCCCTCGAGGCGAGGATCGGGGCGATTGGCTCGATCTGTTCAAGACGCAGCGTCCGAAGGTGGTGGACTTGCGCAGCGGGTACCGCCGTGAGTGCGGTGGCGTCTGCCTGCGCATGGACACTGCGAAAAAGCCTGCCGGTATCGACGAGGTTGCGGCCTGCGGGCGCGGCTGGCTCGGCCACATCGGGGACGAGGCTGGGGGTTGCGTAGGTGCTGTGGAGAACGTCCTCGGGCTCCGGGCGAAACAGCCGGTCATAGGCGTCGTCATCCGAGACATCGCGCACGGCCCCAAACCCTTCGCTCACGCCCCTACGTTACTCAACCGGTGCGCTCAATACGTGGAGCGTGGCCGAAACCTTCCTCCGCGTCGGCCATCTCAGGGGAGGAGAGGGAGCGAACCCGCTCGGTGAGCACCGGAATCTCGGCGAGCGGAGCATCGGTGACCCCGAAGTCGTTGAAGGCCCGCGCGGTGACCAGGACCCGGCTCTCGAGAGAGCCAACCGCCTTGTTGTAGTTGGTGACGGCTGCATCGAGTGAGGAGCCGACCCGGGTGAAGTGGACGGCCATAGTCGAGAGCCGTGCATGCAACTCCTTGCCGAGCTGCTGGATCTCCTCGGCGTGCTGGGCGAGCCGCTCCTGACGCCACGAGAGGTTGACCGTGCGGAGGAGGGCGAAGAGGGTGGTCGGGGTTGCGGGGACCACATTGCGTGAGAAGGCGTGGTCGAGCAGGTCCGGGCGGGCGTCGAGCGCGGCCTCGAGCAGCGACTCCGACGGGAGGAACATGACGATGAAGTCGCAGTTATTCGGCACGAACTGCTGGTAGTCCTTGCCGCGCAGTGCATCGATGTGCCGGATGAGGTCGGTGGCATGCTGCTTCATGAGGGCGTTCGTGGCCGCCTCATCGGTGCTGCGCTCAGCCTCGAGGAAGGCGTTGAGGGGGACCTTGGCGTCAACGATGACGCACCGGTCTGCGGCGAGATTGATGACCATGTCGGGCCGCAGGAGGCCAGCATCTCCTTGGTGGGGGGCCTGCTCGGTGAAGTGGACCCGCTCGAGCATGCCCGCGGACTCGACGAGGCGGCGGAGCTGCATCTCGCCCCACCGGCCCCGAGCCCCGGTTCGCCCGAGGACTGAGCTGAGGCGTGACGCCTCGCGGCGGACATCGTCGGTCGACCTTGTCAGGGCCGTGACGTGGTGGCTCATCTGCGAGGTCAGCTCGGTGCGCAACGTGGCCTGGGCCGAGACGTTCTCTCGCTCGGTGCGCTGGACCTGCTCTGCGAGGGCGCTGAGTGACGCCGTCACGGGGACGAGGGCATCGCGCCAGGGTGAGGTTGCTGAAAGGCGGCGGGTGCTGCGGCTGAGGAGAACGCCCATAACGATGCATGCAACGACGGCGCAGGTTGCCACGGTCGCCAGGATGATGAGGGGAAGCAAGCTCGTCGTTGTCATGAAGGCAGGGTCCCACGCCCGTCTGACATCGAAGGGAAGCCTCGCAGTTGTCACTGCTGCGAGTATTCCGTCATGAATTGGAACCCAATGGTCCCTGAATTGCTAGTGGAGGGCTTCGAAGCATCCCTTCACTTCTACGTCGACATCATTGGATTCGACGTGGCATTCCAACGAACGAATCCGCGCTTCGCGTACTTGGATCTCAACGGGGCGCAACTCATGATCGAGGCGGACCACGATGATGCATGGATGGTCGACGCGATTGTGTCGCCACGTGGACGCGGGTTGAATTTGCAGATTGACGTCCCCGATCTCGAAGTTGTGAGCAGCCGTCTTGAGTTGGCAGGAGTCGTCCCCTTTCGGGCGGCTCGGGAACGTTGGTACGAGACCTCCGAGGGTCCGGTCGGGCAGTTCGAACTGCTCGTCCAGGACCCGGACGGTTACCTCATCCGTCTCGTCTCAGATGTTCAGGACGTGGTCGGCACACCGTGATGAGTGTTTCCCCGCTGGCCGTGACGGCTGATATTCGGATGTAGGCCGCTACCCTTGGGCCTTGGCGGGCCTGTCCGCCACGTCCGTCGCGCTCCCTCGCCGCACGGTCAGCCCGTGACGATGAAGAAGGATCTATCACCTTGGCTCTCACTATCGGCATCGTCGGACTCCCAAACGTCGGAAAGTCAACCCTCTTCAACGCGCTGACGAAGAACAACGTCCTCGCAGCGAACTACCCGTTCGCGACGATCGAGCCCAACACGGGCGTGGTGGGGGTTCCCGACTCGCGCCTTGCAGTGCTCGCCGGGATCTTCGGCTCCCAGAAGATCCTGCCCGCGACCGTCACGTTCGTCGACATCGCCGGCATCGTCAAGGGTGCGAGCGAGGGCGCGGGCCTCGGCAACAAGTTCCTGGCCAACATTCGCGAATCGGATGCGATCTGCCAGGTGCTTCGTGCCTTCACCGATGACGATGTCGTCCACGTCGAGGGACGGGTCTCGCCCGAGGATGACATGGAGACGATCAACACCGAACTGATCCTTGCCGACCTGCAAACCCTCGACAAGGCGATCCCGCGGCTCCAGAAGGAGTCGCGCACAGACAAGTCGAGGGCCGCGATCGTTCAGGCGGCTGAGGAGGCGAGGGCGCTCCTCGACCAGGGCACCACGATCTTCGCCTCGAAGATCGACCCGGCGCCGCTGCGCGAGCTCTTCCTCCTCACCGCCAAGCCCTTCGTCTACGTCATCAATGTCGACGAGGCCGAGCTCGGCGATGCCGCCTTCATCCAGCGGATGAAGGACCTCGTCGCTCCCGGCGAGGCAGTCTTCCTCGACGCCAAGCTCGAGGCCGAGCTCAGCGAGCTCGACGATGACGAGGCACTCGAACTTCTGCAGTCGGTGGGCCAGGGCGAGCCGGGCCTGAACGCCTTGGCGCGGGTCGGCTTCGACACCCTCGGGCTGCAGACCTACCTCACTGCAGGGCCGAAGGAGGCCCGTGCCTGGACCATCCCCAAGGGGGCGACCGCGCCAGAGGCCGCCGGGGTTATCCATACCGACTTTCAGAAGGGCTTTATCAAGGCCGAGGTCGTGTCGTTCGACGACCTCGTCGACGCGGGGTCTATGGCCGAGGCCAAGGCCAAGGGCAAGGTGCGGATCGAGGGCAAGGAATACGTGATGCAGGACGGCGACGTCGTCGAGTTCCGCTTCAACGTCT
>JBMOKH010000173.1:0-4794 GCA_049315365.1 Candidatus Nanopelagicales bacterium
GCGACCCCGAATCCCTTCAACCGCGCGAAGGCATCGGCTGCGAACCCGGCGCCCTGCTCATCTGCGGTGACGAGAATGGGGAAACCCAGTTCATCAAGCTCGCTGAATAGTCGGAGGGCGTAATCGCCGACGATCCCAAATCCGAGTTCGACCTTGAGCTCCCGAAAGCGGCGCACCAGATGCTCAGGGATGGTCGTGTATTCGTCGCTCAACGTTCTGGGCCTTCCTAGATGGGGATTCCTGAGTGTGTCATGTGTCGATCATGGGTGTGATTCAGGCATTCCAGCTCATGATGACTTGCTGCTCACGTTCGAATCCTAGGGAGGAACGATGCGCAGGCTCGAGTGCGAACAATCTTGCTGCGTCGGGAGGGAGGTCGAGCCATGTCGCGGTGAGAATTCGAAGCAGGTGCCCGTGGGCGACGAGGACGCAGTCTTGGCCGACGTCGAGGGTCGGCGTGCAGCGGACGATGACGCGCAGAGCCCGGGCCCGGACATCGGCGAGTTGCTCGCCGGGCGTCGAACCTGGCGTTGCACCCGGCGGGATCGGTTCGTCCCACACCCGCCAGCCGGGGTCGCCGCGCAGATCCCTGATCTCGGAGGTGGTGAGGCCCTCCCAGGCACCGTAGTCCCATTCCATGAGGTCATCGTCGAAGGCATCAGGCGTGAGCCCTGCGAGCACCGCTGTGCGCTTCGCCCTGCTGAGCGGGCTGCAGAGCACGAGCCCCGGCGTGACATGCGACAGCCCCGCGCCCGCGGCCCGTGCCTGATCCTCGCCGGCCGAAGTGAGGGGGAGGTCGGTTCTGCCGGTGTGGCGTCCGGCGCGACTCCACTCGGTCTCGCCGTGCCGGATCAGCCAGATCCGAGCGCTCACGCGGTCGAGCCCTCGGCCGCCTTGCTGAGCGTCGCCACGAAGGCCTCGAGCGGCTGGGCCCCCGAGATTCCGTAGGCGCGGTCGAAGACGAAGAACGGGACGCCGTTCGCGCCGAACTGGGCGGCCAGCGCTTGGTCGGCGGCCACTTCGTCAATGAAGCCGGTGCCAGCGAGCACTGCCCGCGCCGCGTGGGGGTCAAGCCCCGCCTCGGATGCGAGATCGCAGAGCGAGTCGGTGTCGAAGATGTCGCGCCCGAACTCGAAGTAGCCCGAGTAGAGCACCTCGAGGAGGCCGGCCGATTGCCCCTGCTCCTGCGCCCAGAGCAGCAGTCGATGCGCGTCGCGAGTATTGCCGCTGACCGTCTCCTCGAGGCGGTAGGAGAGTCCGACGGAGGCCGCAACCTCGCTGACGTTGCTCATCATTGCGGCTGCTCCGGCCTTATCCATGCCGTACTTCTCCGCGATGACCTCGATGGTGAGCCGGCCCTCGCTCGTTGCTCCCGGGTCTAGCTGGAATGCGCGGTGGACGATCTCTACGTCGTCACGTCCTGGAAACGCAGCGAGAGCCTCGTCGAGCCGGCGCTTGCCGATGTAGCACCACGGGCACACGACATCAGACCAGCACTCGATTCGCATCCTTCCTCCGATCCCACCAGTAGATCCCCATGGCGCCAAGCCCGACGAGGAGTTGCGGAAGGAACCACACGATGCGCCAGACGAGGTCGGCGGCGATCGCCGTGGACGAGTCGACGCCGAAAGCGACGAGGAGGGCGACGAGCGCGGCATCGACCGTCCCGAGGCCGCCGGGGGTGATCGGGAAGCTGGTGAGGAGGAGGGCCACCGAGTAGGCGGCGAATATCTCGACGAGGGTCAGCGGATCGGGGTAGGCGCCGAGTCCGGCGAGGGCGCACAGCAAGACGAGCATCGGAGTGAGTTGCGCTGCGAGGTTCGTGACCGTGAGCTGGCGCCAGCGAGTGGCGACCATGGTGGAGGCGTGGTGATGGAAATCCAGGAGGACGGTCGACAGTTCCGGTGCGTTGCGCTTGAACTTTCGGTAGATAGCGGAAACCGGTCGCTGAGCGAATCGTGCGATCCGCAGTGCGCCCTCCTCGCTTCGCAGGGTCGTGATGATGACGACGAGGGAGACGATGACGACCGCGAGGCCGATGCCGGCCGCAAGGGTGAAGCCCGCGGTGGAGCGTCCTTCGAGGACGAGGAGGACGACCGCGATCGACGGGAACCCGAGGGTGAGGAGATAGGTCCACACGGCATCGGCGGAAACTGCTGCCGCCGCTGATGCCGTCGACACTCCGTAGCGGGCGAGGATCGCGTACTGGGTCCCCACGGCCACTGCGCCGCCGCCGGGGATGATGTTGCTCACGAGGAACCCGGCCTGCCGCTCGACGAATGCCGCCCGGTAGCCGATGTGAGGGATCGCGGCGAGGGCGGTGATCGGGTAGACGACGATGTTGATGAGGCCTGCGCCGATGAGGGCGGCGATCCAGATATTGGGCATGTCTGCGAGTTGCTTGACGGCCTGCTGGTAGTCCGCGAGATGGGGGAACAGGAAGGCGAAGATCGCGATCATGATGACGAGACCGATGACCGTGGTGATGATGACCTTCTTGCGGCTTTCCTTGGGCGGGCTCGCCATGTCGCTCACAGGCGACACCCTACGCTCATTCGGATTTCGTGAATCTGCGTTTGTCCCGTACCTTTGGGTAGTCGCTGCGCCGCAGTGGCATCCCCATGGTGCTTGTGCACCTGCACGCGAGTCTTGGCTCCAACGCGATTGAACGCGAGTCGCTATCGAGACACGCATGTGTCTTCGATTGGACAATTCTTCGTGAGTACTGTGTCATTTTCCTCCCTCGGCGTGCCCGCAACCCTCGTCGGGGCGCTCAGTCGCGCCGGCATAAACGAGCCGTTCGACATTCAGACCGCAACCTTGCCTGACGCGATCGCAGGCCGCGACGTCCTTGCTCGCGCCCAGACCGGCTCGGGCAAGACCCTCGCTTTCGGCCTCGCGATGCTCACCCGCCTGTCGGGCCGTCGCGCCACCCCGCAGCAGCCGGACGGGCTCATCCTCGTCCCCACGCGGGAGCTCGCGATGCAGGTGAGCGACGGCCTTGCGCCGCTCGCTGATGCCTGTGGGCTGCGTATCCGCCTAATCGTCGGCGGCATGCCCTACATCAAGCAGATCCAGGCACTTGACCGCGGGGTGCACATCCTCGTCGCTACGCCTGGCCGCCTGAAGGACCTCGTCGACCGTCGGGCCGTGGACCTCTCCGAGGTCGGCATCACCGTGCTCGATGAGGCCGACCAGATGGCCGACATGGGGTTCATGCCGATCGTCCGCGAACTCCTCGACCAGACGCGGCCGCGCAGCCAGCGCCTCCTCTTTAGCGCGACCCTCGACGGTGACGTCGATGCGCTCATCCGGGCCTACATGAAGGATCCGGCCCGTCACTCGCTCTCCCCGGCGCAGGCCTCGGTCGAGACCATGGACCATCACGTCCTGATCGTCCACCCCGGCGACAAGGAGGAGGTCACCGCGCAGATCGGCGCACGCGATGGCCGGACGATCTTCTTCGTCCGCACCCAGGCGGGCGTCGACCGCCTCGCGGACCAACTGACCTCCAAGGGCATCGCCGCTGGCGCACTGCATGGCGGCAAGACCCAGGCGGTGCGAACCCGCACGCTCGCGGCCTTCCGCGATGGCGTCACCCCGGCGCTTGTTGCAACCGATGTTGCCGCACGCGGGATCCACGTTGACGGCATCTCGCTCGTCGTCCACGTCGATGCGCCCAATGATGCCAAGGACTACCTGCACCGCGCCGGACGCACCGCGCGCGCTGGCGAGTCTGGCACGGTCGTCACCCTCGCCTCACCGAAGCAGCAGCGGCAGGTCTCGGCGCTCACCGGCCGCGCCGGTGTCCAGCCGACCGTCAAGCGGATTCGTCCGGGAGATGAGCACCTTATTGAGGTGACCGGGGCGCGCGAGCCCTCCGGGATCGCCTGGTACCCGCCGAAGGAGCGCTCGCCGAAGCGCGAGTTCAATCGCACCGGCCGGACTGCGGGCGGCTCGAGCCGTCCGGGTGGTTCAAGCCGGTACGGCGGCGGCCAGTCCCGGCCAGAGCGATCTGATCGGGCCGACCGCCCGGACCGCACGGAACGCCCGGCACGCTCAGACAGTTTCGCCCGCTCCGACAGCTTTGCCCGCCCGCCCCGCGCGGAGAGCCCGGCTCGTCCGGCACGCGCTGAGCGTCGGGCCGAGGCCTTCCCGGCAACGACCCGCCGCGACGACGGCCGTCCGGCAGCGTTCCAGGCCAAGCGCGCGAAGCCGAGAACCAAGCCGGCACCGAGAAACGCAAACTAACCCCCGCTGCCGTTTGTCCCCCTCTGCCGTTTGTCCCATGTCACGGGGCAAACGGCAGAATTTTGCCCAAATCGGCCCGGATTCTGCCGAACGTCCCATGTCGTGGGACAAACGGGGAAGTGGGGGTTAGGCGTCGAGTTCTGGGAAGTCGGGGTCCTCTTCGACTGGACTCTCGGCGTTCGGGTCCCTTCCGACGGCTCCCGCGAACATGAGCCCGTAGCCCACCGAAGGTCCGATGAGGATCGCGAACATCACCGTGCCGATGCCGACGGTTCCGCCGAGCAGCCAGCCCGCGGTGAGCACGACGACCTCGATGCCGAGCCGGACGGCGCTTACCGGCCATCCGGTGCGCAGATGGATACCGGTCATCCAGCCGTCGCGCGGCCCCGGGCCCATGCGGGTGGTGAGGTAGAGGCCGCTACCTAAGCCAATGATGAGGATGCCGATGATCACGAATGCGAACTGAATGAACACGTTTGTGGGGCTCGGCAGGAACGTCACGCCGACCTGAAGGGCGATCGCGATGACGATGGCGTTGGCGAC
>JBMOKH010000174.1:0-4766 GCA_049315365.1 Candidatus Nanopelagicales bacterium
TCGCGACCGCAGTCTCATTGGCCATCCCGAGCTTCATCTTCACCTTCGCCTTCTTTCCACCGGCCGAGGTTCTCCTCCTCATGCTCGACGCACTCCTCGCGACTTGGATTCTCCTGGCGGCAGGCAATGCCCTGCTCGCCCGCATACCTCCCGGCCGCCCGACGCAGGTCCGAGTGATCGCGGTGACGTTTATCTGCCTCAGCGCCGGCGCAGTCATCGGCTTCATCGCGCATGAGATCGCAGGCGGTTCGGTCGCCGGCCAGTGGGCCTGGTTCGGCGCGATGGTGGCCTCTTGCACCCTTGCATGGCTCCTCGCCATCACGCGGGCCGTCGACCGACAGCATCGAGATGACGAGGAGCGACTGGCGACCACCGAGGCTTCCCTGCGTTGGCAGGTCGCCCGCGTCAGACAGGTGCAGTGGCAGCAGCACCGGACACTATCGCGAGCCTTGCATGGCCCGATCCAAGGTGCCATCACGGCCGCGGCCATGAGGCTCGACGCAGCCGTTCGAACTGACGCCGACGCCCCGAAGCTCATGACCCAGACGCGCGATCAACTCTGCGCTGCCGTTTCGATACTCGAGAGGCAGCCTGAGGCAACAGCGGGAATCAACGAGAGCCTCGAGATTCTCATCGGCGCCTGGGAGGGGGTTTGCACCATCGCGACCACGATGGACACCGAGGCGACGACCGCACTCGACAATGACGAGCTGTGTCGATCCTGCCTCCGCGATGTCCTCATCGATGCCATCTCCAACTCGGTCCGGCATGGCGGCGCATCGATCGTCGACATATCGATCAGCCTCGTCGGCGACGAGGTGCTCGTGAGGGTCCGCGACAATGGCGCCACCCCCGAGTCTGCAGTAATCCCGGGGCTTGGAACTCGACTCCTCGAAGAGTGCTCGACCCGGTGGAGCAGCGAGGCCACCGATGACGGCTACCTCCTCACCGCGTCCCTTCCGGTCATGCTGTGAAGCACACCCCGTGGGTCGTGCAGTCGCCCTTCAGGCAGTGAGCCCGTCGGCGAAGGCCGCGCCTAGCGCCTCCCGCCAGTCGCGCATGCCAGGCAGGCCGGCCGCGGCCCAGCATTCGTGATCGAGCACCGAGTACGAGGGGCGTGGGGCCGGACGGATGAAGGTGGACGAATCAGTCGGCAGCACCCGCTCCGGATCCGCGCCGACCTGCTCGAAGATCGCGCGGGTGAACTCGAACCAGTTCGTGGCGCCGCCGTTCGTGGCATGGAAGATGCCGGCCGGCGGCCGGGCATCGAGGAGCATGAGGATCTGCAGGGCAAGGTCGCGCGCGTAGGTCGGCTGCCCGTACTGGTCGACGACGACCGAGACGGTGTCGCGCTCGCGCTCGAGCCTCAGCATCGTCCTGACGAAGTTGCCGCCCTGCAGCCCATAGAGCCAAGCAGTGCGGACAAGGTAGTGGCGGTCGGGGAGTTCGGACTGAACCGCGATCTCGCCGGCGAGCTTCGTACGGCCGTACGCCGAGCGCGGGGCGGGGGTGGCGTCGGTCGGGTAGGGGGTCGTCGCGTCGCCCGCGAATACGTAGTCGGTCGAGATGTGCACGAGCCAGGCCCCACGTTCGGCGCAGGCGACAGCGAGTACTCGAGGGCCTTCACCGTTGACGAGCAGGGCTGCCGCCTCGTGGGTCTCTGCCTCGTCGACCGCGGTCCAGGCCGCGCAGTTGATCACGACATCGGGTTCGAACCCGACCATCGCCGCAGCTACCGATGCCGGGTCGGTGATGTCGATGTCGGGGCGATCGAGGCCGAGCACGTCGTCGCCGCGTGCACCGATGAGCGACACGAACTCGGAGCCGAGTTGCCCGAGCGATCCGGTGACGAGTACCCGCACGGCTAGATCGCAGCCTTGGCCTTCAGCGGCCGCCACCAAGCCTCATTCGCCCGGTACCAGGCGATCGTCTCGGCGAGACCGTCAGCGAACGCGTGCTGAGGCTCGTAGCCCATCGCACGCAGCCGGGAGTCATCGACCGAGTAGCGACGGTCATGGCCCTTGCGGTCCTCGACCGGCCGCACGGAATCCCAGTCGGCGCCCATCGCTTCGAGGACCTGCTCGGTGATCTCGCGATTGTTGAGCTCCAGGCCGCCGCCGATGTTGTACGACTGCCCCGGCTCGCCCTTGTCGATGACGATCGCGATGCCGCGGCAGTGGTCGTCGACATGAAGCCAGTCGCGGACGTTGAGCCCGTCGCCGTAGAGCGGGACCTTGCCGCCGTCGATGAGGTTCGTGACGAACAGGGGGATGAGCTTCTCCGGGAACTGGAAGGGCCCGTAGTTGTTCGAGCAGCGGGTCGACGAGATGTTGAGCCCGTATGTGACGTGGTAGGCGCGCACGAGCATCTCGGCCGCGGCCTTGGCCGCCGAGTAGGGGGAGTTCGGGAGCAGCGGCTCGCTCTCTGTCCATGAGCCCTCGTCGATCGAGCCGTAGACCTCGTCGGTGCCGATGTGGACGGTGCGTGGGATGCCGTGGCGTAGGCAGGCGTCGAATAGTGTCTGCGCGCCAACGACATTCGTGAGGAGGAACTCCTGCGGCCCTGAGATCGAGCGGTCGACGTGGGTCTCCGCCGCGAAGTTCACGACGATGTCGTGGCCCGGAAGGACTGAGTCCAGAAGCGTGCCGTCGCAGATGTCTCCCTTGACGAATGAGTAGCGCGGATCACCGGCGACCGACTCGAGGTTAGCCGGGTTGCCGGCGTAGGTGAGCTTGTCGTAGACGGTGACGCCCGTAACGTCGGGTCCGTAGGCGCCGCCGAGCAGCTGCCGGACGAAGTGGGAGCCGATGAAGCCGGCGGCCCCGGTGACGAAGTAGCGCACGTTCAGTTCCCCTTCAGTTGGCCGAGCCATTGCGTTGCCTCGGCGAAGTCCGCGTCGGTGACACCCTGGCGCAGCACCGGTGCCTTGCCGTCGTGTCGCGGGTACGAGCCCAAGTATCTGACATCGAGGCAGATCCGGTGCAGGCCCATGAGCGCCTCTGCCACACGGGCGTCGGCCACATGGCCCTCGATGTCGACGCTGAAGAAGTAGTCGCCGAGCGCTCGGCGGGTCGGCCGCGATTCGATTCGCGTCATGTTGACTCCTCGAACCGAGAACTCGGTGAGGATCGCGAGGAGGGCACCAGGGTGGTCGGCACGCATGAACAGGCTCAGCGTGGTCTTGTCGGCGCCGGTCGGGTCGGGCATGGCGCCGGGCTTCGAGACGAGGACGAAACGGGTGGTCGCATCCTTCGTGTCGCCGATATCGTCGGCGAGGATCGCCAGGCCGTAGATCTCGGCCGCGATCGCCTGCGCAATGGCCGCGTCGAATGGCCGCGGCACCTCGAGCAGGGCTGCTGCCGCCCCCGCTGTCGAGAGCGCCGGAAGCACGACGGCATCGGGGAGATTGGCCCGCAGCCAGCCCATCACCTGGGCGTGGGCGTGCGGGTGGGTCGCGATGCGGTGGATGTCGGCGAGCGCGACTCCGTCCGGCGCGACCAGACTGAACTGCACGGGCAGCACCGCCTCGTCGACGATCACGAGCGGTGAGCCGTTCGTGAGCTCATCGAGGGTGAGGGTCACTGCCCCCTCGACCGAGTTCTCGATCGGGACGAGGGCAAGATCGGATTCACCCGCGCGGACCATGCCGAGGGCCGCGTGAACGGATGCTGCCGGTAGGAGCTCAGCGCCGTGCGCGATGGCAAGCGTGCGAAGTGCGGCCTCGGCGAAGGTGCCTCGTGGTCCGAGGAAGGAGATCCGGGTCACTTATCGTCGCCCTTGGCGATTTTCACCGCTTCCAGCTCCTCCGGCGAGAGGCCGACCTCGGAGGAGCCGCCCTTGATGCCCTTGAGGTAGGTGCGGGTCTCGGCCCTGCCGTGAATCGAGGTGAGGATGAGACCGTCGCCCTGGTCGTCAAGGAGGGCCGCGGAGAAGGAGAAGCGTCCGGCCATGTCGCCGAAGGCGTCGTAGCGGACGACCGAGACGTGCCGCAGTGCCTCGCGGACCTCGCCACGGGTGTTCGCCAGCTCACGATCGAGGGCGTGCACGTCCGTTCGCAGGACGCGGAACTCGTCGATTGTTCGGGCCACGACGTCGACGAAAGTCTCCCGGCCCTCGGAAACCTGCAGCAGCGCGTAGGTGCGGCGCAGCCAGGACAGGCGGATGACCGCGAAGAGCCCGAGGACAACCCCCACGAATCCGACCGATAGGGCCGCAATAATGAGAATTCCGCTGTCTTCCGGGGCAATGATCACAGGCGAAAGCGTAGTCGCCCAAGCCCCTTGAACTTGTAGGGTCAGGTCTCGTGGCATTCATGGGTCGTCGGGGCGCAAGGTGACCCTTACCGCTGAGCTCGCCTCGCGCGGCCTGTCCATGACCCTCGGGGTAGTGCTGTTCCTAGCGGTCACGGTCAGCCTCATGCGCACCGTGATCGTCCCCCGACCCCTGCGGTCCCTCTACACCGACGCGGTCATGTGGCTCATCATCTCTGTCGTCCAAGTGATCGCCCGTGCCCGTCGGTCCTTCATCGCCCGGGACAGCGCCCTCGCCTGGATCGGCCCGATTCTCATCCTCGGCCTCCTCATCGCCTGGCTGTTCGGATTCCTCGTCGCATACGGCCTGATGCTCTACGGCGTCGGAGGCAAGGGCCTCGGCGACTCGATGCGCGAGTCCGGATCGAGCCTGTTCACCCTCGGGTTCGCGGGCAGCGATACCGAGAACCAGACCGTCATCGACTTCATCGCGGCGGCCACCGGCCCGATCGTCAT
>JBMOKH010000175.1:0-4729 GCA_049315365.1 Candidatus Nanopelagicales bacterium
GGTGCCCCCAGCCTGCTCTCAGGCGTGATCGCGATTGTCGGGGTGCTCATCGTGGTTGGCCTGATGATCCGTGACCGTCGCCGCAACACCCGGGCGGCCATGGAACACTCGGAGCCAACGGACAACGCAGAGACCACCCATAACCCAGAGAGCACGGAGAGCGCTGAGCGTGCCGGATAGCCAACTACGCGCAGAGCGACGAGCGAAATTCCGCGACCAGTCGAACACCGGCCGCGGCCGGCTCCACTTCGCGAGTCGCCGCTTCAGCCCCGTCCGCAACATCACCGTGCGACTCCTTGTCGCCGTATTGGCGCTCGTCGTGACGGCGATCGTCGTGTACCTCGAGAGGGGCTGCTACGCCGACCGCGGGCTCACCGGCACGCTCACCCCGATCGATGCCCTCTACTACGCCACCGTCTCGCTCTCGACGACAGGGTACGGAGACATCGTGCCGGTGTGCCAGTCATCCCGGCTCGCGAACATCTTTATCATCACCCCGCTTCGCTTCCTGTTCCTCATCGTGCTCGTCGGCACGACCGTCGAGGTCCTCACCCAACGCACCCGCGAAGAGTTCCGCTCAGCCCGCTGGAGGAAGACCGTGCAGGATCACATCGTCATCATCGGCTACGGGGTCAAGGGCAGGTCCGCCGCCCGCTCCCTCGTCGACAACGGAGTGGCGGGCAGCCGAATCGTCGTCGTCACCCCCGACAGGGCTGCTGTTGACGAGGCGACTCGCAACGGCCTCGTCGGAGTCATCGGCGATGCCCGCCGGGAGGACGTCCTGCGCGATGCCGCCGTCGAAAAGGCCTCGAAGATCATCGTCGCCACCGACGAGGACGACACCTCGGTCCTCGTCACGCTCACGGCCCGGCGCCTAGCGCCCACCGCCATGATCGTCGCCGCCGTCCGCGAGTCGCAGAACGCCGACATCCTTCGCCAGTCCGGCGCCGACACCGTCATCCCGACCGCCGAGGCCGCAGGCCGCCTCATGGGCCTGTCGCTCGTCTCCCCCGTCGCCGGCGACCTCATGGAGGATCTCCTCGACTCGGGCCGGGGCCTAGAGGTCGTCGAGCGCGACATCACGCGCGCTGAACTCGGCCTCGCCCCATCTGACATCGACGCCGGTGGGCAGATCGTCCTCGCTGTCGTGCGACGCGGCGAGGTGCACCGGTTCGACAAGAGCGGCGTGACGATACTCGAGCAGGGCGACCGGCTGGTCGTCATCCGCTCGGGTGACGGTCACCCGGGCCAGTCGGATCGCTGAGGGGCAACATGCACGCCGTCGTCGTCTCCGAGCCCGGTGATCCAAGCGTCCTGTCCTGGTCGCATGTCCCGTCCCCGCAGCCGTGCCCCGGCGAGGTCATCATCGACATCGCCGCCTCCGCCGTGAACCGGGCCGATTTGCTCCAGCGACAGGGCCACTACCCGCCGCCACCCGGTGCCACCGACATCCTCGGCCTCGAATGCTCCGGCACCATCACGGCCCTCGGCGTCGGCGTCACCTCGCGGGCGATCGGCGAGGAGGTCACGGCACTGCTCGCCGGCGGCGGCTACGCCGAGCAGGTCGCAGTTCCCGTCGGGCAGCTCATGAGCGTGCCCGCGCCGGTGTCGCTCGTCGACGCCGCTTCACTGCCCGAGGTCGCCTGCACGGTGTGGAGCAACCTCGTCATGACCGCGCACCTGCAGCAGGGCGAGTGGGTCCTCATCCACGGCGGTGGGTCGGGCATCGGGACGATGGCGATTCAGGTCGCGCGGGCCCTCGGCGCCCGAATCGCCGTCACCGCCGGCAGCGCCGAGAAGCTCGAGGCGTGCGCAGCCCTCGGGGCCGAAGTGCTCATCAATTACCGGCAGGAGGACTTCGTCGAGGCGACGGCTCAGGCCACGGCCGGTTGCGGCGTCGATGTCATCCTCGACAACATGGGCGCCTCCTACCTCGACCGAAACCTCAGCGCGCTCGCCTTCGGTGGCCGCATCGCGGTGATCGGCCTGCAGGGCGGGATCAAGGCCGAGGTCAACCTCGGCGCGATGCTCCGAAAGAACGCAACGGTGAACGCCCGCTCGCTTCGTGCGCGGCCCCCGGCCGAGAAGGCGGCCATCTGCGCCGAGGTTGAGCGCAACATCTGGCCGTGGATCAGTGCCGGGCTCATCACCCCGGTCATCGGTGCCCGCCTGCCCATGAACGAGGCGGGCGATGCGCACCGCCTCCTCGAATCCGGGGCGGTCACCGGAAAGATCCTCCTGACAGCGGCCGAGTGATCCGAGCCGGCGGCAGGCGCCCGGCATTCGTGCGCCTGCCGGCAGTCTTCATCGCCGTCTGGGCCGTCGGCACCGGATTGGCAGCACCGGCCGGGGCGTCGTCGCCTCTCATTCCCCGCACGACCACCTCCGTGTCCTGCCTGCCGACCCCGCACCCGGTCACCGCCGAGCAGGCGGCCGCCTTCTTCGAACTGGCCGCTCGCAAGCTCGGCTCAGTACGCAATTCGGGCGCGAAGCGCTACCCGTTCGGCGCCCTGCATGCGACGCCCGACTACACCCGCACCTCCGCGACGGCCTGGACCTCCGGGTTCTTCGCCGCTGAGCTATGGCTGCTCTACCAGCGCACGCAGGAGACCCGCTGGCTCGACGCAGCGCGCGAGCAGACCCGGGGCCTCGTGCGCATCGCGGGGTACGGCGGATCCCACGACCTCGGATTCATGGTGGGCCTCCCCACCGGCCTCGGTGCCAGCCTCGACCCGAGCCCCGAGCAGCGTGCCATCTATGCCGGCGCGCGGGCAACCGCGGCCCAGACCCTCGCCAAGCGCTGGAATCCGCGGGTGCTCGCCATGAAGTCGAGCGACTACGACGGCAGGTGGGGCCTGATCATCGACTCGGCGATGAACGCTCCCCTCCTCATCGAGATCGGCCAACTCATCGGCGGGGTCGAGGGTCAGGAACTGGAGTACCGCGGCACGCAGCACATGCTCACCCTTGCCCGCGACTTCGTCCGGCCCGATGGCTCGACCTTCCACCGCATGGCCTACAACCCGAAGACCGGCGCCCTCATCGGACCCATCCCCGGGCAGGGATTCGATGCGAAGGCAAGCACCTGGGCGAGGGGCCAGGCCTGGGCCATCAACGGCTTCACCCGGGCCTACGAGCTGACGCAGAACCCGGCGTTGCTCGAAGCCGCTCAGCGAACCGCCGCGTTCTGGGTGTCGAAGGTGCCACCGGGCTGCATACCGGCCTGGGACTTCGACATCGGGAACACGAGGGCCCCGCGTGACTCCTCAGCAGCCGCGATCGCCGCCGACGGCCTGCTCAGCCTGCGCCGGGTCGTCGGTGCGACGGCCGCCGACTACGGCGCCTACGCCGACGTCACCCTCGGACTCCTCACGACCCCGTGGATCACCACGGCGCGCTCGGTAAACCCCGGACTCCTGCTCCAGCAGAGCCTCAACGTGCCGAACGACCCGCGGGAGGGCTCGTACGTCTGGGGCGACTTCTACCTGCTCAGCGCGCTTTCACCACGCGCCCCGGCCTAGACGGTCGGGAGCGCGGCAATCCTTCTCATGAGATACGGGGAGAAGTAGCCCATGTACTTCGCCTGGACAACCGGGTCACGCCAGTCAGCGCCGGTGACGGTGCCCCGGCAGACCGGCGATTCGCACAGGCACGCGAACTCGTCGTAATCGGACGCATCGCACATCGCGTAGTCAAAGCACAGCTCCTCGCCCACCTCGATATCGCGCATCGCAACGAGCAGCGTGCCGCCGACGAGGCCGCAGTTCGGATCGCACGAGTGGTTGAGCATGTCACCGGCCTCAGGGGTGTCGTCCGAGACGAGATAGAGGTCCTCATCGACCTGGATCGACCGGTGCTGGCGATCCTCGATGAGCGTCGCGAGCGTCTCCCGGGTGACCATCCAACCGCCGAACCCGACGACCGTCTCGCCTTTGCCGATCGGCTCCTGCGCGAACGATCCCCATCCCTTGCCCCCGGCAGGGCGCGCCTGCGCCTTGGGGTTCAGCCAGTTGTAGTCCAACCGATTCACCTCTCGCTGAGCCGGCCGAATGCCGGCAAAACCCAATAAGTCTGACACACCCGGGTGAACCCTTCGCACGCTCGGATGGATTTCGGGCGCTGAGGATGTCACGATTGACCATGGAATTGCTGCCCCAGGACAATCCGCAAGGCGACGTCGAACCCCATGAAGTGGTGGTCGTCGGACCCGATGGCGTCACGCTCGGAACAATCTCAGGAAGCGGCGTCTCCACCGGTGAGCGCACTGCTGACGAGGACTCCGGAGCCGTCACCGACCTCGTCTCCGAACCCGCGAAGGTCATGCGAATCGGTTCGATGATCAAGCAACTGCTCGAGGAGGTGAAGAGCGCACCGCTTGACGAGGCAGCCAGGGCGCGCCTGCGGGAGATCCACCAGCAGTCGGTAAAGGAACTGCAGGAGGGCCTTGCGCCTGAGCTCAACTTGGAACTCGACCGCCTGTCACTTCCCTTCGCGAGCGATACCCCGCCCAGCGACGCCGAGCTGCGGATCGCCCAGGCGCAACTCGTCGGCTGGCTCGAGGGGCTCTTCCACGGGATTCAAGCCGCGCTGTTCGCCCAGCAGATGACCGCGAAGGCCCAGTTCGACGAGATGCGCCGCCAGGGCGGCGGGCAACCGCAGCTGCAAGGCGGATCAGGGCAGTACCTATGACCCACGTCGATTCTGCACCTATGACCCACGTCGATTCTGC
>JBMOKH010000012.1:0-20765 GCA_049315365.1 Candidatus Nanopelagicales bacterium
CGCGGCGGAGTCGGATGATTGGGGGGAGTTGTCCAGCACAGACAATCGCGAGCAGGACGTAGACAACTTCCCATGAACCTGACCACTGGAGGACGACTCCGGTCAGCAGTGGACCGAGGGCTGCGACAAGGAAGGTGACGGAGAACGCCATGGCAGTCAGGCGGGCTGCGGAGGCGGCGTCGCGCGAATACTCGCTCAGCATCGCGAGGGCGATGGTGAACCCGCCACTATGAGAGAGCCCGAAGGCCATGAGGACGACGATGGGGAGGGCGTTCGGTGCGACGCCAATGAGAAGGAGTGCTGCCGTCGAGACGACGACAGTCGACGCGAACAGGGTTCGTCGGGCGGAGATGTGCTGGGCTAGCGGCGGCAGAAGGAGCGCGGCCACGATCTGGGCGACCGAGAACAGGCCGAAGAGCACGCCGCCCTCAACCGGGCTCCAGCCGCGATCATCATATGAAGGGGCGAGCCAAGCGATAGCACTATAGAAAACGACGGAGTTCAATGTCAGGTAAGCGGTCAGTGCCCAAGCGTTCGCATCACGCCAGGGCAGCGCTCGCAGGCTCACGGAGCCCTGCTCGTCGCGCGGGCCATGGTTTGGCAGGTAGGGCTTCTCGACGATCGTCCACAGGAGAAAGGCCAAGGCGGCGGGAATGGCCCACACGGCTAGGGCGATCGTCCATGAGCCGGTGAGTTCCGCGATCGGGACAGTGAGGGCGGCCGCGACGGTTGCGCCAGCGAACATTGACGCCGTCCATAGACCGGTGGCCATCCCAACTGAGTCAGGAACCTCCTCCCTGATGATCCCGGGAACTAGGCCTGCGGCGAGGGCGATGCCGATTCCGGCGATGAGGGCGGAGACTGGCAGCACGCCGGGCGCTTCACCCGCGAGACGAGTGCCCATGGCGATGACGAGTAGGGCCATGGCCAGCCAAACCGTCTGTGATCGGCCGATTCGCCGCGCGATCGCCGGCACGGCGAGGGCGAACGCTCCCATGGCCACGACGGGCAAGGTGGTGAGTGCGCCGACGGCGATGTCATTCATGCCGGTCGCCCGCTGGATGTCCACGACGACGGTCGGAACACTCGTGAGCGCGGTCCTCAGATTGAACGCCACGAGCGCAATGGCGGACAGCAGCAGAATCCGCTGGCGTCTCATTGAGGTGACCATCACGAGTTGATTGTTGCGGCGTACGCTCGCCAGATGGACACAGGGGGTGGCGGCTGCCCCGGAGGCAACCGATTTATCGCTGGCCCGGCCTTCCCGAGCGACGACGGCGGCGCTGATCCACTCCTTCGCGAGTTGCTCGCGCGGCAACTGCCTTCATGGGTGGAACAGCTTCGCCCATGCCGCCTGCTCGTCGCGGTCGTGGCGGTCGCCGATGAGGTCGATGACACCGGCGCCGACAAGGGCAGCCACATGGCGGTGGTGTCGATGATCAGTGCTGGGGGGCAAAGGGGCCTGCTCGCCTTCACCGGCCTTGACGCGATGGCTCGCTGGGATCCAGCAGCGAGGCCGGTGCCGGTGACCGCTGAAGCGGCGGCGCAGGCAGCATTGGACGATGGCGCGCATGCGCTCGTGATCGATGTTCTCGGCCCGGCCCGTGCGGTGGTGTCCGGCACCGACCTCGCCAGGCTGGCAGCGACTGAGCCACGCCGGACCCCCGAACGTACCGACGAGCCGTAGGTGATTGGCCGTCGACGCCGGAGCCGACTTCTCACTTGGCCTTACGTGCTGTAGCCTGTGGGGCGATTGACTCGTCCCTTGTGGCCGAGTCGCGCAAGCGGAGCCTCGGCTCCCACCCACGAACCGCCCTGATACGAGAGCAAGTCCTCGTTCGTTTCACAAGGTTCGCTGGGTCGCGAGTGTGTTAGGCGCCTTATTGGGACGTCCAGCACGCTATGCCGAGACCTCTGTGCGCGCTGCGCCAGGGGTCTTCGTGGTTCCTCGGGCAGATCGTGTCCCATCACCTCGAGCAAGGAGCCGCCATCAGCGTCGAGCCAAGGATCAATGACCGGATCCGCGTGCCGGAAGTCCGACTCGTCGGGCCGAACGGCGAGCAGGTGGGGATCGTTCGCATCGAGGATGCGCTCCGCCTTGCAGTGGAAGCGGACCTCGACCTCGTCGAGGTGGCTCCCATGGCGAAGCCTCCGGTCTGCAAGCTCATGGACTTCGGGAAATTCAAATACGAGGCTGCCATGAAGGAGCGTGAGTCCCGGCGCAACCAGACCCACACGATCATCAAGGAGATGAAGCTCCGGCCGAAGATCGATCCGCACGACTACGAGACCAAGAAGGGTCACGTCGAGCGGTTCCTCAAGGCCGGCGACAAGGTGAAAATCACGATCATGTTCCGTGGTCGCGAGCAGAGCAGGCCCGAGCTCGGCCTTCGTCTCCTCGGCAAGCTTGCCGAGGATGTCGAGCCGCTGGGCTTCGTCGAGGCCACCCCCAAGCAGGACGGGCGCAACATGATCATGGTCCTTGCCCCGCATCGCCGTAAGGCGGAGTCAGGCAAGGCTCGTGACGACGTCGCGGCGGCCGAATCGGGTGAAGCCGAGGTCGAGGCCGAGGTCATCGTCGAATCCTGATCGTCCTGAACGCCCCACCCAACCAAGCGAGGAATGTCATGCCGAAGCAGAAGACCCACAGCGGTGCCAAGAAGCGTTTCAAGGTGACCGGTTCGGGCAAGATCACCCACGAGCAGGCGAATCGCCGCCACCTCATGGAGTCGAAGTCGAGCAAGCGCACTCGCAGGCTCGAGTCGGACGCCGTCGTGGCCCCGGCCGACATGAAGAAGGTCAAGAAGCTCCTCGGCCGCTAGCCGACCCCCACGTTCCCCGAGGCATTCCGCCCACTGTTTTCAGGAGATCGACATGGCACGCGTTAAAAGAGCAGTAAATGCACAAAAGAAGCGTCGCGAGATTCTCGAGCGCGCCAGCGGTTACCGCGGCCAGCGCTCGCGCCTCTACCGCAAGGCCAAGGAGCAGGTCACTCACTCGATGGTCTACGCGTACGCCGACAGGCGCACGCGCAAGGGCGACTTCCGTCGCCTGTGGATCCAGCGGATCAACGCTGGTGCCCGAGCGAACGACATGACATACAACCGCTTCATCCAGGGCCTCAAGGCCGCGGGTGTCGAGGTCGATCGCCGGATGCTCGCCGAGTTGGCCGTGAATGACGCGCCAGCCTTCGCGGCCCTCGTGGCCGTTGCCAAGGCATCCGTGCCAGCAGCGTCCGCCTGAACCACCCATTGACGCAGCCGCTCGCATCGCGGCGATCCCCGAGGGTCGCCGCGATGCGGCATTTGCGGACGAGGGCCGGTCGGCGGGAGGCAGGTGCGTTCGCGGTCGAAGGACCCCAGTCCGTTCGCGAGGCCGTATTGGATGCCGCGCGCATCCGGACCGTCTACGCGACCGCCGTCGCACTCGAGCGCTTCGCTGACATCATCGCCGTCGCGCGTGCGAATGTCGTCGAGGTCGTCCCGGTCACCGATGACGTGATCGAGGCGATGGCCCAGACGCGCACCCCGCAGGGGATCATCGCGATGTGCGACCTCCTCGGCGGTTCGCTAGACGACGTGGTTCGATCCGGGGCAACCATGGCCGTGGTCCTCGAGTCCGCGGCGGATCCGGGCAATGTCGGAACCATCATCAGGACTGCCGATGCGGCCGGAGCCAGCGGCGTCGTCCTAACGGCGGGATCGACCGATCCGTTCGGGGGGAAGGTCGTGAGGGCGACCGCGGGGTCGATCTTCCACCTGCCCATCGCTGAAGACGTCGATGTGCGGTCGTTGCTCGCACGCGTCTCGGAGACCGGCATGACCCTCGCGGTCGCGACGGGCGACGGCGAATTCGATGTCTTCGAGTGGCTGGAGCGCGCCCCGACCTCGATCTGCTGGGCGTTCGGCACCGAGGCCCATGGAGTGAGCGATGAACTGAAGGAGGCAGCGAACGTGCGCGTTCGCATCCCGATCGCGGGCCGGGCGGAATCGCTCAATGTCGGCGCGGCCGTCGCAGTGTGCCTGTTTGCCGATGTCGCTCGCCGACATGAAAGACTGAGGTCATCCCACGAGGACCCGAACCACTGAATGGAGGCCGTAATGTCGTACGTCACGCTTCCCATCTTCGATGAGACTGGATACGTCGTCGTCGATTCATACGATCAGGATCAGGACCCACGCGAGTGGCAAGACCTCATCTATGTTGACTGGAAGTCCTCAGGCGACACGCGATTCTCCCCGATTGCCAGTGCCTACGGCGCCGTCGAGTGCGACGGGTTCTGGAATCACACGCCCGCGAAGACCGACAAGGACGGCGTGTGGGTCCCCGAGAACGTCGAGCGGGCTCCGCGGCTCACCGAGCGGGCCCAGGAGCCGGGCGCAAACGTTGGACGCTGCCGGGTGATCGAGTTGCAGCCGAACACGTATGCCGACGCGATCTACAACCTGCACCGAGACGACAACAACCGGCTGAATGTCGAGGGCACCGGTTGGATCGTCCGGGCCTTCTTCAACCTCACCGACAATCCCGACTCGATGATGATCCTGCGCGAGGATAAGGACGATCCGTCGACCGAGACCCGAGTACCGCTTCCGGCGGGGGCGCAGGTTGTCATCGACACACAACGGCTCTACCACGCGGTCTGGCACCCGGGGCCAGAGCCGCGCTACTGCCTCATCACCTCCCTTGAGTCCGGTCCTGAGCTCGATACATGGATCAGTGCCCGAAACCCGGTCCCCAGGATCGAGTCCCCTGCGATCGACCCCGCCATGGCGCAGGAGGCCTACGCCGCCGCCGAGGCGAAGAGGGCAGCGCGGGCAGCCGCCATCGCCGCCCAGGGCCAGGACCCGAGGTTCGGTGATGGCAGCATGGCCATGGCCGAGGACTCCGTCGACTCCGGCATGGAGGTCTTGAGCGAGGCATGACCGAAACCACGGTTCCATACGAGGCGGTGCTCGATGAGCTCGAGTCCGAGGCGATCCACATCTACCGAGAGACCGCTGCCGCCTTCCGCGACCCGGTGCTGCTGTACAGCATCGGCAAGGATTCGTCAGTCCTCCTCCACCTCGCACTGAAGGCCTTCGCGCCGGCCGGGCTGCCCTTTCCCGTCATGCACGTCGACACCACCTGGAAGTTCAAGGAGATGATCGCGTTTCGCGATAAGCGCGTGGCCGAGTTGGGCCTGGACCTGCGCATATCGACGAACGAGGAGGCGAGGGCGGAGGGCGTGTCCCCGTTCTCGCACGGCACGCACGAGTACACCCGGATCATGAAGACGGTCGCGCTGCGCGCCGGGATCGACCGCTATGGCTTCGATGCGGCGATCGGCGGGGCTAGGCGTGATGAGGAGCGAAGCCGCGCGAAGGAGCGGATTTTTAGCCTGCGCGAGCCAGGTCACCGCTGGGAGCCGCGCAAGCAGCGTCCGGAGTTCTGGCGGACCGCGAACACCACTCTCTCCGAGGGCCAGTCGATGCGGGTCTTCCCGCTCTCGAACTGGACCGAACTCGATGTCTGGCGCTACATCCAACGGGAGTCCATCGACATCCCCTCGCTCTACTTCGCCAAGGCGCGTCCCGTCGTCGAGCGCGATGGCGCGCTCATCATGGTCGATGACGACCGGTTCCCGTTGCGCGATGGCGAGGTGGTCCAGATGCGGTCGGTGCGTTTCCGGACCCTCGGCTGCTACCCGCTCACCGGTGCTGTCGAATCGACGGCCGACAACCTGGCGGATCTCATCGCCGAGATGGAGAGTTCGACCATGTCCGAGCGTGCCGGTCGGTTGATCGATGGCGAGGGCGGCGGGTCGATGGAGGCCAAGAAGGCAGAGGGCTACTTCTAATGACGACCACGCGCCAAACCCCGGTGCTCCACCTGGTGACCTGCGGCTCCGTCGATGACGGCAAGTCAACGCTCATCGGGCGCCTGCTGGCCGAGACCAACAGCGTGCCGCTCGATCAACTCGAATACGCGAGGCAGACGCGCCGCGGCGGGTCGACGATCCCGGTCGGCGAGGTCGACTTCTCCCTGCTCACCGATGGCCTCGAGGCCGAGCGCGAGCAGGGGATCACGATCGACGTGGCCTACCGGCACATGAACCTGCCGAACGGACGTCGCGTGCTCATCGCCGATGCGCCGGGCCACGAGCAGTACACGCGCAACATGGCGGTGGCTGCATCCAACGGCGACGTCGCGGTGCTGCTCGTCGATGCAGCCCGAGGGGTGCGCCCGCAGACTCATCGCCACCTGACCGTCTGCGCGCTCATGGGCGTCAAGACCGTCATCATCGCAGTCAACAAGATGGACCTCGTGGGCTACGGCCAGACGCCCTTCGATGAGATCGTCGAGGTGGTGAAGACAACTGCGTCGCGTCTGGGGGTGCCTGATGTCCGGGCCATCCCCATGAGCGCGGCTGTTGGCGACAACGTCACGTCGTCGACGAAAGAGATGGCGTGGTTCGAGGGTCCGAGCCTGCTTGAGGCGCTGTGCGGCTGGGAGCCGGTCGAGGACACGACGAAGAAGCCGTTCCGTTTCCCCGTCCAGTTCATCGTGCGTGCCGAGGGCAACTTCCGCGGCTACGCCGGAACGGTGGTCTCCGGCGAGGTTGCCAAGGGCGACGAGGTCGTCGTCGCCGACTCGGGGCGAACGGCGCTGATCGATCGCATCGTGACCTTCGACGGAGATCTCGAGCAGGCGGTCAGTGGCCAGGCGGTGACCTTGACGCTCGACCACGAGGTCGACGTCACGCGAGGCGACCTGATCGCCGGAGTGGGGCCGTCCGCTGTCCAGCCCGCCGATCGATTCTCCGCCGACCTCGTCTGGCTGGGCGAGGAGCCGTTGGCACACGGTCGCTCCTACCTGCTCGTGTCCGGATCCCGCTCTGTTCCGGCAACCGTGACGAACGTCCGATACCGCCTCGATGTCGTGTCGGGGCACGAGCATTCGGCGCGGCTTCTCGACATGAACGACGTCGGGCGCGTCGAGATCGCGACGGACCGTCCGATCCCGATGGACCCGTACACCACGAGCCGCGACACCGGGGGCTTTCTCCTCGTCGATCGGGTCACCGCTGACACTGTGGCCGCGGGGCTCACACGCCATGCAATGCGACGGTCCTTCAACGTCATTCCCCACTCGTACGACGTCGATCACGAGGCCCGGGTCCGCCTCATGGGCCATGAGGGCAAGGTGGTGTGGCTCACCGGGTTGCCAGGTTCCGGCAAGTCCAGCATTGCCGATGCGGCCGTGCGCCGGTTGCATGCACTTGGCGTTCACACCTACGTCCTTGATGGCGACAATGTCCGGACCGGGCTGAACAAGGACCTCGGATTTACGCCGGAGGATCGCGCCGAGAACGTCCGGCGCGTGGCTGAGGTGAGCAAGCTGATGCGGGATTCAGGTCTTGTCGTGTTCGTGGCACTCGTATCCCCGTACCAATCAGACCGGCTCTCGGCAAAGGCACTCTTCGGTCCCGGCGAGTTCCTCGAGGTGCATGTCGACACCTCGGTTGAGGTGTGCGCAGAGCGGGATCCCAAGGGCCTGTACGCGAAGGCGGCCGCGGGTTCGCTCCCGAACATGACCGGCATGGGGCAGGTGTACGAGATCCCAGAGCACCCGGATCTCATCCTCCACGGCGTCGGCGACATCGAGGCATCGGTCGCCGCGCTGACGGTTGCGATCCTCGGCGAGTAGGCACCGACGACAGGTTTGTGCCGGGGTGAAATACTCGGGGTCTTATGTCTGGACCAAACACGAGTTTTGACCCGAAGCAGGTTTCTGTGCTGAGCGCAGATGCCATCGATGCCATGGCGCGAGATGCATGCGATGCCATCGCTGCTGCATCGACCCTCGCAGCGCTCAAGGAGGTCCGCATCGCGCATGCTGGCGACCGATCCCCGCTTGCGCTCGCGAACCGGGAGATCGGGGCGCTGCCCCCGGCCGCCAAGGCAGAGGTCGGCAAGCGGGTTGGCGAGGCACGAGGGGTCGTCAAGTCGGCGCTCGACGACAGGCAGGTCATCCTCGAGATCGAGCGTGACGAGCGTGTTCTCGCTGAGGAGTCGGTCGATGTGACGCTGCCGGCGGTGCGGGAGCCCGTCGGCGGACGCCACCCGCTCACCACCCTCATCGAGCGAGTGTGCGACGTGTTCATGGCCATGGGCTACGACATCGCCGAAGGACCCGAGGTCGAGGCGGAGTGGGTCAACTTCGATGCGCTCAACGTGCCGCCGGATCACCCGGCACGAACGATGCAGGACACCTTCTACGTCTCGTCGCCCGACAGCGGCGTCGTCCTTCGCACTCAGACCTCGCCGATCCAGATTCGCGCGATGCTCGAGCGGCCGCTGCCGATCTACGTCGTGGCGCCGGGCCGGGTGTTCCGGACCGATGAGCTCGACGCGACCCACACGCCGGTGTTCCATCAGGTAGAGGGCCTTGCCGTTGACGAGAACATCACGATGGCCGATCTCAAGGGCACCCTTGACCACTTCGCCCAGGCGATGTTCGGCGAGGGCATCGTCACCAGGCTGCGTCCCTCCTACTTTCCGTTCACCGAGCCGAGTGCCGAGCTCGACGTCCAGTGCTTCGTCTGCAGGGGATCATCGGTGGGGAATCCCGATCGTCCCTGCCGCACCTGTGGGAGCGAGGGCTGGATCGAGTGGGGGGGCTGCGGCATGGTGAACCCGAGGGTGCTGAGCGCCGTCGGCATCGACCCGGTGCGTTACCGCGGCTTCGCATTCGGCATGGGGATCGAGCGGACCCTCATGTTCCGGAACGGAGTCACCGACATGCGCGACATGGTCGAAGGCGACATCAGGTTCACCAGAGCATTCGGTTTGGAGTCATAGTGCGCGCCCCGGTTTCCTGGCTCAGAGAGCTCGTTGACATCCCGTCTAGCGAGGGCGGACGCGACATCGCAGAGCGCCTCGTTCGTGCCGGGCTCGAAGTCGAAACGGTCGAGGTGATCGGCGAGGGCGTAATCGGCACCCTGGTGATCGGTCATGTGGTCGAGATCGAGGAACTGAAGGAGTTCAAGAAGCCCATTCGATGGTGCCAGGTCGATGTCGGTCCTGACCAAGGTGGCATCCGCGGGATCATATGCGGCGCCCGTAACTTCGCCGCGGGCGACACTGTCGTGGTGGCCCTGCCCGGCACAGTGCTTCCCGGCGGGTTCATGATTGCCGCGCGCGAGACCTACGGCCATACGTCCGACGGAATGATCTGCTCGGAGCGCGAGCTCGGGCTCGGCGACAACCACGACGGCATCATGGTGCTGCCCGAGGACGCCGGCGCCATCGGTGCTGA
The DNA here is from genome assembly GCA_049315365.1 of Candidatus Nanopelagicales bacterium. Taxonomy (GTDB): domain Bacteria; phylum Actinomycetota; class Actinomycetes; order S36-B12; family S36-B12; genus WLND01. The sequence continues at coordinate 9,301 of JBMOKH010000012.1, forward strand.
TGCCGCGCCCATCGTCGGCGTGGGCGATGAGGTCCTCGACATCGCAGTGACCCCTGATCGTGGCTACGCGCTGTCGATGCGCGGGATTGCGCGCGAACTGGCCTTCTCGTACGACGTCGCGTTCGACGACCCCGGCGTGCGCGTTGTCGACCTTCCGGCGCCGGCATCGGGAGCCGTGCCGGCCGATTGCGGCAGTGAGGATTTCGGAGCCTGCGAGCTGTTCACGATGCGCACGGTCACGGGGTTCGACCCCTCGGCGCCGTCACCGCTGTGGATGCAGCGCCGGCTCGTGTCGTGCGGCATGCGTCCGGTGTCCCTCGCAGTCGATGTCACGAACTACGTCATGCTCGAACTCGGGCAGCCGCTCCACGCATTCGACCTCGACAAGCTCTCCGGGCCGGTTCGGGCGGGATGGGCACCGGCCGGCTCTCGGCTCGAGACCCTCGATCACGTGGTCCGAGACCTCGGTCCCGAAGACCTCGTCATCATGGACGACTCCGGAATAATCGGACTTGCCGGCACCATGGGCGGGCTCACCTCGGAGATCGATGACGGCACCGTGAATATCGCGCTGGAGGCGGCCCATTTCTCGTCGGGCGTCGTCGCGCGGGCCTCGCGGAGGCATCGCCTCTCGACTGAGGCGTCACGCCGATTCGAACGGGGGGTCGATCGAGTGCTCGCGCCCTACGCGTCTGCGCGGGCGGCTGAACTCCTCATGAGGTTCGGTGGTGGCACCTACGTCGGCATGACCGCGGTCGAGGCCGAGTACCGACCCTCCCGAATCTCGATGCCCGCCAGCGAACCCGCTGACGTCGCGGGAATGCCCATCGACAGTGCGACTGTCGTGCGCCTGCTCGAGTCGGTGGGCTGCGAGGTCGCCGGGAGCGATGGGACCCTCACAGTCGATGCGCCTACGTGGCGCCCAGACCTCACCGACCCCGCCGACCTCGTCGAGGAGGTGGTGAGGCTCATCGGCTACGACACCCTGCCGTCGACGCTGCCGACATCAGCGCTCGGCCACGGCCTGACCCAGGCTCAGCGCGTGCGCCGCCGGGTGGGCATGGTCCTTGCTGCCCGCGGGGCCATCGAGGTCCTCACCTACCCATTCGTCGGCGACCGCGATCTCGATGCCTTGCGAGTGGCGGCGGACGACCAGCGCAGGGCAAGGGTGCGCCTTGCGAATCCGCTGTCCGACGAGCAGCCGCTGCTCCGCGCATCGTTGCTCCCGGGACTCGTTGCCGCAGGCCGGCGTAATATTGGACGGGGTAACTTCGACGTCAACATCTTCGAGCTCGGATCTGTTTTCCGGGGACTCGCGGGGGAAACGCTCGTTCGTCCGAGCGTCGAGCACCGCCCAACTGCTGCCGAATGGGGCGCGCTCAATGCACTGCTCCCAGAGCAGCCGATCATGGTCGGCTGCGTGCTGGCGGGGGAGCGGGTCCCGGCCGGCTGGTGGGGGCCATCGCGTCCCTACGACTGGTCGGATGCGGTCGAATCGGCCCAGGTGATCGCCGAGGTCCTCGGCGTTGAGCTGACCATTGCCCGCGGATCCGACCCGACCTTCCACCCGGGCCGTTGCGCAGCGCTCATGATCGGCGACGCGCAGGTGGGGGTCGCCGGCGAATTGCACCCGAGGGTCATCGAGGCAACCGAGCTGCCGGCCCGAGCCTGCGCCATGGAGTTAAGCCTCGATGCGTGCCGCGAGGCCGCGACCGCCGTGCGGCGAGCCCCTGCGGTGAGCACCCACCCGGTCGCGAAGGAGGACCTCGCACTCGTGGTCGCGGATGACGTGCCAGCGAGCACGGTCTTGGATTCGCTGCGCGAGGGGGCAGGCGACCTGCTCGAGTCGATCAGGCTCTTCGACGTGTACCGCGGATCCCAGGTCGCCGAGGGGCACCGTTCGCTGGCATTCGCACTGAAGTTCCGCGCAGCCGACCGCACGCTCGACGCCGGGGAGATCCAGCTCGCTCGGCAGGCCGCCATCGATTCGGCTGCCCGAACGTGCGGGGCGACACTTCGGTAACCGCTCGGTGAATTCCTCAGCACCCCGCACCTCTGCATATATACGCAGCCGTGTATATTATGCGCATGTTGAGGGTGGGTGTCGCAGGGGCGTCCGGCTACGCCGGCGGTGAGCTTCTCCGGTTCCTCGCGGGCCACCCGATGATCGAGATCGGGCCGATCAGCGCGGGGAGCAAGGCGGGCCAGCGGCTCGGCGAGGTGCATCCGCAGTTGCTGTCGCTCGCCGGCCGCGTGCTCGAACCGACCACCGCTGCCGTTCTCGGCGAAGCCGACCTCGTCTTCCTCGCACTGCCGCACGGCGAGTCGGCGGCGATCGCGTCCCAGTTGCCCTCGAATGCCTGCATCGTCGATCTGGGGGCCGATCACCGGCTCGTCGACCCTCGTCAGTGGGCGGCCTACTACGGGGGCCTGCCGCATGCGGGGAGCTGGACCTACGGCCTGCCCGAGCTCGCAGGGTCACGGGAGCGAATTGCCTCATCCGTCCGGGTGGCGAATCCGGGGTGCTACGCGACCGCAGTTACGCTGGCATTGGCACCGTTGGCGGCGGCATCGCTCATCGGGACGACTGACCTCGTCGTCGTCGCGGCGTCGGGCACGACAGGAGCCGGCCGCAAGCCCTCCGAGTCGCTGCTCGCGAGCGAGGTTATGGGTTCGATGTCCGCCTACAAGGTCGGTGGCATCCACCAGCACATTCCGGAAATCGAGCAGTCGATTGCCCGGGTATCCGGCCAGCAGGCCAGACTGTCGTTCACTACCCTGCTCGCCCCGATGCCGCGGGGGATCATCAGCACCTCTACGGCTCCAGTCCGCCCGGGCACGACCCGCAAGGACATTGTCGACTGCCTCGCCGAGGCATATGCCGGCGAGCGCTTTGTCCGGCTGCTCGAGCCGGGCAGCTGGCCCCGGACCTCCTCTGTGAGCGGTACCAACTCCGCGCTCCTGCAGGTAGAACTCGACGAGCACTCGGGCCGCGCGATCATCGTGAGCGCCATCGACAACCTGGGCAAGGGCGCGGCCGGCCAGGCGATCCAGAATGCCAACATCATGCTTGGGCTCGACGAGTCGTTGGGCCTGCCGACTGATGGAGGAGCGCCGTGAGCGTCACTGCCGCTCGAGGATTCCGCGCATCCGGCGTCGCCGCGGGACTCAAGGCGTCCGGTGCGCCTGATGTCGCGATTGTCGTCAACGACGGCCCGTCGCAGGTCGCCGCCGGCGTTTTCACCGGGAACCGGTTCAAGGCAGCCCCGGTCGTATGGTCCCGCGAGGTGCTGCGGGCCCACTCCCTGCGGGCCGTCGTCCTGAACTCGGGCGGCGCGAACGCCTGCACCGGTGCGGGCGGATTCCAGGACACCCACCGCACGGCAGAGCTCGCGGCCGCGCTGCTCTCCGCGGCCGGGCTCGAGACCGGTGCGGGCGAGATCGCGGTGTGCTCGACAGGCCTCATTGGCGAGAGGCTTCCGATGGATCGTCTCGATGCCGGGGTCACGGATGCTTTCGAGCGGCTCAGCGAGGCCGGCGGGCCCGACGCGGCGACCGCGATCATGACCACCGACTCCGTCGCGAAGCTCGCGGTGTTCGACGGTGCCGGGTACTGCATCGGCGGCATGGCGAAGGGCGCCGGCATGCTCGCCCCTGCGCTGGCGACCATGCTCGTGGTCGTCACCACCGATGCGCTCATCACCGAATCGCAGGCCGACGAGGCGCTGCGCCATGCCACGGCGCACTCCTTCGACCGCATCGACTCCGATGGCTGCATGTCCACCAATGACACCGTGCTGCTGCTCGCGAGCGGTGCGAGCGGCGTCCATCCGGATCCAGCGGAGTTTGGCGCGGCCCTGACCGACGTCTGCGCGAACCTCGCCCGGCAACTCATTGCCGATGCGGAGGGAGCATCGAAGGACATCGCCATCATCGTCGAGTCAGCCGCGTCGGTTGCCGATGCGCTTGAGGTCGCACGTGCGATCGCCCGCAGCAACCTCCTGAAGTGCGCGCTTCACGGTGAGGACCCGAACTGGGGCCGGGTGCTCTCGGCAATGGGCACGACGACTGCCGAGTTCGAGCCCGATCGGGTCGATGTCGCGATGAACGGAGTGTGGATCTGCCGCGGTGGCTCGATTGGCGAGTCGCGCACCCTCGTGAGCCTCAGCGCCCGCGAGATCGAGATCCGCGTGGCACTTGGCGCTGGGCCCGAGGCTGCCACCGTCTGGACAAATGACCTCACGGCCGACTACGTCCACGAGAACTCCGCGTATGCCACCTAGGAGTGCCGCATGACCGGTCCTGCCCAGCGTCCAATCGTCGCCGAGGCTGCGCAGAAGGCTGCGGTGTTGGCGGGTGCGCTGCCCTGGCTCAAGCGGTTCAATGGCGCAACCGTCGTCGTGAAATACGGGGGCAATGCCATGACCGACCGGCAGCTCCAGGCCAGCTTCGCCGAGGACATCGTGTTCCTCCGGCTCGCGGGATTACGCCCGGTCGTCGTCCATGGCGGAGGCCCGCAGATCAGTGCGATGCTGACCAGGCTCGGGATCGAGAGCGAGTTCGTCGGCGGGCTTCGACGCACGACCCCCGAGGTGATGGACGTCGTCGGAATGGTCCTCGTGGGGCAGGTGCAGCGTGAGCTCGTCGGGCTCATCAATGCGCACGGGCCCTTCGCCGTCGGCCTCTCCGGTGAGGATGCCCGGTTGTTCCTCGCTGAGCGCAGGTCCGCAACGGTCGACGGCCAGAGCATCGACATCGGACTCGTCGGCGATGTCGTCGAGGTCCATCCGGCATTCGTCAAGCGGCTGCTGGCCGAAGGGTTCATCCCGGTCGTTTCCACCGTCGCCCGGGATGCTCACGGGATCACCCACAACGTCAATGCAGACACCGCTGCGTCGGCGCTCGCCGTCGCGCTCGGTGCGGAGAAGTTCGTCGTCCTCACCGACGTCGAGGGCCTCTATGCCGACTGGCCGAGCAGCACCGAGGTCATCGCCGTCATCGGGGCGAGCGACCTCCGCGACCTTTTGCCGGACCTCGAGTCGGGGATGGTCCCGAAGATGGAGGCTTGTGCCCGAGCAGTCGAAGGCGGCGTCGGCCGGGCGCATGTCATCGACGGTCGGATTCCGCACTCCCTCCTCCTCGAGGTGTTCACCGACAGCGGTGTCGGCACGATGGTCGTGCGGGATGCTGCTGTCCTCGAGGGTTCAGGATCCACATGACAGGCTGGCAGGAGCGTTGGCAGACGGCGCTGATGGACAATTACGGAACTCCGCCGGTCAAGCTCGTGAGGGGTGCTGGGTCCCGTGTGTGGGACGACACAGGCATCGAGTACATCGACCTCATCGCCGGTATCGCGGTGAACTCAGTGGGGCATGCGCATCCGAGATACATCGAAGCCGTCTCCGCTCAGTTGTCGATCCTCGGCCATACGAGCAACCTCTATGCCACCGAACCGGCCATCGCACTGGCAGAGCGCCTGATAGCCCTCGCCGGGACTGCGCAAGATGCCCGGGTGTTCTTCTGCAATTCCGGGGCAGAGGCCAATGAGGCTGCGTTCAAGATCACCCGGCTCACTGGCCGTGCCCAAATCGTGGTGGCGGCCGGGAGCTTCCACGGGCGGACGATGGGCGCCCTTGCGCTCACCGCCCAGCCCGCGAAACAGGACCCGTTCCGCCCGCTTCCCGGCGAGGTCACGGTCGTGCCGTACGGCGATGCGGCAGCGCTGCGCGAGGCCGTGTCCGAGCGCACGGCTGCCTGCTTCCTCGAGCCGATCCAGGGGGAGGGGGGAGTGATCGTCCCCCCTGACGGGTACCTTGCGGCGGCTCGGCAGGCCTGCGATGAGTCAGGAGCCCTGCTTGTCCTCGACGAGGTCCAGACCGGTCTCGGCCGCACCGGATGGTGGTTCGCCCACCAGCGTGACGCCGTGGTCGCGGACATCATGACCCTCGCGAAGGGGCTGGGCGGTGGCCTGCCGATCGGTGCGGTCCTCGCTCGCGGGCGAGCGGCCAGCCTTCTCAAGCCGGGATCGCACGGCTCGACCTTCGGCGGGAATCCCGTCGTGTCGGCAGCGGGCTTGGCGGTGCTCGACATCATCGAAGAGGAGGGCCTCCTCGCGCGCGCGAGTGCGCTCCATGAACGGCTGTCGGCGGATCTCGTCCACTCGTCTAGTGGCCTCGTAGACCACGTTCGGGGTCGCGGGCTCCTCATCGGCGCCGTGCTCACCGGCGACCACGCTCAACTGGTTGAGCGATCCGCCCGGTCAAGCGGCCTGCTCGTCAATGCGATCGGCTCCAGGGTCGTGAGGCTCGCTCCAGCACTCACGATCGACGATGCCGATATCGACGAGACCCTGCTCAGGTGGGAGCGCGCGCTCGCAGTTGCGGCGTCGCAAGCGGGATCGACATCGGAGCCCCGATGAGCTCACCGCAGACCATGACCGCACGTCGTGCCCAGATCCGTTCCCTGCTCCTCGACACGATCGTCACCTCGCAGGATCAACTGCGCACCCTCCTGCGCGAGCTTGGCGTGGAGGTCACGCAGGCGACCTTGTCGAGGGACCTCGAGGCGATCGGGGCGGCCAAGGGGATTGCCCAGGATGGCTGCGTTCGCTACGTCGTTCCGGAGGTGTCCTTGGCCACGAGGCTTGTGCCGGCAGCAGCGCTTGATTCGATTGCCCGCGTCATCAGTGATGTCCTCGTGAGCGCGGTCGCAGCCGAGAACCTCGCGGTGCTTCGCACCCCTCCGGGTGCGGCGATGTACCTCGCCGGGACACTGGACAGGTCTGGTGTTCCGCAGATCGTCGGCACGGTCGCGGGCGACGACACCGTCATCGTCGTCACGCCCGGGGCGAGCGACGCGGCCGAACTGTGCGTGCGCCTGCTCGATCTGGCATCGGGCACCGGCGCCGGGCAGGTGACCCCGTACCGTTCCCAGGGCGGGCGTACCGCAAGCAGCGCCGGCAGGAGGAGATCATCGTGATCAGTCGAAGGGTGCCTGATGTCCAAGGATGCGATCGTGGACGCTGACGCGGGGGATGCGAAGTCCACGGAGGCTGGCGTAACGAGGCTGTGGGGCGGTCGCTTCTCCAACGGCCCTGCTGACGCCATGTCGGCGCTCAGCGCCTCAGTGCATTTCGACTGGCGACTGGCCCCGTACGACATCGAGCAGACCCGCGCCCACGCCCGGGTGCTCGCGCGTGCGGGCCTGCTCTCCGACGCCGAGCTAGTGCTCGTCGAGTCAGCGCTCACCGATGTCGCGAACGGGGTGAGCAGTGGCGTCCTGGTCCCCGAGGCGCAGGACGAGGACGTGCACACCGCGATCGAGCGCCACCTGATCGCAAGGCTCGGCGAGCTCGGCGGGAAATTGCGAGCGGGCCGAAGCCGAAATGACCAGGTGTCGACTGACTTCCGCATGTACCTCCGAGCCCAGGTGCGGGTGATCGCTCGCGCGGTCATCGACCTCGAGGGGGCCTTCATCGAGCAGGCGTCGCAGCATGTAGGCACGTCATCGCCGGGCTTCACCCACCTCCAGCACGCGCAGCCGGTGTCGTTCGGGCACGAACTCGCCAAGCACGTCCATGCGCTTGGCCGCGATCTCGAGCGCTTTGCCGACTGGGATGCCCGCTGCGCGAGGTCGCCTCTCGGCGCGGGCGCGCTGGCCGGCTCGAGCCTGGGCCTTGATCCGGAGGCTGTCGCACGCGACCTCGGATTCACGTCGGCACTCGGCAACTCGATCGACGCGGTGAGTGACCGCGACTGGGTCGCTGAGTTCCTCTTCGTCGCCGCGATGCTCGGCGTTCACCTCTCGCGTATCGGGGAGGAGGTCATCTTGATGACATCGCGGGAGTTCGGCTGGGCCACGCTCGACGATGCCTGGTCGACCGGCTCATCGATCATGCCGCAGAAGAAGAACCCTGACGTCGCTGAGCTGGCCCGCGGAAAGTCGGGACGTCTCATCGGCAATCTCACAGGGTTGCTGGCGACTCTCAAGGGCCTCCCATTCGCCTATAACCGCGACCTGCAGGAGGACAAGGAGCCGGTCTTCGACACCGTCGAGCAGCTCCTGCTCGTCCTGCCCGCGATGACTGGAATGATCACGACCCTGCGCTTCGACACCGCACGCATGGCACGCTCGGCGCCCGAAGGATTCGCCCTCGCGACCGACATTGCCGAATGGCTTGTCCGGATGGGCGTCCCGTTCCGCGAGGCCCATGAGATCGCTGGCGCCTGCGTTCGGCGCGCCGAGTCTCGTGGCATCGAGCTTTGGGATCTATCAGACGAGGAATTGCAGGGAATCTCGGCAAAGCTGACCCCGGCGGTGCGATCTGTCCTGTCGGTTCGCGGTTCGCTGGAATCGCGCTCGGCGTTCGGCGGAACGGCCCCCGATCGAGTGAGGGAGCAGATCGACGCCCTGCGCCAAGGGGTGGCGATGGAGGCGCGGCGCTGGGTTTAGACCGCGGGCGTCTGAGTTCCATCGCGTGACGCCCGGGCGAACGCAGCACGGCCGGCCTCGGCTGGGACATTTCCTGCGAGCATTGGAGCCGCGGGATGCGCCGGGTATCGCTGCAATTGCGCGAATCGCGAGGTCCGAGTCGATTCTGGGACTCCCGGATCTCCATACGCCGCAGGAGGATCTCGCCTACTACGCATCTCAGGTCTCCTCGGAGCATGGCCTCGTCGCGCTTGATGGAGTGCGCAGCCCCGGCTCAGTCGACGACTCGCTGGCTGTTGGGTTCGTAATGTGGCGTGACGAGTTCATCGAGCATCTGTACGTGCTGCCGGGGCATCAGTCGCGGGGCGTCGGCGCCGCACTCCTCGCGGGTGCTGCCGAGCGAATGCCAACCGAGCGAATACTGCTCTGGACCTTCCAAGCCAACGTGAATGCCGTGGGCTTCTACCTGAGTCAGGGCTTTCGCATCGACCGTGCAACCGGCGGGCAGGAAGATGAGGAGCGGCTCCCGGACTTTCTCATGACCCGAGCCCAGCCCGGCTCCGGCGTGATCGCAGGGGCGGCCTCGAGCTCGGCGCAGGCCTCCCCGAAGTCGTAGCCTCAGCAGATGAATCTCCGAGAGGAATGGTCAGATCACGCGGCTCAAGCCGATCACGCGGCTCAAGCTGACGACCCGGTGCGCGCGGTGTGCGCTGTTCACGCGGTGCACGCGGCACCCTTCCTGCTCGGCTCACTCATCACCTCGCGGGTCGCTGGCGCATCGGTGACGATCCGGGTGACGGAGGTCGAGGCCTACGGCGGAATGGGCGAGGACCCGGGCTCGCATGCCTACCGGCGCCGAACCGCTCGAAATGCCACGATGTTCGGACCGCCAGGTCATGCATACGCATACTTCACCTACGGCATGCACTGGATGCTCAACATGGTCACACAGCCAGAGGGAACCGCCGGTGCCGTCCTCATCCGGGCGGGGCAGGTGGTCGATGGCATTGACGTGGCGAGCGCGCGGCGGCCCGCGTGCACCGCTGAGCGCGACCTCTGCCGCGGCCCGGCCAGGCTCGCGGCAGCCCTGGGAATCGATGGCGCCTGCGATGGGCTCGACCTGTGCGCGAGAGACGGGATCCTCGAACTCGAGCTTGCCTCGGCAGCGCCGGAGCGAGTCCTCACATCTGCTCGCACGGGCGTCGCAGGAGAGGGCGCACCCACCCCGTGGCGGTTCTTCCTTCCAGGCGAGTCGACCGTCAGTCCTTACCGAGCAGCGGCGGCTCGAGCGAGACTCGCTCGACCTCCGCAGTGACCTACCGGCCGCAGTGACCTACCGGCCGCAGTGACCGATTGACCGCAGTGACCGACCGACCGCGGTGCCTGCGATGCGACAGGGCGGGCGAGCCCTGCACCCGGGCAACGCCCGGGTGCGAAAGGATGCACGCGTGACGAATTCAACGATCCTCGACGAACTGCTCTGGCGCGAGCTCATCGCGCAGAGCACCGATCTCGGCGCCCTGCAATCCGCGGCAGATGCCGGACCGATGACCCTGTACTGCGGGTTCGACCCAACGGCACCGAGCCTTCACCTCGGAAACCTCGCGCAGATCCTCACGGTTCGCCGGTTCCAGCAAGCCGGACACCGGCCGCTTGCGCTCGTGGGGGGTGCAACGGGACTCATCGGCGACCCGAAGATGACAGGCGAACGACAGTTGAACCCTCGCGAGATCGTGGAGGACTGGGTCAATCGCATCCGTGGCCAGCTCGAGAGCTTCTATGACTTCTCCGGCACGAATGCGGCCGTCATGGTGAACAACTACGACTGGACCGAGGGCGTCTCGGTGCTGGAATTCCTGCGGGACATCGGCAAGCACTTCAGCGTCAACCGCATGCTTGATCGCGAGGCCGTGGCGGCCCGACTCGCGAAGGAGGGCATCTCGTACACGGAATTCAGCTACCAACTGCTGCAGTCCTTCGACTACCTGCAGCTATTTCGGCAGTTCGGGTGCACGCTTCAGACCGGAGGATCGGATCAGTGGGGCAACATCACCGCAGGCGTTGACCTGATCAGACGGGTTGAGTCGGCGAGCGTTCATGCACTCACCACCCCGCTGTTGATCAAGGCCGATGGCACGAAGTTCGGCAAGACCGAATCTGGCACCATCTGGCTCGATCCGGGTCTCACGAGTCCGTATGCATTCTTCCAATTCTGGCTAAATGCAGATGATAGGGACGTGCCAACCCTGTTGCGCACGTTCAGCTTTTCGGCGCGGCCTCGAATCGAGGAGTTACTCTCGGCCACCGTCGAGCGACCACACGAGCGTGCTGCGCAACGGGCGCTCGCGCAGGAACTGACCGCGCTCGTGCACGGGGAGGTCGAGCAGAGGGCTGCCGAGTCGGCCGGCTTGGCGCTGTTCGGCCAGGGGGATCTCGCGGCGCTTCCCGCGTCTGCGCTGACAGCGGCGCTCCTCGAGGCGCCGAACGGCGTCGTTGATGCCGGGGAGATCGTGGATGGCTCACTTCCGGCTGTCGAGGATCTCCTGGTGCGTTGCGGACTGGCATCGAGCAAGGGCCAAGCGCGCCGGACCGTCGTCGAGGGGGGCGCATACCTCAACAACGAACGGGTCGCGAATGAGGGTCACACTCCGAAGTTGGGAGATCTTCTGCACGGTGAATGGCTCGTACTTCGTCGCGGAAAGCGCACCGTGGGTGGAATTCGGGTCGAGCAATAATCTGTTGCGTCACAAGGGTAATTGCGCATGCCAGCCGACTTAAGACGTGTAAACGACACCGCGATTTGACCTGAGCGTCACGACAACGTAATGTTTGTACTCCCGCAGGGGAGGAACGGACACCAAGCCGCACTAAGTGCGCCAAGCTAGGCCGGTTCCCGCGGGCAATGAAGCTAGACGAGTCCAGGAAATCGTCGTTTTTGGGCGTATTGATCGGATGTACGATTTATGTAACATAGGGAAGTTGCCCCGAGATTCGGCTGGAAGGCTGGGTTGAGGTGCGCGTCCGTACCTTGAGAA
>JBMOKH010000013.1:0-20754 GCA_049315365.1 Candidatus Nanopelagicales bacterium
TCCTGCTCGTGATGATCTCGATCGGCGCGACCGACCTGCTCTTCGCCCTCGATTCCATCCCGGCGACCTTCGGGGTCACCCAGGACCCCTACCTGGTGTTCACCGCGAATGCATTCGCACTGCTCGGCCTCCGAGCCCTGTACTTCCTCCTCAAGGGATTGCTCGACAAGCTCGTGTACCTCTCGACCGGCCTCGCGTTCATCCTCGTCTTCATCGGAGTCAAGCTCGTCCTCACCTTCTTCCACGAGCAGTTCGCCGGCGTCCCGAAGATCTCGACCGAGGTCTCGCTCGGTGTCATCGCGATCGTGCTCGTCGTCGTCGTCATCGCATCGTGGCTCAAGGTGCGCAAGGATCCTTCGGCGACCGCCCATGCGGGTCGCCTCACGGGCGGGCATGACGAACCAGCGGACGGCTGATTCGATGACCGACATGACGACTGCCCTTCGTCACCTGCGGTGGGCTGACGAGCGGTTATTCGCGCAACTGGCGACGTTGCCTGATGCGGCGCTTGATGCCACCTACGGGCCGGTGAACTGGACGGTCTCGCACCTGGCCCAGCACATCGTCGGCGGGGCGGAGTGGTATCGCTATTGCCTGACCGGGGTGCGATGGACCGACCTAGTCCTGCCGAGGACCGCGGCTGACCTCGAAGACCTCCGCAGGCAACTGGGTGCGATCAACGATGTGCTACTCGCGGAAGCATCGAAGCCCGACGAGGAGGTTCGATTCGACGATGAGGACGGGCCTCGATCGGCGCTGCGGTCGATGCTCCTCGCGCAGGCGTGCTACCACTCCACCGAGCACCGCACCCAGATCGCGTGCGCGCTCGAGCTGAACGGCATCCCGGGGATCACGCTCGACGACTTCGACCTCTGGGCATTCACCGATTCAAGCCTCGACGCACCCTCGTGAGCCTGATCACCAGCCGCGTTCGCGCCACTCGCCCAGAAGGGGTCGCTCGGCTCCCAGGGTCGTGTCATTCCCGTGGCCCGGGTAGACCCAGGTCTCGTCGGGCAGTCGTTCGAACAGCTTCTCGGTGACGTCCGCGAGGAGCGAGGCGAACCGATCTGCGTCGCCCTTCGTGTTGCCGAGCCCCCCGGGAAACAGGCAGTCCCCGGTGAACAGGTGCGGCGGGCCCTCAGGATCGTCGTAGAGCAGGGCGATGGAGCCGGGCGTGTGGCCGACGAGTTCGATGGCCGTGAGCTCGATGCGGCCGAATCGAATGATGTCGCCGTCGGCGACGGCGACATCGGTGGGGATCGGGATCTCGGGGGCATCATGCACGCCGGCCGCGGTGCGAGCGCCGGTGGCTGCTACGACATCGGCGAGGGCCTGCCAATGATCGGCATGGGCATGGGTGGTCACAACGAGCGCTGGCGCCTGCTCCCCGCAGAGCACGAGCAGGCGGTCGGGCTCCGCGGCCGCGTCGATGAGCACCGAAGCACCGGTCTCCCGGCATCTGAGGAGGTAGGCGTTGTTGTCGTAAGGACCGACTGCAAGCTTGCTGATGACGAGCATCGGGAGCTCGCGAACGTCGGCGGGTCCTTGTACTGTCACGGTGCCGGTATACATTGCACTGTCCTCTCAAAGCGGTGAGATATCTGGAAGGGAGTCTCGTGGGAGACCGGCTCGTCGTACGAGGTGCCCGCGAGCACAACCTTAAGGACGTTTCACTCGATCTGCCGCGCGATGCGCTCATCGTCTTCACCGGCTTGTCGGGATCCGGCAAGTCGAGCCTGGCCTTCGACACGATCTTCGCCGAGGGACAGCGCCGCTACGTCGAGAGCCTGTCGGCCTACGCACGCCAGTTCCTCGGCCAGATGGACAAGCCGGATGTCGACTTCATCGAGGGCCTCTCGCCCGCGGTGTCCATCGACCAGAAGTCGACCTCGCGCAATCCGCGGTCGACGGTCGGCACCATCACGGAGGTCTACGACTACCTCAGGCTTCTCTACGCTCGCATCGGCGTGCCCCATTGCCCCGAGTGCGGTGCCGTCATCGCGCGCCAGACCCCGCAGCAGATCGTCGACCAGGTCCTCGAATTGCCTGCTGACGCCAGGTTCCAGGTCCTCGCGCCGGTCGTGCGCGAGCGCAAGGGCGAGTACGGCGAGCTGTTCAGGCAGCTGCAGACCCAGGGCTACTCGCGGGTCCGCGTCGATGGCACGGTCGTCGGCCTCGACGATGTTCCGACCTTGAAGAAGCAGGAGAAGCACACCATCGAGGTGGTCGTCGACCGTCTCGCCGTGAAGCCGGACTCGCGCCGACGCCTCACCGACTCCGTCGAGACTGCACTGAAGCTCAGCAGCGGGCTCGTCGTCCTGGATTTCGTCGACCTCGACGAGCGCGACCCGAACCGGGAGCGAGTCTTCAGCGAGCACCTCGCGTGCATCAAGGACGGGCTCAGCTTCGAGGAGCTCGAGCCCCGCTCGTTCTCCTTCAACTCCCCGTTCGGCGCCTGCCCGGTGTGCACCGGCCTCGGCACCCGCCGCGAGGTCGACGAGGAGCTCGTTACCCCGAATCCCGAGCTCACCTTGAACGAGGGCGTCATCGCCCCATGGGCGGGCGGCAACGTATCGGACTACTTCGGCAGGCTGCTCGAGGCCCTGTGCGAGGACCTCGAGATCGACATGGACACCCCGTGGTCGGACCTTCCGGCAAAAGCGCGCAAGGCGATCCTCTTCGGCTTTCCCACCGAGGTCCTCGTCCGGTACAAGAACCGCTACGGGCGGACCCGGTCCTACACGACCACCTATGAGGGGGTCATCCCCTACATAGAGCGGCGGCACTCGGAGTCGGAGAGCGATGCCGTCCGCGAGAAGTTCGAGGGCTTCATGCGAGAGGTGCCATGCCACGGATGCGGTGGCACGAGGCTCAAGCCGCTCACCCTCGCGGTCACCATCTCGGGTCACTCGATCGCCGAGATCTCAGCGCTGCCCATTGGCGAGCTCGCTGCCATGCTCGGGGGGCTCACGCTGTCGAGCCGCGATGCGGCGATCGCCAGCAGAGTCCTGAAGGAGGTCAACGAGCGACTGCAGTTCCTCGTCGACGTCGGCCTGCACTACCTGTCACTCGACCGGCCGTCCGCCACCCTGGCGGGTGGGGAGGCGCAGCGCATCCGGCTCGCCACGCAGATCGGCTCGGGGCTCGTCGGCGTGCTCTACGTCCTCGACGAGCCGAGCATCGGGCTGCACCAGCGCGATAATCGCCGGCTCATCGAGACCCTCATCCGCCTGCGCGACCTCGGCAACACCCTCATCGTCGTCGAGCACGACGAGGACACCATCAGGGTCGCCGACTGGGTTGTCGACATCGGCCCCGGCGCAGGTGAGCACGGCGGCCACATCGTCGTGAGCGGCCCGGTCGATGACCTGCTCAATCACCCGGATTCGATCACCGGCCAGTACCTCACCGGCAGGCGGTCCATCGAGATCCCAGCGATCCGGCGTCCACGGCAGGATCGCGAGATCACGGTGCACAATGCGCGCGAGCACAACCTGCAGGACGTGACCGTCTCCTTCCCGCTCGGATGCCTCGTTGCAGTGACCGGCGTGAGCGGTTCTGGGAAGTCGACCCTCGTCAATGACGTCCTGTACAACGTCCTCGCGCGCGATCTCAACGGCGCCCGCATCGTCCCGGGCCGGCACAAGCGGGTCGATGGCCTCGAGCACGTCGACAAGGTCGTCCATGTCGACCAGAGCCCGATCGGTCGCACCCCGCGAAGCAACCCGGCGACCTACACCGGCGTCTTCGACCATATTCGCAAGCTCTTCGCCGAGACCCCGGAGGCGAAGGTTCGCGGCTACCTCCAGGGGCGATTCTCGTTCAACGTCAAGGGCGGCCGATGCGAGTCCTGTTCGGGCGACGGCACGCTGAAGATCGAGATGAACTTCCTGCCTGACGTGTACGTGCCCTGCGAGGTGTGCGTCGGCAAGCGCTACAACCGCGAGACCCTCGAGGTGCGGTTCAAGGGCAAGACGATCGCCGAGGTGCTCGACATGCCGATCGAGGAGGCGCTCGAGTTCTTCGCGGCGGTCCCACCGATCGCCCGCCACCTCGCGACACTCGTCGACGTGGGCCTGGGCTACGTGCGGATGGGCCAGTCGGCGCCGACCCTGTCTGGTGGCGAGGCGCAGCGGGTGAAGCTCGCCGCCGAGTTGCAGAAGCGCTCGACCGGACGAACCATCTACGTCCTCGACGAGCCCACGACCGGCCTGCACTTCGAGGACATTCGCAAGCTCCTCGGCGTGCTCCACTCCCTCGTCGACAAGGGCAACACCGTTCTCGTCATCGAGCACAATCTCGACGTCATCAAGACCGCCGACTGGGTCATCGACATGGGCCCCGAGGGCGGGTCCGGGGGCGGCCTCGTCGTCGGCGCGGGAACCCCCGAGCAGATTGCTGGAACCCCAGGCAGCTACACCGGCGAATTCCTTGCGGGCATGCTCAACGCCGAGGCGCCCGAACCAGCTGCTGCCGCGGGCAGGTCGAAGGCCGCGAGGAACACGAGTTCCAAGGCTGCCACCAAGTCACCCGCCAAGGCTCCGGCCAAGGCCGCTCGCGCATCCCGAACCGTCGTGAAATAGCCTGAAGCATCGAAGGGAGTTAGTCATGGTGGAACGTCGTACGGTCCTTCAGGTCAGTGGTGCCATCGCGGTCGGAGGCATGCTTGCCGCCTGCGGCGGGGGATCGGACACCGGGTCCGCGGAGGCCTCGGCCGTAACCGGCCCAGCGCCTGACGGGAAGGGCGTCATCATCGCATCGCTCGGCGATGTTCCGGTCGGGGGCGGCGTCGTGAATGACGAGGTCGCCGTCGTCGTGACGCAGCCATCGGAGGGCGCGATCAAGGCGTTCACGGCGGTCTGCCCGCATCAGGGCTGCCTCGTCTCCGAGGTCGTCGACAACGAGATCATCTGCCCCTGCCACGACTCGCGGTTCTCAGCCCTCGACGGCGCGGTGCTGCAGGGCCCCGCCACCGAGGGCCTCGCAGCGGCGGACGTGGTGGTGCAAGGTGACAGTGTCATCCTTCCCTGACACGTGACCGGCGCCGCGTCAAAGCCGAGGGCCCCCCTGCGTCCGGCGACAGGCAGCATCCCCACGAATCCGGGTGTCTACCGGTTTCGCGATGAGCGCGGACAGGTCATCTACGTCGGCAAGGCGCGAAACCTGCGATCCCGGCTGACGAGCTACTTCCAGGACCCGTCCGGCATGCATCCGCGCACGGCCTCGATGGTCGGCACCGCCGTCGACGTCGACTGGGTGGTCGTCGGCAATGAGGTCGAGGCGCTCACCCTCGAGTACGCCTGGATCAAGGAGTACGACCCGAGGTTCAATGTCCGGTTCCGTGATGACAAGACCTACCCCTACCTCGCGGTGACGGTGGGTGACGAGATACCTCGCGTCTCGGTCGTCCGCGAGGCGAAGCGCAAGGGCACCCGGTACTTCGGGCCGTACGCACATGCCTGGGCCATCCGCGGCACGGTCGACGAACTGCTCAAGGTGTTCCCGATCCGGTCCTGCCGCGATGGGGTGTTCCGCCGGGCTCAGGGAATCGGGCGACCGTGCCTCCTCGGCTACATCGACAAGTGCAGTGCCCCCTGTGTCGGACGCGTCACGCCTCAGGAGCACCGGACCCTTGTCGACGACTTCTGCACGTTCATGGCCGGCCAGTCCGATCGCTTCATCCGCGATCTCGAGCGCAGGATGCAGGCCGCCTCGGCCTCCCAGGCCTATGAGGAGGCAGGAAGGCTGCGCGACCGGGTCGGCGTGCTTCGGCGGGCCCTTGAACGCAATGCCGTCGTCTTCACCGACAGCACTGACGCCGACGTCGTGGCAATGGTCGAGGATCCGCTTGAGGCGGCCGCCCAGGTGTTCTACGTGCGGGGCGGACGCATCCGCGGCGAACGCGGGTTCATCCTGGAGAAGTCCGAGGACCTGCCGAGCTCGGGTTACCTCGAGCGGATCCTTCAGCGGATCTACGACGACCGCGTCGACCTCGACGTGCCTCGTGAGGTGCTCGTGTCCTGCGATCCGGAATCTGGGCCGGCCTGGTCCGCCTGGCTGTCGGGGGTTCGGGGATCGAAGGTCGACGTGAGGGTGCCTCAGCGAGGCGACAAGCGCAGCCTCATGGACACCGCGATCCTCAACGCCACGCAGTCCCTCGCCCAGCACAAGCTCAAGCGATCGACGGACCTCACGACGCGTAGCAAGGCCCTGCAGGAGCTCCAGGAGGCGCTGGACCTTCCCGATGCGCCGCTGCGCATCGAGTGCATTGATATCTCGACGCTGCAGGGCCAGGACACCGTTGCCTCCCTCGTCGTCTTCGAGGACGGCCTGCCCAAGAAGCGCGACTATCGCTCATTCATCATCCGTACGGTCACCGCCGACGACACCGGGGCCGTGGCCGAGGTCGTTCAGCGCCGCTTCGCCAGGCGCGAGGCCGACGAGGGGCTCGAGGGCGGTGGGAAAGGCGCGGACGCCGATGGTGCAGTGACGACCGACCGTAGGGAGCGACCTGCATTCGCGTACGCCCCGGGCCTGCTCGTCATCGATGGCGGCCAGCCGCAGGTTCGTGCGGCACAGGATGCGCTCATGGCGGCGGGAGTGACCGACGTCCCGGTGATCGGACTCGCGAAGCGACTCGAGGAGGTGTGGCTGCCTGACGACTCCGATCCGGTCATCCTGCCTCGCTCGAGCGAGGGCCTCTACCTCCTGCAGCGGATCCGCGACGAGGCGCACCGGAGCGCAATCGGCCTGCATCGCAAGCGGCGCGGCAAGCGCGCGACGACAAGTGCCCTCGACGGAATACCCGGACTGGGGCCCAAGCGGGCCCAGGCTCTCGTGCGGCACTTCGGCAGCGCGAGGAAGGTCGCGATGGCCACGGTCGACGAACTCGTCGCGGTGGAGGGCATCGGGCCCGCGCTGGGTGCGACAATTCACTCGTCCCTCAACCCACGGGAAGGATCCGCGTGAGCTTGAACGCCTCGGCCGCGGTCGACCTAGAGGTCGCGCTCGTCACCGGCATGTCCGGAGCGGGCCGTTCGACAGCCGCACGGGCACTTGAGGACCTCGGCTGGTTCGTCATCGACAACCTGCCGCCATCGCTGCTCCAGCAGGCCGTTCAACTCGCCCGCGCCTCCGATGACATCACGAAGATGGCCGTCGTCGTTGACGTGCGAGGCAAGACGTTCTTCACCCACCTCAGCCAGGCGCTCGCTACTCTGCCAGCGGTCGGGATCGGGGTGCGCACCCTGTTCCTCGAGTCTTCCGATGAAGTCCTGGTTCGCCGATTCGAGAGCTCCCGGCGTCCGCATCCGCTCCAGGGATCCAAGCGCATCGTTGACGGGCTGCAGGCGGAGCGCGCCATCCTCGGAGACCTTCGGGCCAATGCGGATGTGGTCATCGACACCTCGACCCTCAATGTTCACGACCTGCGCCGCAAGGTCGAGGCGGCATTCGCTGCTGACGACCCACGTGTGCTCCATGCGACCGTCATGTCCTTCGGGTTCAAATACGGAATCCCGGTCGATGCCGACATGGTCGCCGACGTTCGATTTCTCCCGAACCCGCACTGGGACCCGAAGTTGCGCCCGCTCACCGGCCAGGACCAGGCGGTCTCGTCGACCGTGCTCGCGACGGATGCTGCCCAGCAATTCCTCGACCTCTTCGGTGCGCAGATCGACCTCGTGACACCGGGCTATCTCGACGAGGGCAAGCGCTACGTCACGATCGCGGTCGGCTGCACCGGGGGCAAGCACCGAAGTGTCGCCATGGCGGAGGAGCTCGGCGCACGACTGCGGCTCGGGGGCATGGAGGCCCTCGTCATGCACCGGGACCTGGGCCGGGAGTGATCCGGGGGTCGGGCCTGCGCTTGGACGGGCAGGGGAGCGGGCCGCGGGTAGTGGCGCTGGGCGGGGGCCACGGGCTTGCGGCGACGCTCAAGGCCTTGCGCCGGGTCACCGATCAGATCACGGCCATTGTCGGTGTTGCCGATGACGGCGGCTCCAGCGGACGGCTGCGCGCGGAATTCGGCGGCCTGCCTCCCGGCGACCTGCGGATGGCGCTCGCCGCCCTGTGCGGCGACGACACGTGGGGCCGCACCTGGCGGCAGGTGATCCAGCATCGGTTCGGCGGCGATGGGGACCTGGCCGGACACTCTCTGGGAAACCTCCTCATCACGGCCCTGTGGGAGGAAACCCACGATGCGGTGATCGGACTCGACTGGGTGGCCGCGTTACTCGAGGCGCACGGGCGGGTCCTGCCATGCAGCGTGACTCCGGTGGCGATTGTCGCCGATGTCCGGGGGCACGACCCGGCGAAGCCCGAGCTTCTCTCGGTTGTTCAGGGCCAGGTCGCAGTGGCGACGACGACGGGCGATGTCATGAGCATCCGGCTCGACCCCGCCGAGCCGGAGCCCTGCCCAGATGCGCTCGCGGCTCTCGGTGCGGCTGATGCGATCATTCTTGGCCCCGGATCGTGGTTCACCTCGGTCATGCCGCACCTGCTGATCCCGGCACAGCTCGCCGCGATCCGGGACAGCAGCGCGCTGAAGCTGCTCGTGCTCAACCTCGATCCGGGCGGTGATGTGGAGACCTCAGGGGCCTCCCTAGACGACCACTTGGGTTTCATGCAACGGCTTGTCCCTGACCTTCGACTCGATGTCGTCATCGCCGATCCTGCGAACGTGGAGGATGAGCCCGCACTTCGCCAGCGATGCGATGACATCGGCGCGAGGCTGGAACTTGCTTCAGTGGGGTATCCCGGGAGTGCTCGCCGCGGGGAACACGACCCGGGCAGACTCGCCGTGTCATTCGGTTCCCTGCTCAGCAGGTGGCAGGATGAGCCGTTATGGCAATGACATCGGCGGTGAAGGATGAGCTCAGCCGGGTGGAGATCACCAAGGCGTGCTGTCGCAAGGCCGAGGTTTCAAGCATCCTGCGGTTCGCCGGTGGCCTGCACCTCGTCGCGGGCCACATCGTCATCGAGGCTGAGCTCGACACCGGTGCCTCGGCGCGTCGTCTCAAGAAGGACCTCTTCGAGATCTACGGACATGTCTGCGATATCGCGATGGTCCAGCAGGCGGGGCTCCGTAAGGGGACGCGGTACCTCGTTCGCGTCGTCGAGGGTGGCGATGCCCTCGCCCGCCAGACCGGCATCGTCGACTCGAGTGGCCGGCCGGTTCGAGGCCTGCCGCCTGCCGTCGTCTCGGGAGCAGTGTGCGATTGCGAGTCGGCGTGGCGTGGGGCGTTCCTCGCGCACGGGTCGCTTACCGAGCCCGGCCGATCCTCGTCCCTCGAGATCACCTGCCCTGGTCCGGAAGCCGCTCTGGCGCTCGTTGGCGCGGCGCGACGGCTGGGAATCCCGGCGAAGTCGCGCGAGGTGCGCGGGGTCGATCGAGTGGTCATCCGCGACGGCGACGCGATCGGCGCCATGCTCACCCGGCTCGGAGCCCACGAATCGGTGATGGCGTGGGAGGAGCGCCGGATGCGCCGCGAGGTGCGGGCGACCGCGAATCGGCTCGCGAACTTCGACGACGCGAATCTGCGGCGATCAGCCCGAGCTGCGGTCGCGGCGGGTGCCCGGGTTGCCCGTGCGATGGAGATCCTCGCCGATGACATTCCCGACCACCTTCTCGTCGCAGGGCGCCTGCGCCTCGAGCATCAACAGGCAAGCTTGGAGGAGCTCGGCGCCCTCGCCGACCCACCCATGACCAAGGACGCCATCGCTGGCAGGATTCGCCGCCTGCTCGCCCTCGCCGACAAGCGGGCGAGCGACCTGGGGATTCCGGACACTGAGTCCGTCCTCGAACCGGACATGATCGGCTCCTGACCTGAGGTACGGCTGCTTGGTTGGTCGCGCAGCAGGCGTTCGATACAGTTTGCGCGATAACGTTTGCATATCGGCGCTCACGAGGAGAATCAGATGGCTGTCAAGGTTGGCATCAATGGTTTTGGCCGTATCGGCCGCAACTTCTACCGCGCGATCCTCGCGAGCGGGGCCGACATCGAAGTCGTGGGCGTCAATGACCTCACCGACACCAAGACCCTCGCGCACCTCCTGAAGTACGACAGCATCCTCGGCCGCCTGCCAGTCTCGGTTTCGGCCGGCGAGGGGGCGATCATCGTCGACGGCAAGTCCCTGCCGGTGTTCGCCGAGCGCGATCCGGCGGCCCTGCCCTGGGGCGCGATCGGCGCTGACATCGTCATCGAGTCGACGGGCTTCTTCACGGATGCCGCCTCTGCCGGCAAGCACCTCGCCGCTGGTGCCCGCAAGGTCATCATCTCCGCGCCGGCCAAGGGCGAGGACATCACGATCGTGATGGGCGTCAACGACGACATGTACGACGCGGCGATCCACAACATCATCTCGAACGCGTCATGCACGACGAACTGCCTCGCTCCGATGGCGAAGGTGATCGACGATGCGTTCGGCATCGAGCGCGGCATGATGACGACCATTCACGCCTACACGAACGACCAGAGCATCCTTGACTTCCCGCACAGTGATCTTCGCCGTGCCCGCGCCGCTGCGATCAACATGATCCCGACGACCACCGGCGCCGCTAAGGCCGTCAGCCTCGTCCTGCCCCACCTCGCCGGCCGACTCGATGGCTATGCGATGCGCGTCCCCGTCCCGACGGGCTCGGCCACCGACCTCACGGTCGAGCTGAAGAAGTCCGCGACCCGGGAAGAGGTGAATGCTGTCGTGAAGGCAGCGGCCGAGGGACCCCTCAAGGGCATCCTCGTCTACACCGAGGACCCGATCGTGTCGAGCGACATCGTCACCGACCCGGCCTCATGCATCTTCGACGCCCTGCTCACCAACGTGAACGGCAACATGCTCAAGGTGGTCGGCTGGTACGACAACGAGTGGGGTTACAGCAACCGCCTCGTTGACCTCGTAGGCCTCGTCGGCTCGAAGCTCTAGGCCACCGCCGTGAAGTCACTCGACGACCTAGAGGTTGCCGGGCGGACCGTGCTCGTGCGCTCCGACTTCAATGTCCCGCTTGCTCAGGGTGCTCACGGCACTCGCGTCATCACAGACGACGGTCGGATCCGTGCGAGCCTGCCGACATTGACCTACCTCACCCAGGCGGGGGCGAAGGTCGTCGTCGTTGCCCACCTAGGGCGGCCGAAGGGCGGTCCGTCCGCTGAGCTGAGCCTCGCGCCGGTCGCTGCGCGGCTCAGCGAGCTGCTCGGTGCTCCGGTTGGCCTCGGCGCTGACGTCACCGGGCCGCAGGCTCGCGCGATGGTCGCCGGAATGGAGCCGGGGGATGTCGTGCTGCTCGAGAACATCAGGTTTGACGCGCGGGAGACGAGCAAGGATCCGCAGGAGCGGGCTGAGCTCGCGGCCGAGCTGGCGAGCCTCGCTGACCTGTACGTCTCCGATGGCTTCGGCGTCGTGCACCGCGAGCAGGCCTCGGTCACCGATATCGCCCGGCTCCTGCCGAGTGCCGCCGGCCGCCTCGTCCACAAGGAAGCTTCGGTCTTCGCGGAGTTGCTCGCCGACCCGGCGCGGCCCTACGTCGTCATCCTCGGGGGGTCGAAGGTCAGCGACAAGCTCGGCGTCATCGGCAATCTCATCGGTCGGGTCGACCGTCTGCTCATCGGTGGCGGCATGGCGTTCACGTTCCTCGCGGCTGCCGGCCATTCGGTCGGGGATTCCCTCCTCGAAGCTGATCAGGTCGAGACGGTGAAGGGCTTCATCGAGCAGGCAAGGGCAAGCGGGGTCGCGCTCATCGTCCCCGTCGATGTCGTGATCGCCGATGCATTCGCGGCTGATGCCGCCACGCAGGTCGTTCCTGCCGATGCCATCCCTGACGGTTGGCGGGGCCTGGACATCGGGCCGAAGACCGCCACGATGTTCGCGGAGCAGATCGCCGATGCCGCCACCGTCGTCTGGAACGGCCCGATGGGGGTCTTCGAGATGGCGCCTTTCGCCGCAGGTACGCAGGCGGTCGCCGAGGCCCTCGCCGCGTCGAATGGCATGACCGTGATCGGTGGCGGCGACTCGGCTGCTGCGATCCGGCTGCTCGGGCTCGATGAGGCTGACTTCGGCCACATCAGCACCGGTGGTGGCGCCAGCCTTGAATTCCTCGAAGGGAAGACCCTTCCGGGCATCGCCATTCTTGAGGAGCACTGAATCATGGCAAGGACCGATCGCACGTCAGCTGAGCGCAAGCCACTCATGGCCGGCAACTGGAAGATGAACCTCAACCACTTCGAGGCGATCGCTCTCGTCCAGAAACTGGCCTTCGCGCTTAACGAGACCGATTTCGCCGCGGTCGAGGTCGCGGTCCTGCCGCCTTTCACCGACATCCGCTCGGTGCAGACCCTTATCGAGGGCGACAAGTACGAATTGCTCTATGGCGCGCAGGATGTCTCGCAGCATGCGTCGGGCGCCTACACCGGCGAGATTGCCGCGAGCATGCTCGCCAAGCTCGGATGCTCATTCGTGGCCGTGGGCCACAGTGAGCGACGTCAGTATCACGCCGAGACCGACGCCATCGTGAATGCGAAAGCGCGAGCGGCCATCGGTGCCGGCATCGTTCCGATCGTCTGCGTCGGCGAGGGACTCGAGATCCGCAAGGCCGGGACGCACGTCGCGCATGTGCTCGAGCAACTGGACGGCTCACTCGACGGCCTCACCGCTGAGCAGGTCGCGGACCTCGTCGTGGCATACGAGCCGGTCTGGGCAATCGGGACCGGTGAGGTCGCGACCCCCGATGATGCACAGGAGGTCTGTGCGGCGATTAGAGGCCGCGTGAGCGACGTTTGGGGCGCAGGGGCGGCGCAGCAGGTTCGGGTTCTCTACGGCGGCTCGGTGAAGGCCTCAAACGTTGCGGGGATCATGTCGAAGGTAGATGTAGACGGCGCGCTCGTCGGGGGCGCGAGCCTGGATCCGGATGAGTTCGTCGGGATCGTGCGTTTCCGAATGCACCCGGCAGAGCTTGCCGGCTGACCAGACCCGTATCCTTACCCAATGGTCCAGATCCTCACCATCGTCCTCGCCGTGATCCTCGTGATCACGAGCACCCTGCTCGTCGTCCTCATCCTGCTGCATCGTGGCAAGGGCGGGGGCCTTTCGGATCTCTTCGGTGGCGGCGTTTCCTCCTCGGTTGGCGGTTCATCGGTCGCTGAGCGAAACCTCGATCGCCTCACCGTTGGCCTCGGCCTCGTGTGGGCGGCCAGCATCGTGGCGGTCGGGCTGCTCGTCCGCACCGCAACCTGATCTCACTCAGTACCCGTGCACCACTGATCGTTTCGAAGGGATCCATCCATGGCCGGAGGCAGTGCCATTCGTGGCAGCCGTGTTGGTGCTGGGCCGATGGGGGAGGCGGAGCGCGGCGATGCCGCCCCGCGCATCTGGATCTCCTACTGGTGCTCGAGGGGACATGAGTCCAAGCCCAGCTTCGCGGCCGATGCTGTCGTGCCCGAGGAGTGGGATTGCCCGCGCTGCGGACTGCCGTCCGGGCCCGACCAGGCGAATCCGCCGTCACCGCAGAAGGTGGAGCCGTACAAGACCCACCTCGCTTACGTGAAGGAGCGCCGGTCCGACGAGGACGGCGCGGCGATCCTCGCCGAGGCACTGGAGAAGATCCGCTTCTGAGCCGCCGGCCTGGCTGGCTACCAGAAGTGCAGGCGCGAGAGTGGTACCTGCCGAACTGGCTCAAGGCTGAGGACCTCGCCGTTCCACGTGACGACGTCCCCCTGAGGGGATACCCGCACCTCGCCGGCTTCGCCGTGCCGGACTAGGTGGCTGGCCCGGACGGTGCGACACCCTGATGTCGCGACGGCACGTCGCGCCATCGGTGCGGGTCCCTGCGCCATCGCCTGCTCATTCGATATCAGGAACGACAGGTCGCTCGGCGCCGCGCCAAGCGCCCCGAACTGCTCGGCGAGGACAAGAGGCTGCGCGGAGTCGATGCTCGCATTCGGGTCTCCGGTAACCCCCCACGCCGGAAAGCCGCCCTTGAGCACGAGCCACGGCTTCGCGGCGAACATCTCGGGCCGCCAAAGGACGATGTCGGCGAGGAGTCCGGGGGCAAGCCGGCCGACCTCGCGGGTGATGCCGTGGACCATGGCTGGATTGACGGTGATCTTCGCGAGGTAGCGCAGGATGCGGTCATTGTCATCGCCGGAATCCGAGCGCTCGGCTCGCCGTGGGTCCGCGGCCGCGACGACGCCTGCGAGGGCGAAGGTGCGCCACCAGGTCTCGCCGGCCCGCCCCATTCCCTGGGCGTCCGAAGAGGTCATGTGGATGACTCCGAGGTCGTGCAGGCGGCTCTCGGCGGCCATGGTCGCCGCGCGGACCCGGGCGCGCGCGATCCGCACGTCACTGGCCCGGTCGGCGTCCATGCCATGGCAGAACATGATCATGTCGAGATGCTCCTCGACGGCGTTGACGCCGTAGGGGAGCGTCGGGTTCGTCGATGACGTGAGGATGTTGTCGTGCCCGGCAAGGCGCAGGACGTCAGGCGCATGGCCGCCTCCGCAGCCTTCGACGTGGAAGGCGTGGATCGCCCGGCCGCCGACGACGGCGATCGTGTCGTCGACCGAGAGGGTCTCATTCAGGCCGTCAGTGTGGAGCGCGACCTGGACATCGGCCTCATCGGCCATTCGAAGGGCCGTGTCGATGGTGCGGAGGGTCGCACCGGTGTCCTCGTGGACCTTCAGGCCGCAGGCATGGGCGAGGAGCGACTCGCGGATCGAATCAGGATCGGAGGACGAACCGCGGCCGAGGAGCCCGATGTTCACCGGGAAGGCATCCATTGCCCGAAGTGCGCGGTCAATGACCCAGCGCGAGCCGAGCCCGACGCCCCACATCGGGCCGGCCTCCTGGCCGATCACCGTTGTCACCCCGGATGAGATCTCAGCCTCGAAAACGCGCGGGCTCAGGCTGTGCACATGGGTGTCGATGCCGCCCGGGGTCGCGATGAGCCCGTCGCCGTCGATGACGACGGTGCTCGTCCCGACGACGAGATCAACGCCATCGCTCGTGTCGGGGTTGCCAGCGCGACCGATCGCGCAGATGCGGCCCTGTCGTATGCCGATGCTCGCGACGCGCACTCCATCGACCGGATCAAGGACGATGACGTTCGTGATGACGAGGTCGCATGAGTCTGCAGTGGTGGCCCCCCGAAGCCCGATGCCATCGCGGCCCGACTTCGCGAAGCCGACCCTGAACTCGTCATTATCGTCGGCGACCCGGCCGCTGATCCGCAGCCTCAGGCCGGTGTCACCGAGGTCGACAAAGTCTCCGTCGATCGGCCCATAGGGTCGAGCGTGAGCAGTCACTGAATTGCCCCCCGGTACCGGATGAGCGCCGCCACGGCGTCATCGGGTGAGGGCACGTCTGAAGGTGATCCCGTCGCCTTGATGGCCTCAGCGTCGAGGTATCCGCAGGCGCGCAACGTCTCGAGTGCTCGTGAACGCACCACGGGATCGTCGAGGGAGCCATCGACGACCCCGGTATTGCCGATGACGACGCGCGACCCGCCGATCGGCCGGATCGGAAGGTCGACGGCCTCGCCGGGTGAAATCCAGATGGTGTCGCCACTCGGGATCGCCAAGCGGTGGCCGTAGGCCGAGCCCCGGTCGAGCCGAAGCCGCGGGTTGACCTCGGCCAGGTGGATGTGCGAGGTGAGCCCGATCGAAGTCAGGGCGCAGTTCTCCACGTGGATGACACCGGTCGAGGGGATATGCGTCAGGGGAGCCTCGATCGACGACGCGTCATCGGATGCCCGGAACGGGTCGCGGACGACGACGAGGCGGGTGCCGTCATCGAACCTCGCCTCCACCGAGACGTCCGTGACGACCTCGACGACCCCGGGAAGGACATCGCCGGCACCGAGGACCGAGCGTCCGGCCTCGCGCGCCGAAGCCAGATCCTCGCCGTCACGCGCTGCCTCGCAGACAGCATTCGCGATGAGTGCAGTCGCCTCGGGGACGTTGAGGAGAAGTCCGCGATCACGACGCTCACGGGCGAGGAGACCCTGGGTGTAGAGGAGCAGTCGGTCAGCCTCGCCCGGGGTGAGCGCCATTCCTAGCCCCCGTGGACCCGCACGCCTGATGACCAGGTTCCCAGAACCGGGATCTCCTCGATGGCCATCGGATCGACGGTCCGGGGATCCGTCGCGAGCCAGACCACATCGGCGCGGCCGCCAGGACGCAGCAGTCCTTCGTCCAGCTGGGCTGTCTGCCAGCCGACCCCCGATGTGTAGGCGGCCAGGGCCTGCTCGACGCTGACGCGCTCGCCCGGGAGCCACGGCTCGTCTGCCGGATCAGCAGACATCCGCCGGTTGACCGCGACCTGGATGCCGGCCAGCGGGGCGTACGTGGTCACCGGCCAGTCGCTGCCGAACGAGACGGTTGCCCCCGAGTCGACGAGAGTCTTCATGAGGTACTGCCGGCTCGTGCGCAGTTCGCCGAGCCTAGGTGCGGTCAACTCCGTCTGCCAGGAATCGAACTTCGCCCAGTAGGGCTCGAAGTTCGCGACAACGCCCAGCGCCGCGAATCTGGGCACGTCGGCGTCGTCGACGAGTTGGAGATGCACGATGACGGGCCGCCTGTCTCGCGGTCCATTAGCGATGATCGCGGCCTCGATGGCATCGAGGGCCATGCGCGCAGCGCCATCACCGATCGCGTGGATATGCGCATTGAACCCGAGGGCATCGATAGCCGTGACGGCCATGGCGAGCTCGGCGGGATCCCAGTTCGGCATGCCCTTCGAGTGCGGGCAGTCGCAGTAAGGCTCCAGTAGGGCACCCGTGCCTGACTCGATGACGCCATCAGCGAAGAACTTCACCGTATTGGCCGACAACGCCGGGGAGCCGTGGGCAGCGACCCGTGCGCGGTCCTCGGAGAAGCCGGCGAGCTGATCGCGCCATGAGTTCGGGTCGGCCCACAGCGCGAGGTCGGCGCGGAAGGTGAGGAGGCCCCGCGTGGACGCCTCGATCCAGGTGCCGACATCGGCGCGCTCGACCCAGGCATCCTGCACCCAGGCCAGCCCGGACGATGCGAATGAGCGAGCAGCGTGCTCGATGGCCGCCATCCGCATCTCGACGGGCACCTCTGGCATGAGGTCATAGACCGGACGCCAAGCGCCCCACTCGCGCAGGGTTCCGGTGGGGTCTCCAGACTCGTCGCAGACGATCTCCCCGTCGTGCGGCTGGGTCACCCCGCGCTCGTAGCCTGCGAGCCGCAGAGCCGCGCTGTTCACCCAGACGGTGTGGTAATCGGTGGCCCGCAGGACAACCGGACGGTCAGCGACCTCGGCATCGAGCCAGGCCGCGTGGAAGACCCCACTCGGCGCAAGTGTGTGGTCGAATCCCTCGCCCCTGATCCATGGGACCTCGGGGTGCGCCCGGGCCCACTCGCCGACGGCCCGGGCTATCCCCTGCGGGTCGTCATGGCCGCGAACCGGCGCAAACTGCTGCTCAAGGCCGCCGAAGATGGAGTGCACATGGCCGTCGCCGAAGGCGTGGCAGATGAACCCGCCCTGGGCGTCGATGACGTGGTCGGCCGCCATCGAGCGCGCTGATTGACCGAGCGCGAGGACACGATCACCGACGAGCGCGATGGCATCGGTGACGGCATAGTCAGCGGTCCCCGGGATCTGCCGGCCGGTCCATACGACGGCATTCTCAATGAGGGTGACCTGTGCTTGGCTGGGCGTGCTCACGGTGCTCCGATCCGGTTGGCGAGGTGCGTGCGGTGACGGTCTGGCTGACGTGGCGCCATCGTATGGGTGCCAGCGTCTGGGTGCCGTCGCGATGAGCATGCAACGGCACCCAGACGTGGTCACCCACGTGAGTTGCCTCTTCGATTGCGCTACTTCTTGAAGGTGGTCCAGACCTGGTCGTACAGGTCGATGGCCTCGACCGGGCAGCCCGGGGTCGGCTTTGCCAGGGCTGCGGTCTCCGGCGACATGACGACCGCGGGGTCACTGGCGATCTCGGGAAGCATGAAGGCGTCGGAACCGGTGATGCCGTTGTCGTAGCCGACGAAGTTCGTGGCCTCACCGATGTTCGCGGGATCCATCATCCAGTTGATGAAGATCTTCGCGTTGTCGACGTTCTGGGCTCCGACCGGCACCGCGAAATTGTCCTGCCAGAGATTGAGCCCCTCTGACGGGAAGGCGTACTCGAGGCTGGCATTGTCGGCCTTGGCGCGGTGGAAGGCACCGTTCCACATCATGTGCATTGACTGCTCGCCACTGGCCATGCGGCCGATCACGCCGTCGGAGTTGATGACGGCAACGCCGGGCTTCCAGCCCGCGAGCAGGCTCTCGACCTTGATGTAGTCGGCCTTGTCGGTTGAGCAGGGCTGGGCACCGACGGCACGCAGTGCCGCGTGGATCACCTCGACCTGGTCGTTGAGCGTGCCGATCTTGCCGGCGGCCGGGCTGTCTGGTGAGAAGAAGTCCGCCCAGCTCGTGATCGGCCCACCGGTCTTGCTCGGGTCATAGGCGATGCCGGTGGTGCCGTACATGTACGGCGCGGTGTAGCCGCGTCCCTGATCGAAGTAGACGTCGAGGAATGCGGGCTTGATGCTCTTGCCGTTGGGGAATGATGCGGGATTCACCTGCTCGAGCAGGCCGAGCTCGATCATCTGGGCGACCATGTAGTCACTCGGGACGATGACGTCGTAGTTGGCGCCACCGGCCTGGAGCTTGGCGAGCAAGGTCTCGTTCGAGTCGAAGTTGTCGAGGTTGACCTTGATGCCTGTCTCGGTCTCGAAACGCTTGAGAACCTCCGGCGAGATGTAGTCGGTCCAGTTGTAGAGGTTGAGCTCACCCCCGTTCGCTGTCGGGAAGTCTGCTGCGGGCGCTGAGGCAGCGGTCGGGCTTGCCGCCGGTGCAGCAGGCTCGGTCGCGCCGGCGCCTGCCGGGGTGGCCTCGCCTCCGCAACCAGCCAGGATCATGACGCTGGCGGCGCTGAGGGCGACCGCAGCGGCGAATCCGCGTCTTGTCTTCATTCGGGTCATTCCTTATCTCCTTTTTCGGGCCAACAAATAGGACAGTGAAACGATGAGGATGCTCGCTACGAGCATGAGGGTGGACAGTGCGTTAACCCCGGGCGTAACGGCGTTGCGGATCATCCCGAAGATGTATACGGGCAGGGTCGTGCCGCCCGGGCCGGCTAGGAAGTACGACACGATGAAGTCGTCGAGGCTGATGATGAAAGCGAGGAGCGCACCGGCAATGATGCCAGGGGCGAGGAGCGGCAGCGTCATGCGCCGGAAGATCGTGAACTCGCCTGCCCCGAGATCAGCGGCGGCCTCGTACACCGCGGGGTCGACGCCGCGAAGCCTGGCACGGATCGGCAGGAGTGCAAACGGGACACAGAAGGCTATGTGGGCCAGCGTGATGGCGTTGACGCCGAGCGGAATGCGACTTTGGACGAACAGTGCGAGGGTGCCGATGGCGAACACGATCTCGGGGATGATGAGGGGTGCGCCGATGAGGGTCCATGCGAAGGTGCGACCTGCGCGGGCCATCGTGAGCAATCCGATCGCGAGGCCGGTGGCGAGCACGACCGAGACCACCGTCGCGACGACGCCGATTCTCAGCGAGTTGAACAGCGCGCGCTGGATGTCGTCGTTGCCGAGCACCTCTGAGTACCAGGAGAAGGTGAAGCCGCGCCACACGCTCACGACGCGGTTGGAGTTGAACGAGTACGCGACGACGAAGACGAGCGGCAGGTACAGGAATGCGAAGACGAGGTAGGACACCGCCTTGAAGGTCGGGAAGTCCCTAAGGCCGACCCCGACCCCGCGGCGACTGCGTCGCTGCCGGCGCATCGTCGGCTTGACGTCGGTTGTCTTCGTGCCGTCGGTTGTCTTCGTGCTGTGGGTCGTCATATGAGGGCCTCCCATCCGCCTCGGCCCGCTGCCCGGCTCGCGCGCTTGGCTACGACGGCGAACACGACGAGGACCAAGAGGGTGATGACGAGGAGCAGGACGGAGAGGGCAGCGCCGAAGGGCCAGTTCCGGGAGGCCCCGAACTGGGCGGCGATGACATTGGCGATCATCGAGGTCTTGCCGCCGCCGAGGAGCTCGGGTGCGAGGTAGGAGCCGAGCGCTGGGATGAAGACGAGGACCATGCCTGCGATGATCCCCGGCCTGATGCTCGGCAGGACGACGCGGCGCAGGACCGTCCACTTGGCCGCGCCGAGATCGTATGCGGCCTCCGCCAGCCGGAAGTCGAAGCGCTCTGCACTCGCGTAGATGGGCAGGATCATGAAGGGCAGGAACGTGTAGACAAGCCCGACGACCGTGGCGAACGGCGTGTAGAGCATCGCGATCGGCTCGTCGATGATGCCGATGCCCTTGAGGAATCCGTTGATCGGGCCGTTGTCGTTGAGGATGATGATGAATGAGTAGGTGCGGATGAGCAGGCTTGTCCAGAAGGGGATCGTGACGGCGAAGACCAGGGCCGTCCGGCGCTCGGGCGGGCGGGTCGCGAGCCACATCGCGATCGGGATCGACAGGGCGAGGCAGACAACGCTCGTGATGATCGCGTACCAGAAGGAGTTCGCGATGATCTGCAGGTAGGTCGGATCGAATGACCGGCCCCCTGACAGGGACTCGCTGTACAGCAATTCGGTGTAGGGGGTGAGGGTGAACTGCCACTTGACCCCGACACCGAGCTTCGCGCGGCTCAGGAACGAGTAGATGAAGATGAGGATGAGGGGGAGCAGGACGAGCGCAATGAGGTAGACGACGCCCGGGAGACCGCTCCACCAGGAGCCTTGCC
>JBMOKH010000176.1:0-4649 GCA_049315365.1 Candidatus Nanopelagicales bacterium
AGATCTACGGAGTAGTTGCAGGCCTCGCGGCCGCCGCACTGCTCGTCTCCGCCTGCGGCGGATCAAGCACCAGCACCGAGAGCTCAGCGGCCCCCGCTGCGTCCTCGGCAGCCCCCGCTGCCTCGGAGGCTGCGCCTGCAGCGACCGCCAAGGTGGGTGTCATCCTCCCCGACGCCGCGTCGTCGGCTCGCTGGGAGACCGCTGACCGCAAGTTCCTCGGTGATGCGTTCACGGCGGCCGGTGTCGAGTTCGACATCCAGAACGCCAATGGCGACAAGGCCAAGTTCGCGACGATCGCCGACCAGATGCTGGCCAGCGGCGTGACCGCGCTCCTCATCGTCAACCTCGACAGCCCGTCGGCTGCCGCAGTTGTCGCCAAGGCAGCGGCTCAGGGCGTCCCGGTCATCGACTACGACCGTCTCACCCTCGGTGGCGGTTCCAACTACTACGTGTCCTTCGACAACGTGGCAGTCGGCACCAAGATCGGCGAGGGCCTCGTCAAGTGCATGCAGGACAACGGCAACATGGACGGCCCGGTTGCGCTCCTCAACGGCTCACCGACCGACAACAACGCCACGCTGTTCAAGCAGGGCTACGAGAAGGTCGTCACCGACGCTGGCTACACCATCGCCGACGATCAGGCTGTCCCGGACTGGGATAACACCAAGGCCGGCACCATCTTCGAGCAGATGTACACCAAGGCGAACGGCGACTTCGTCGGCGTTGCCTCGGCGAATGATGGTCTCGGTGGCGCGGCAATCGCCGTCCTCGATCGCAACGGCCAGGCCGGCAAGATCCCGGTCACCGGTCAGGATGCGACCGACGAGGGCCTGCAGCGCGTGCTCCTCGGCACCCAGTGCATGACCGTCTACAAGGCCATCAAGGCTGAGGCTGAGGCCGCTGCTGCACTCGCGATCGCGCTCAGCAATGGCGATCAGGCCAGCGCAGATGCACTCGCAACCGGCGTTACCGCCGACAGCGAGTCGGGCATGGATGTCCCCAGCGTCCTCCTCGTCCCGGTCGGCATCACTGCCGAAACGGTCAAGGATGTTGTCGCTGACGGCTTCACCACCGCTGACAAGCTCTGCACGACCGATGAGCTCAAGGCTGCCTGCGAGAAGTACGGCGTCAAGTAATTCGATCGACGGTGGGGACGGGCGCGTGTCGCCCGTCCCCACCGGCACATCCAAAGACGTCGCACTTGGTGCATTTCGCCCCGCATGCACCCGTACCTGCGAGAAAGTGACCCCATGACGAATCCCGCGCCAATCCTCGAGCTCCGAGGCGTGAACAAGAGCTTCGGTGCCGTCCATGTCCTTCGGGATGTCGACCTCAACGCGTATCCCGGTCAGGTGACTGCTCTGGTAGGCGACAACGGCGCCGGCAAGAGCACCCTTATCAAGGGGGTGGCGGGTATCCACTCCTTCGATTCGGGTGAGTACCTCTTCGAAGGCAAGGCGGCGAGCGTTCATGAGCCACGGCAGGCCAATGCTCTCGGTATCGAGGTCGTGTACCAGGACCTCGCCCTCTGCGACAACCTCGACGTCGTCCACAACATGTTCCTGGGCCGCGAGGAGAAAAAGGGCATCATCCTCGATGAGATCACCATGGAGCGTCGTGCGAAGGAAACCCTCGCCGGGCTGTCCGTCCGCACCTTGAAATCAGTGCGCCAGCAGGTGTCGAGCCTCTCAGGAGGCCAGCGACAGACCGTGGCGATCGCCCGTGCCGTCCTATGGAATTCGAAACTCGTCATTCTCGACGAGCCCACGGCAGCACTCGGTGTCGCGCAGACAGAGCAGGTGCTCAATCTCGTCAGGCGCCTTGCAGACAAGGGCCTCGCGGTCATCCTCATCTCTCACAACATGAACGACGTCTTCCAGGTCGCCGACAACATCGCCTGCCTCTACCTCGGGATGATGGCGGCGCAGGTTCACAAGAAGGACGTCACCCACGGGCAGGTCGTCGAGCTCATCACCTCGGGTCGCAGCGGTGACCTTGGCGTGCAACCAGAGGTTCTCTCGAACGGAGCCGTCGCATGAGCGCGCCACAGACCACCGACGTCGACATCCCGGAGGCCGGCGACACCGCCGGCATCGGCCGGGCGCTGGGCGACTACTACAGGCGGGTGAGGGGCGGTGACGTCGGCTCGCTCCCCGCTGTCCTCGGCCTCATCGTGCTGGTGGCCCTCTTCAGCGTGCTCGAGAGTGGCACCTTCTTCACGGCCCTGAATTTCGCGAACCTGCTCAATCAGGGAACCGCGATCATCGTTCTGGCGATGGGCCTGGTGTTCGTTCTCCTGCTGGGTGAGATCGACCTCTCCGCGGGCTTCGCTGCAGGAACCTCTGCCGCGGTCCTCGCTGTCACCTTGACAAAGTGGGGCCTGGTCTGGCCGCTCGCGCTTGGTGCGGGCCTTCTCACCGGCACCCTTATCGGCCTGCTCATCGGACTGCTCGTCGCACGTCTGGGCATCCCGTCTTTCGTGGTGACCCTCGCGGCGTTCCTAGGCCTTCAAGGTGTCATGCTCCTCATCATCGGCGAGGGCGGGACGATCCCGATCCAAAGTGATTTCCTCCTCGCGATCATGAATCGCAACATGCCGGTCTGGACGGGCTGGCTCCTCGCGGCGATTGTTGTGGTCGGCTACGGCGCAGTGACCATGCGGGCGATCAGGTCCCGCCGGTCAGCTGGCCTGCTGAGCTCGTCAACCACCGTCTGGGCGGCGAAGCTCATCGCCATCGGCATCATGCTCGGGGTGGCGGTCTACCTCCTCAATGGCGAGCGCCAGATCGTCCGCGTGGGCAAGCAGTCCTGCGTGGTCATGGGCCCACCGAATGAGCCGGTCGGGTGCATCCCGATCATCCAGGGCGTGCCGTGGGCTGTGCTCGTCGTGCTCGTGCTCCTCGTGGGGCTCACCTTCCTGCTGAGCCGGACCTCGTTCGGACGCCACGTGTACGCGGTCGGTGGCAACACCGAGGCTGCGCGACGCGCAGGCATCAAGGTGTCGAGCATCAAGATCACCTGCTTCATGATCTGCTCGACCCTCGCTGCCGTCGCGGGCGTCCTCCTCGCCTCACGCGATAACTCCGTGTCCCCGACAACAGGCGGGGCGCAGACCCTGCTGTTCGCGGTCGGCGCTGCGGTCATCGGCGGTACCTCGCTGTTCGGCGGTCGAGGGCGGGTCGTTGACGCGATCGTCGGTGGCCTCGTGGTCGCGGTCATCGCGAACGGCCTTCCGCTCATCACCTCCCAGTCTGGCATCCAGTACGTCGTCACCGGTGGGGTCTTGCTTGTTGCTGCGAGCGTCGATGCGCTGTCGCGCCGACGCTCATCGGCATCAGGCAGGTAGCGATACCCATATGGTGGCCCTCTCAGCGGCAACGCAGGACGAGGTCCGCCGCAATAACCTCGCGCGGATCCTGCGCCGGTTGCATGTCGGCGGCCCGGCTAGCCGCTCCGACCTCGTGGCCTTCACCGGTCTCAACAGAAGCACGGTTGGCGTGCTCGTCGCTGAGCTTGCCGACGCAGGGATTGTCGTTGAGCAGGCCGGGGCAACCGGCAGCGTTGGCCGTCCGTCACTCGTGGTCGCGCCGGTGGCAGAGTCGGCTGTGGCGATCGCATTCGATGTGCGCGTCGAGCGGATTGTGGGCGCAGTCGTCGGATTCGGCGGCCGGGTCCTTGCACGCGAGGAGCAGGTTCACCGGCGTACGGGGTTCAAGCCGTCCGTGGGGGTCAAGCAGATGGTCTCCATGGCTCATGTGCTCGCAGCCTCAGTGCCGGAGGGCGCGCGGTGGATCGGCACCGGCGTCGGCGTTCCCGGCATCGTTGACCTGAGCGATGGTCTCGTTCGCCTCGCGCCGAACCTCGGATGGGTTGATGTGCCGCTGGGTGATCTCGTCACTGAGGCGCTGAGATCCGAGTTCGGTGACGCTCCGGCCACCGTGATCGGCAACGATGCCGACCTCGGGGCGGTTGCCGAGCATGTGCGAGGTGCCGCCGCAGGGTCGCGAAACGTCATCTACCTCTCCGGTGAAGTCGGAGTGGGCGGCGGAATCGTCCTCGACGGCCGGCTCATGTCGAGCGCGGGCGGCTATGGAGGCGAGGTCGGCCACATGGTCATGAACCCGCTCGGCGAGGTGTGCCGATGCGGCTCGCGGGGCTGCTGGGAGACCGTGATCGGCCACGATGCCATCGTCCGCGGTGCCGGACTTGCGCCGGAGTCGGCCGATGTCATCGACGTGGTGAGGGCCGCAGAGCTCGGCGATACGCAGGCGAAGCAGTCCCTCGCGGACGCCGGTGACTGGCTCGGCACCGGAATCGGCAACCTCGTGAACATCTTCAACCCCGAGGTGATCGTCCTCGGCGGACACCTCGCGGATCTCCTGCCTCAGGTGAGCGGTGTCCTCTTCGACAAGGTCGGGAATTCGATCCGACCCTCACGGGAGCAGGTGACGGTCGTGGCACCGGGCCTTGGGCGCGACTCCACCCTCATCGGTGCCGCCGAGGGCGTGTTCGCCTCCCTCCTGCCTGACCCATTGGGCGCGCTGTCGAGGTCCATCACGCTCGTCACTCACTGACGAAGGAGAACGGTGCCCGACCTAGGGCGTGTCTCCAATGTTGAGCGGGTGTGAGGCCTGATTATGGGGACATGT
>JBMOKH010000177.1:0-4643 GCA_049315365.1 Candidatus Nanopelagicales bacterium
CCCTGCTCCCGCTCATCCCACTGGCGATGGTCGTGATCGGGTTCGCCGGTACGTCAGCCTTCTGCGATGGTCAGCTCAACGGCTGCTGACGCGAGCACGATGTCGTGCTCGCACACGAGCACGCCATCAGGTCCAACAACGAAATCCTCGATGAGCGAGTCCTTCACGCCGAAGACCGTGTCCGAGTCAAGGTAGCGGCTCGCCCGGTCGAACACATGCGACGTCACCGGCTCGTAGCCGTCCTTCGAAGCCTTGACATGGATGTGCGCCGCACGCCACTCGTGACGGCCGGTGTCGCGCAGCAGCCTGCCGACCGGTCCGTCCGCCGGGATCGGGTACGGCACCGGCCGGACCGTCCTGATCTCGTATCGCCCGGCACCATCGCTGCGGTAGCGCCCACGCAGGTTCGTGGCGGGCTGGACACCTGGTTGCTGCACGGCGTAGAAGCCGGTCGCCGCGTTCTGCCAGACGTCAAGGAGCGCGCCCGCCAGCGGATTGCCTCCCGTGTCGGTGACGACCCCGCGGAAGATCGCGACCTCGCCCCCGTCGTCGTACTCGACCATGGACTCGCCGAACGCGCGCTCCGGCGAGTCCGGCACATAGAAGGGACCGAGGATCGTCGGCTCCGTTGCGAGGGCTTCGACGTCCGAGTGGTTGATGAGGTCGATGAGCGATGAGAAGCCGAGGGTGTCGGACAGCAGGATGAACTCCTGACGTGTCTCATCGCACATCTTGCCGGTGGCGGTGAGGAACGAGATGCCGGCGAGCCACTCCTCATCGGTGAGGCGAACCTCCTTGGCAAAGGCGTGCAGGTGACGGACGAGAGCCTGGGTGATCTCGCGCAGTCGCGGATCGGGGGTGGCCTCGAGGCGGGCCACCACGACATCGGTCAGATCGTCCTCGGTCATTGGCTCAGGCACTCGATGCTCCCTCGTCCGGCACTGCGGGCTTGTCCTTGATGAGCGCGAACCGCTCGAGCGGGTTGACCAGGCGGTATCCGACGGGGAACAGGCGGATGCGCCCATTGCCGGAGATGAGGCCCCAGATGCCCCGCGGGAGCAGCAGGGTGATGATGATCGCGAGCAGGCCGA
Organism: Candidatus Nanopelagicales bacterium; assembly: GCA_049315365.1. Classification (GTDB taxonomy): domain Bacteria; phylum Actinomycetota; class Actinomycetes; order S36-B12; family S36-B12; genus WLND01. The sequence continues at coordinate 1,092 of JBMOKH010000177.1, forward strand.
GGATGACGAGATACCAGACACCGTAATCGGACAGCCACTGCTGAAGGGCGAAGAAGACGATCGCTCCCACGATCGGACCCTCGATCGTGCCGATGCCGCCGATGACGACGATGAAGATCATGTACGCCGAGTACTCGACGCTGAAGATGGACTCCGGCTGCACCCGCAGGGTGTTCGCGGCGATCATCGCACCCGCCAGCGCGCACCCCATCCCCGCGATCACGTAGACGATCCGCTTGCTTCGCGTGACGCGGACGCCCAGCGAGCCCGCGGCGACCGAGTCGTCGCGAATCGCCGTGAACCCGAGCCCCAGGCGCGAGCGCATGAGCAGGTACGTGACGCCGACCGCCACCACGACCGCGATGAGCGACAGCCAGTAGACGTAGGCGATCCGGCGCCCGGGGGACAGGTCGGTGATCGCCATGAATGACACCCCTGACCCGGCGCCGAGGACATCCATCTGATCGACGACGAGCTTGACGACCTCGGCGATCACCCAGGTGCCGATCGCGAAGTAGCCTCCCGAGAGCCGGAAGGCGAGGAACGAGATCGGCAGCGACAGGGCGCCGGCGATCACCACGGCGATCGGGACGGCGAGGAAGGGGTCGATGCCGACCGTGTCCGCGATGTAGACGAGGCCATAGGCGCCGATGCCGATGTAGGCCTGCTGCCCGATCGACACCATCCCGCCATAGCCGGCGAGCAGGTTCCACATGGTGCCCAGCACGATGAGCGAGAACATGATGACGAGGTTCTGCTGTAGGCCCCGGCCCAGGATGTACGGGCCCATCGCGAGCAGGATGAGCACCGGCGTGATGACCGCGAGCCCGGCCCATGATGACTTCGTCGCACGCCTGACCTTCACGGGCGCACTGGTCGACTGCTCGATCGTCATGAGTTCACCGCCTTCGGCAGCAAGCCGGTCGGTCGGAAGGCAAGGATCGCGAGGAAGACGAGATTGCCCGCGAGGATGCCGTAGGCGGGATTGATCTGGGCGCCAACCGCCTGCGCCACTCCGAGGACAACGCCGCCGATGAGCGTGCCCCACAGCGATCCGAGCCCGCCGATGATGACGGCCTCGAACGCAAAGATCAGCGTGGCGTCACCGTAGGTCGGGCTGAACTGGGTTCGCATGCCGAGGAACACGCCGGCGAGTCCGACGACTCCGAGCGCGATGGCCGTTGCGATGGCGTAGATCCGGCGGTTGTCGATGCCCATGAGCTGGGCGGCCTCCTTGTCGTCGCTGGCCGCTCGCATCGCCCTTCCGGTCCGGGATCGCGAGAGGTAGACCTGCAACCCGGCGATCACGACGACGCCGACGACGAAGGTGAGGAGCGGGAACACCCCGACTGCGATGTCGCCGGTGATCTGGATGCTGTCGGTGGCGATCGCTCCCGTCTGGATGGATCGCGTGTCGGCGGAGAAGAACTGCTGGAGCAGATTCGTGACGACGACCGCGAGGCCGAAGGTCACGAGGATCGGCGCGAGGCCCCCTCGTGCGAGGGCGGGGTTGAGGAGTCCGAGCTGCAGGACGTAGCCGATTCCGGCCATCACCGGGATCACGATGATGATGCAGAGGAACGCGGGAACGGAGAGCTTGTCGACGAGGAAGTACCCGAGGTACGCAGCGACGACGGCGAGCACGCCGTGCGCGAGGTTCACGATTCGCATGACGCCGAACATCAGTGACAGGCCCGCCGCGAGCAATGCGTACAGGCCGCCGAGCAGGATTCCCTGCAGGACCGCATTTAGCCATTCCACGGCAGCCTCCTAGATCCCGAAGTACGCGGTCGCGATTTGGTCGCGGGTCAGTGAGCCCGCCGGACCCTCGAGGACGGTGCGGCCCTCGAGCATGCACTGCACCCGATCGGAGACCTTCAGCGCCTGATTGACATCCTGCTCGACGACGAGCACCGTCGTGCCGGCTGAGGTGATCGCGGGCAGCGCCGCGTAGATCTGCTCGACGACGACCGGTGCGAGGCCGAGGGATACCTCGTCGAGGAGCAGTAGGCTCGGGTTGCTCATGAGCGCCCGGCCGATCGCGACGGCCTGCTGCTCCCCGCCGGACAGGTGGATCCCGATGCGATCCCTGCGGTCGGCGACGAGCGGGAATGCCTCGTAGACGCTCGCGAGATTCCACGGGCCCTTGCGCCGCGTGTGCCCGCCAACGAGCAGGTTCTCCTCGACGCTCAGGCTTGGGAAGATGCGCCTACCCTCCGGGGTGAGCGCGATGCCGAGCCCGACCCGCTTGAAACTCGGCATGACGGTGACGTCGCGCCCCTCGAAGGCGATGGAACCGGTCGTCGGCGACATGAGGCCGGCGAGGGCCTTCAACAGCGTGGACTTGCCGGCGCCGTTCGCACCGATGATCGCGAGGGTCTCGCCCGCGGCAACCTCGACGCTGACGCCGTAGAGCGCCTGAAAGTCGCCGTAGTGGACGTCGATCGCGTCGACTTCGAGGAGATTCATGATGCCTCGCCCAGGTCGAACGTCGAGCCGAGGTAGACCTCGATTACCTCGGGGCTGCGCATGACCTCCTGCGGATCGCCGATCGCCAGGACCCTCCCGAGGGCCAGGCACATGAGCTCGTCGACGACCGCAGTCAGCGCGTGAACAATGTGCTCGATCCACACGACCGTGACCCCGGAGTCGCGCAGGCCCCTGATGAGGTCGATGAGCGGGGGCAGCTCCTTCTCGGTAAGGCCCCCCGCTATCTCGTCAAGGAGGATGAGGCGGGGATTCGTCGCGAGGGCGCGAGCGAGCTCGAGCCGCTTGCGGTCGAGAAGCCGCAGCTGCCCGGCCGGCTTCTCGGAAAGGTGCATGAGGCCGGTGGTCTCGAGGGCGCGAACCGCTACCTCGTAGCCGACCTGGCCATGGAATCCTCCGCCGAAGGTCGCCCCGACATAGACGTTCTCGAAGACCGACATGTCGATGAAGGGCCGCGGGATCTGAAAGGAGCGGGCGATGCCCGCCTTCGTTCGCGAGGCTGCGCTCTCCGAGGTGATGTTCCGCCCGTCGAAGGTGATAGTCCCGGAGTCGGACGGGAGTACGCCGGTGATGAGCGACAGCAGGGTCGACTTCCCGGCCCCGTTGGGCCCGACGATGCCGAGCGCAGTCCCCTCCTTGACGTCAAAGGTGACATCCTCGGCCGTCACGACATTGCCGAACCTCTTCGACAGGCCACGAACCTCGAGCATCTCGCTCATTCGCGCTCACCCCTGCTCTAGCCTCGGTGCCCCGTGGGCACGGTGGATCTTCCATGCATGCGATCGAACTGGCATGCCGAACGGTGGTGCTGGTCGGGGTGGACGGCCTGAGCCATCCACCCCGACCACCGTGCTACTTGAGCGGCTCGACCGTGCCGCCGGTCGGGACCATCGGTGCGATGGAGTTCGACACGATGACCAGATCCCACGGGAAGGCCCCGCCATCGGTCTTGCGCCACTGGCCGCCGGTCAGCGGGGTCTTCGCCACGTTCGGCACCGGGCCGGTGGTCCAGTCCAGGTCGCCGACGATGGTGCTGACCTTCATGGTCTTCATCGCATCGACGAT
>JBMOKH010000178.1:0-4629 GCA_049315365.1 Candidatus Nanopelagicales bacterium
CGTCGTCGTCCGAAACCGACCGGAGTCCCTCACCGACAATCGCCTCGGTTTCTTCAACGTTGGCAATGCGGGCCGCATTGGTCGCAAACCGCTCATCGGTCGCCAAGCCACTGTCCGCCAGGACGATCTCGGCCATCCGCTGCCACTCGCGGTCATTCTGGATGGCGATGAGGACGGTTCTGCCGCTCGCAAGCGCGAAGGTTCCGTAGGGAGCGATCGCATAGTGACGCCGACTCGTCCTCGGCGCCTGACCCTTGCCGTGCACCGCGGCGTAGAGCGGCCCTGACATCCACTCGACCAGGGAGTCGAGCATCGACACGGAGATCGCGGCCCCTTCGCCGGTGCGCTCCCGCCGCACGAGGGCTGCGAGCACTCCGCTCATCGCATACATGCCTGCGGAGATGTCGGCAACCGAGAACCCCACCTTCGACATCTCCTCGCCCCCGGTCACCGAGAAGGCACCTGCTTCGGCTTGCACGGCCAGGTCATACGCCTTGTCCGCGCTGCGCGGGCCCCCGGCGCCGTAGCCCGAGATCTCGCAGGCGATGAGGCCGGGGAACCGCGTGTGCAGCTGCTCAGCGCCGATGCCCGCACGCTCGGCGGCATCGGGTGAGATGTTGTGGACGAAGACGTCGGCGCCGGCGATCAGGGAAAAGAAGGTCTTGGCATCATCCGGCACCTTGATGTCGAGTACCACCGACTGCTTGCCCCGATTGGCCCACACGAAAAAGGCAGACTCCCCCTGCACATCACCGTCGTAGTGGCGGGCGAAGTCACCCCCGGGTCGCTCGACCTTGATGACGGTGGCACCGAGGTCGGCGAGCTGCCGCGTCGCGAAGGGAGCGGAGATCGCCTGCTCGAGCGAGACGACGACGATGCCGGCGAGCGGAGCCGTCACACCGGTGCTCCGGCGACGTCGGTGAAGAACCAGTCGACGAGCTGCTCGCAGTTGCGCCGCAGCACCTCAGCCTGATCCGTGAGGTCACCGAGCAGCTCTGCGGCACTCGTGCGCGCCGGCACGTGGTCAGGGCCGATGCGCAGCCACTGCGAGACGAGTTCAACGTCGGCCTCGGGGTGGAACTGCGTGCCGACCGCATTGCCCTGGCGAAAGAGCTGGACGGCATTGTCATTGCGAGCGAGCACCTCGACCCCCTCGGGCAGGAGGATCCGGTCCTCGTGCCAGGTGAACCATGGGCCGGAGGGGATCGGCAGGCCTGACACATCGCCGATGGTGACGACCCCGATCTCGTCGCGGCCCTCCGGTGCCCGCTCGACCGAGCCGCCGAGCGCCTCCGAGAGAAGCTGACCCCCGAAGCACACGCCGAGATACGGGACGCTCAACTCCATCAGCCTCGTGATGTAGTCGATCTCCGCCGCCACCCATGGCCTCGAGTGCTCTGCATAGGCGTTCGAGAAGGACCCGAAGGCGATGACAGCGTCGAACTGGGTCGGATCAGGAAAGTCGATGCTCGGGTTCGCCGGATCGGCGAGGACCACGTGGGTCCGGACGTCGACGCCGCGCTCGCGCAGCATCGCGCCGATCATGCCGGGCGCCGCCTCCGGCTCGTGGCTGATGAGGAGCACCGCCCGCTGCTCGCCCATCTAGATGACGCCCCGGTAGCGCTTAATCTCCCAGTCGGTGACGTCCGGGCTCGACTGATCGGCATGCTGCCGGAACTCCTCGGCCTCTCGGGTCTGCATGATGATGAAGTTATCAACGAACACATCGCCGTAGACGCTGCGGGTGAACGGCGAATCGAAATTGGCGATTGCGCCCTCGAGATCGACCGGGAGGCGCTCCCAACGGTCATCGACATGGGGGTCGCCAATGACCTGGTCCATGAGTGCGTAGTCGTGCTCAATGCCGTCCATGCCGGCGCCGAGCACGCCCGCGAGAACTAGGTACGGGTTCGCGTCAGCGGCAGCCCACCGTGATTCGAGGCGGTTGCCCGCCCCGGCCCCGATGATGGACCGCACTCCGACGAGCCGGTGATCAAGGCCCCAGGTGACCTGGGTCGGCGAGAAGGAGTAGTCCTGCACCCGCTTGTAGCCGCTGATGGTCGGGGTCATGATGAGCTGGAGTTCCTTGTTGTGGGCGAGCAGGCCGGTCAGGTACCTGCGCATGAGGCTGTTGCCGATCACTGAATCCTCGTCTCGCTCAGCGAAGACGTTCTTTCCGTCGCGAGACAACGACTGGTGAACGTGCATGCCGTTGCCGGCCTCGAGCAGGAAGGGCTTTGCCATGAAGGTGGTGTTGATGCCGTGTCGCTTGGCTACCGTGCGAACGATGTACTTGAAGTAGACGGTCGCGTCGGCCATCTCCATGAGTGGGCCGTAGCGCAGGTTGATCTCAGTCTGGCCCGGGCCGTACTCGACGTTGCAGGCCTCCACCTCGATGCCGGTCTTGCGGAGCGCCTCGCGGATGTCGAGCATGAACGACTCCATCTCGGCGCCGCGCGCGATGGAGTAGCAGTTGATGTCGTCGTAGAGGGGTGACCAGTCCTCGTTGAAGAAGTGGCACTCGAGCTCGGTGGCCGCGTTCACGTCGAAGCCCATCGCGGAGAACCTCGCGAGTTGCCGCTTGAGCATGTTCCGCGCATCCATCTCAATCGGCTCGCCGGTCGAGACGTTCACGGTGTCGCACATGACGATTGCGACGCCGGTCGTCCAGCCCGCGATCCGGAAGCTCGCGAGGTCGGGCACGGCGTGCATGTCGGGGAAGCCGTCGGCCTCATTCACCCAGGGGGTCGAGAAGATGAAGCAGGTCGGGTCCCAGGTGTAGATGACGTTGGCGATCGCGTAGCCGGTCCCCCGGAGGAACTGACGCGTCGGGATCCGCTTGCCCCTCGGGATGCCCCAGGTGTCGAGCACGATGCACTCGACCGTGTGGATGTCGTTGTCGCGGCACAGGGCCGCCACCCGATCCCATTCGGCTGTGTCCAAGACCTGGGCGTGCATGAATCCTCCAGAAACCGTGGCTTTAGATACTTGATAAATGTAGTCTGCGGTGGCGGTTCAGGACGCGGCTTTCCCGGATCTGGCTGCCCGATCGAAAGGACACCCAATGCGCGCCGTCGTGCTCACCAGTCCCGGATCACCCCTTTCCGAGATGGATGTCCCGGACCCCGTCGCGGTCCCCGGGGGATCGGTCATCGACATCCTCGCCTGCGGAATCTGTCACTCCGATCTCCATGCCGCCAATGGCGACTACCAGACGGTGCTGCCGGTCATCCTCGGGCACGAGGTCGCCGGACTGCATCCCACGCTCGGACCGGTACTCGTCTACGCCTGCTGGGGCTGCCGCAAGCCCGACTGCTGGGCCTGCTCGTCGGGCCAGGAAATGATCTGCCCCAATGCCACTGAGGCCGGACTATTCAAGGACGGCGGCTACGCCGAGCGCATGGCGATCCCCGACGACGGCTACCTCGTACCCCTCGGAGACCTCGATCCGGCCCACGCCGCGCCCCTCGCGTGCGGGGGCCTCACCGCCTATCGTGCGGTCGATCACACCCTCACCTACCTCGCCTCGGCCAGTAAGCCGCGTGCCCTTGTCCTGGGCGCAGGCGGCCTCGGGCAATACGGGCTGCAGTTCCTGAAGATTCGCTCGGACGCCGAGGTTGTCGTCGTCGATTCCTCCGCCGAGAAGCGCCGCCTCGCACTCGAGCTCGGCGCCGACCTCGCGGTCGCCCCGGGAGAGGCGGAGGGCCTGTTCACCGCCGTCGTCGACTTCGTCGGAGCGGACGCAACCCTCGAAGCAGCTGCCGCGCACGTTGCCCGGCAGGGCATTGCCGTGGTGGTCGGGCTCTACGGCGGCAGCATCCCGTTCGGCTTCGGCAAGGTCCCGCATGAAGCCCGCTTCATGACCTCAATCTGGGGCACGAGAGCGCAACTGGGCGAGCTCGTCGCCCTCGCTCAGCAGCACCCCCTGCATTCGAACATCGAGGTCATCGGCCTCGACGACGCCCAGACCGCCCACGACAGGCTCCATGCCGGTGACGTGTCGGGTCGGTTCGTCATCGTGCCGGGCAACGGGCGCTGACGTGTCCGCCGACATCACGGACCCGGACACCTACGATCAGGGCATCCCACACGCTACCTTCGCGTCGATGCGGCGCGAGGAGCCAATTGCGCGACGGACATACGAGGGCCGCCCCTACTGGGCCGTCACCCGTTACGAGGACCTCGTCACCGTCACCCGCGACCCCGAGACATTCTCGAGCGCAACGGGAATGACGAACCTCTGGGACCTCCCCCAGGAGGCCATGGATGCCCGGCGCTCGATCATCGACACCGATCCGCCCGAGCACGTTCGGCTGCGAAAGCTCGGCATCCCCGCGTTCACCGGACGCAAGGTGCGCAACTACGAGGAGGCCACCCGGGCGATCGCCGTCGAACTGCTCGACGATGCCATCGCGGCCCGCGACGTCGACATCGTCCCGGCAATTGCGGCACCGCTCCCCATCCGGGTCATCGTCGACATCCTCGGGGTCCCGAAGGAGGACGCCGACTACATGGTCGAGCTCAGCGACCACCTCGCGTCCGGCGGCGAGAACCTTCCGTCGGACGCGTACGGCAACACGACACCCCTTGAGCTGCTGCCGTTCAACTCCCCCGCCGCATTCGGCCTGT
>JBMOKH010000179.1:0-4620 GCA_049315365.1 Candidatus Nanopelagicales bacterium
CCCGGCCATAATGAGCCGTGATCGATGTGCCGCTTGAGCAGTTCGAGGATCTCGTCGGAGAGGCGCTCGACGGGATCCCGAAGGAGCTCACCGCCCTGCTCAGCAACGTCGTGATCGTCGTCGAGGATGACCCGCCTGCTGACGAGCCCGACCTGCTCGGGCTCTACACCGGCATCCCCCTCACCGAGCGCGACGGGTCCTACTTCGGGGCCCTTCCTGACTGCATCACGATCTACCGCCGCCCGACGATGGCAATCTGCGATGACCTGGCAGACGTGATCGAGGAAGTGCGGATCACGGTCGTGCACGAGGTGGCGCACCACTTCGGGATCGACGACGATCGCCTCCACGAGCTCGGCTACGACTAGTTCTGCGACTGCACGGTGCGTGCCGGCAGCGTCTCGGCTCCGCCCCGCCTACTCGCCGTGGGCGGCCCGTGTGAGCCGGTCGATGACGGCGGCGCCCACGCCCCCTGGCGCAGGGGCGACGGCGAGCACGTGCTGAAGCCCGAGGGCATCGGCCTCTCGCAGCGCCGAGTAGAGGATGCGCGCGTACTCGTCGGTGGTCCGTGGCTCCGCGAGACGGACGACGCCAGCGGGCGTCGCGATCTCAGCCATCGCGAGCAGTCCGAGCGTGGGCCGATCCCGTTGGGCTGGCTCCCCGACTGGGTATGGAAGGTCGGCTGCGGCGATGAGTCGGACGCTGGCCGCGGGCGAGTAGTGCGAGGCGAGGGTGCCCGATGCGCGAATGGTCGACCCGGCGGGGCAGCGCAGCCCGGTGATGCGCGTGACGTCATCGGTGGTGACCGCACCGGGTCGAAGCAGCAGGGGTCCATCACCGGTGCAGTCGATGATCGTCGACTCCAGCCCCACCCGGCATTCGCCGCCGTCGAGCACGACGTCGTCGTCCGTCATCAGGTCAGCGAGCTCCTCGACGACGTGGGCTGCCGAAGTCGGGCTCACCCGGCCGAACCGGTTCGCGCTCGGCGCGGCGATGCCAATGGACGGGTCGCCGGTGAGATCGGCGAGACGGGCGAGGACACCGGCCATCAGGGGATGGGCGGACACTCGAACGGCGACCGAACTCTGACCACCGGTGATGAAATCACGGGCGGCATCGGTGCGTCGCACCACGAGGGTGAGCGGTCCGGGCCACGACGCGCTTGCCAGCACCCGTGCGTAGTCGGGGATGTCGCGGCCCCAGGCATCGAGCGCTTCGATGCCAGCGACATGGACGATGAGCGGATGGTCGGCTGGGCGGCCCTTGACGGCATAGACCCGAGCAATCGCTGATGCCTGATCGGCGCGCGCACCGAGGCCGTACACGGTCTCGGTCGGCACGGCGGCCAGGTGGCCATCGAACAGGGCCTGGGCCGCCTCCTGAGGATTCCTCGTCAGCCGCACGGTGACATCCAATCGCACGGGACGACCCACGGCTAATCCCGACGAAGGCCGACGGGATGGACGGGTCAGCCGAGAAGTCGCAACTGAGCCGGTGTCAGCGCGGCACGCTGGGTGCCCGTCAGCGCACGCACCTGCGATGGCGTGAGTGCTAGCAACTGCGCGGTCGTCATCGCCGCGAGCGCGTCCGGATCGAGTCTGGCAAGGGAAGTCGGCTTGATCTTCGCCACCTGGGCTGCGGAGAGGTCACCCACCTGCTCGGGCGTGACGACCGCTGCCTGAGCGGCAGTGAGCCTTGCGAATGCTGTGGTGCGGAGCCCGGCGAGCTGCTCGGCCGACATCGTCGCGATGGCCGAGGGGCGGAGCCTTGCGACGGCAGCCGGCCGGAAACCGGCGAGTTGCTCGGGGGACAAAGCGTCGACCAACGCTGGAGTCAGCGCTGCCGCCTGGGTGGGACGAATGAACGAGAGCTGGGCCGGTGTCAGTGCGGCGGCCTGGCTCGGGGTGATGCCGGCGAGGGCCTTGGGCGAGAGCAGGGCCAAGGTGGCGCCCGGCACGGTGGCGAGCTGCGCGGGCGAGTAGGTGGCGAGCTGCGCGGCTGTCACCGCCTGGGGGTTGGCGATGACGAGGGGCGCAGTGACCGTTGCCGCCGCTGACGCTGAGCCTGTCGACGTGGGCTGAGCACTCGTGGACGGAGTCGACACGACCGCTGCGCCGGAGACGTAAACGTAGCCGCCGGGCGCGAAGGCCCTGCCGATAGTGGGTGACAGGACGATCGAGACATCGGCCGAGCCGAGCGCATCGCCTGGCGGAACGACGACGTCGACGCGGGCGTCGTTGACGACCCGGAACGACGCCGCCTTGCCGCCGATGAGCGCTGCCGAAGCGCCGGTGAACCCGAATCCAACGACGGCGATCGTGTTGCCGCCGCCAATCGGGCCTGAGGCGGGCTGGACAGACGTGATCTCATGATCGGATCCGCCGCCGCCCCCTTCGGACGATCCTCCGCCGCTGGAGCCGCCGCCGGATGACCCGCCGCCCGAAGAGCTGCCACCGGACGAGCCCCCACCGGCGGGCGGTACGGCTGGAGGAGTGCTCGAGGCTGCGAAGGACCGGACGTACAGAAGTTTGTTGGGCGAGCCAGACACTCCGCTGATGACGTTGGCGGTCGCTGCAGAGGTGAGGGCTGCCACGACCTGGGCGGGCGTGGCGCTGGTGTTCAGCCCCACGTAGACGGCAGCGGCTCCGGCGGTATGGGGGCTGGCCATCGATGTGCCGGACATCACCGCTGTGGCGGTGGTCGAGCTGATCCCGGCCGACGTGATGCTGGATCCTGGGGCGAGGATATCGACGCAACTGCCGTAGTTCGAGTAGTAGGCAAGCGCATCGCTGCTCGTTGTCGCCCCAACGGTGATGGCCGTGGGCTCGCTGGCGGGGCTCACATTGCAGGCGTCCTGGGTCTCGTTTCCTGCCGCGACGACGACGGTGACGCCATCGGCGACCAGGTTCGCGACCGCGGTGTTGAGGGCAGTGCTCTTGCCGCCGCCGAGGCTCATGTTCGCAACGGCGGGCACCCCGGCCGCATGGTTGCCAATGATCCAGTCGAGGCCGGCGATGACGCCACTCGTCGTTCCACTGCCGCTGCAGTCGAGCACTTTCACCGGGACGACGGTGGCGGACTTCGCGACGCCGTAGATGGTCCCGGCGACCGTTCCGGCCACGTGGGTGCCGTGGCCTTGGCAGTCGGTCGTATCCGAGTCCGCCGGGGTGACGGTCGTATTCCGGCCGGTGCTGGTGCGCCCGGTGAACTCCGTATGGGCGGTGTAGACGCCGGTGTCGACGATGTAGGCGGTGACCCCGGTGCCGGTGCCGGCTGGAGTGAAGAGCTGGTCGAGGGCGGAGGTGAGCTGGTCGATGCGGTCGAGGCCCCAGGTGGCGCAGCCCTGCGTTCCGGCCGAAACGGGCGTGCTGCAACTAGAGGTCGACGTGGGAGTCGGCGTAGGGGACGCGGTGGCGGAGTTCACGACTTGGTAGACGTAGCGCCCGTTCTTCGCGGTGTAGGGCGAGCCACTGGGCGGCGTCACCCTTCCGGAGATGAGTGCTGAAGTCCCGCCATCGACGTATGGGTTGGGGTTCGCGCCACTGCTGGCAAAGCGAACGCTCTTCGTGCGATCGCTGGGATTCGCGAAGCCGATCTCCAGTGGGTTGGCCGATGTGGACGATGCGATCGTGTCGTAGTTGAAGACGATGTCGATGTCGCCGGGGCGCCGGTCGTCGCGGTTGATGATGAGGGCCTGGGCGGAGTAGACGGGGGCGCTCGCACTGAACCGGCCGACGTTGACCCAGTTGATGCAGTATCCGGGCCTGTCACCAAACGTATTCGTGAGCGGCCCGTACTGCACCACGGTTGTCAGGGAATTGGTCGTATCAAGATCGGTGAAGAGCGGCAGGACGAGGGGCCTGGTGGTGGTGTTGAGGTTCACTCCGCTGTAGGAGGTGAAAGCCCCATTGCCATCATTGAAGGAGAACCCGCCGTTGTTGTTGATGAGGATCTGTGAGTACGCGGATCCGAACCAGTTCGCGGTTGTCACGCTGGCGATGCTGACCGGCCCAGTGCCGTAATCGTCATTGCGGGACATCGAGTTCGCCAGGCAGCCCGAGTCGGTCAACACGGCCCCACCGGATGCGCCGTCGTTGGGGCCTGACGGCACGTCGATTGACACCGGGAGGTCGAGTTCGACGGCGGTGACGTCAGACCGCATCTTGAGCAGCACCGCATCAACCGGCGTCATCGTCACGGCGAGGCCGTCCATCGCCTTGTCGTACGTCACGGCGACCTCGCCGCCGGTGGCCTCGACCGCGCCGGCGACAGCGGCCTGCGAGCCCTCGCGCACGGTCACGATGTAGTCACGCTCGCCGAACGGCGATGGGCTTGATGAGGATGACGCGGAGCTGGATGCGGATGCGCTGGCACTCGCGGACTCGGCACTGGTCGCCGAATCGGTGGGGGAGGCGCTGCTGGTGGGGGTCGGAGTCGCGCTGCTCGACGGCGAGGACGATGCGCTGCTGCTGGAACCCCCCGTGTCCGAGGGCATGTCGGCGGCAGCGTTCGTTGCCCACGCGGTGGCGGCAATCACCGCGGCGATGGTCGAGCAGGCGAGGAGTACGCGCCCGTGGGGGGAGGCCATGGAGGAATTGGAACACCGAATGCGCCCCGGCA
>JBMOKH010000180.1:0-4591 GCA_049315365.1 Candidatus Nanopelagicales bacterium
TGACCAAGAGCCTGAAGGACCTGCAGGACAAGCGGGTGATCGCCGCCGACCAACCACTGTCGATAGTCACGGCGTCCAAAGACAAACGTTGGCGTATCGCTGACCCATCTCTTCGGTTCTGGCTCGCCTTCGTGGAGTCATCCTGTGGCGACGTCGAGCGCGGCAGAGGGGACCTGGCACTCGCGCGCATCACCACCGGGTTTGAAGCCTGGCGTGGACGAGCGATCGAACCGGTCGTACGTGCATCGCTAGAACGTCTGCTGCCAGATGAGCAGTGGCCGGCGGTCAACCGGCTCGGCGGCTGGTGGCCACGCAACAACACTCCCGAGGTCGACCTGGTCGGGGCCGATCACTCTCCCGCTTCTGGCGTGTCCTTCGTTGGCATGATCAAATGGCGAAGCAAGGGGTCTGTCACGAAGGCCGAGGTTGACGCCTTGGCGGCTGATGCCACGGCCGTTCCCGGGGTCACGGTCTCAACCCCTCTCGTGGCAGTGTGTGCTGCTGGAAGGGTCCGCGACCGCAGGATCACGCAGTCGTGGACCGCCGCGGACCTCTTGAACGCCTGGTAAAGCTAGCGGTGAACGTACAGCCATGCCCAGGCCAGTGGTGAGTGCAGCGCGCCATGCCTTGAGCGCCGTCGCCGCGTTGTTCTCGGGCTCTTCACCGGTAGCGCGAACTGTCGATTTGCACAGTACAAATGCGGCGATTTGCACAGTAGCAATCCTGCTTTTTGCACAGTAGCATCCGGAACTCTGGTAGTTTTCCGCTGTGGAGTACCAGAGAAGAGTCCTCGACGACACTTTGGACGAACTCTTCCCGCACATTGCCGCCCTTGCCCTCGAGGGGGCAAAGGGAGTGGGCAAGACGGCCACCGCAAGCCAGCGTGCCAGAACAACACTCTCGCTCAGCGACCCCGGACAACGCGAGGCGCTGACCGCGAACCTCGAGCGCGTCGTTCAGGTACCAGCTCCAGTGCTCATCGACGAGTGGCAGCTCGAGCCTGCAGTGTGGGACCGGGTTCGTCGCGCAGTCGACGATGATCCAACGGGAGGCCGGTTCCTGCTGACGGGTTCAGCGGGTGTGCCCGCTCGGACGCGCATCCACTCAGGGGCGGGACGCATCGGGCGCCTGCACATGAGACCCCTAGCGATCAGCGAACGCGGACTCACTCAGTCAACGGTTTCCTTGGCAGCCCTCATGAGCAGTGAACAAGCAATCATCGAAGGGAATTCGCCCGTCGATTTGCCGACGTATGTCGATGAGATCCTCCGCTCGGGGTTCCCGGGCATTCGCATGCTGCCGGAGCGGGCGCGGAACTTCCAACTCGACAGCTACATCGCCAGGATCATCGAGCAGGAGTTACCAGAAAACGGAGTGACGGTGCGAAGACCAAGCGCACTTCGCGCCTGGCTCGCTGCATACGGCGCGGCGACGGCGACCGACTCGTCGTACACGACCATCCTCGATGCCGCCACTGCCGGGCACCATGACAAGCCCGCCCGGGGCACGGTCGACAACTACCGGGAGCAATTGACCCGACTGTTCATCCTCGAGCCGCTGCCAGCGTGGATCCCAGTATTCAACCCAATTGCAAGGCTCGCTCACGCACCTCGGCATCACCTCGTCGATCCTGCGCTTGCTGCTCGGTTGGTGGGGGTCGGCAAGGAGGGCCTCCTGAAGGGCGACCGGGCAGCCTCGTCCACTAGAACCTGGATCGGCGCCCTGTTTGAATCCCTCGTGACGCAGACCGTTCGTGTCTACGCCGACGCACTTCATGCCACGACCGCTCACCTGAGAACGAAGGATAGGCACCGCGAGATCGACCTGATCGTTGAAGGGTCAGACCGTCGAGTCATCGCGATCGAGGTGAAGCTCGCGCCCACGATCAGCAACCATGACGTGCGTCATCTGAACTGGCTCAAGACGAAGCTCGGCGAGCAACTTGCCGATCGGCTCGTCATCACGACGGGGCCGGTCGCCTACCGCAGGACCGATGGGGTCGCCGTCGTCCCACTGGCACTCCTCGGTCCCTGAAGCCTGAAAGGCGGGCAGGTCCTGCATCCACCAGCATTCGACGGTCCCGGCAAGCCAGTCGTATATTTCCCACCCGATCCTGTGGTCGCGAACCCTTCCATGTGAGCACACGGCCACAAGTGAGGTTGCCGCGATGACTGCCCTCAAGGGCGTGCGGATCGGCTCCGTCACCGGGCCCTGGTACTCACGTGCGTGCAGCTGGGTTGTGTCCAGACCATGCGGCCCGCCTGACCGGCGCCCACGTGGGGTGCGATTTGGCCAATACGCAGACACCTCTTTGCACAATAGATGTCTTCGTTTTGCTCGCTGGCGTCTCGCCCAACTCGGTACATCCGCTGGTCAGGTCAAGTGCATGTGTCCACCCTGGCCGCCTCTCGGCGCGAAGCCACGTTCGAAAGGGATACGAGCGTGCTCTATTGCGAGGCCGCTCAGGGGCACCCGGTGCAAGTGTCAAGGATTCTTGACATTCATGGTGCCTTCACCTACTTCGGCGAAATGGACCTCGTGGAGTTGGGGGCCACGATCCGGCGTACCCGTCTCGCCAGCGGGGTTAGCCAGGCACAGATGGCACGCATGGCGGACGTTTCACGAGCCACGATCAACTACGTCCAGACTGGGAGGTCCGCCATCGGTGCCAATGCACTCTTACGCATCCTTCCCCCGCTCCGCATGAGCATTGCTCCCTCACCATCAGTCGCCGGACGAGCGGATCGGCCTGCAGTCGAACTACTGGCTGCGAGCGCGAGCGTGAGATTCAAGGAAACAATCCCAGTCGCCAAAGTCGAGCGAGCACTCGTCACCGGCGCGTTTGCTGACCCTTGGCTGCTTCCTATCACCACGATCATCGACGAAGCCTCGAATTCACTCCTTCAGCGTGCTGTCCGCGAGATTGCAGCGCAAACATCCCTCCCGATAGCAGCAATCTGGCGCAACCTGCGCGCGCTCGCTCAAACTGTCTCCAGCCCAAACACGCGCTGGGCGTGAGATGGCAGAGCCCGTCTGGTGCTCTCTCCTAAGTCGAGCATTCGAGTTGATCGATCAGGCTGAGCGAAGCGTCGACGAGCCGATTGAATGGTCATTCGGTGGCGGTACCGTCCTCATGCTGCGCATGAACCGCCGACACAGCAAGGATGTCGACATATTCCTTGCAGACCAGCAGGTTCTCGGGTTCTTCAACCCACTCCCTAACGACCCGTTCGAATCCACCACTCTCCTCGACCGTGCCGTCATTCTCGAGCGTTCGAGTGAGATCATCTCCAAGGAGATGTGGCACCGAGGGAATCAGGCGACAGCAAGGGACCTTTTCGACTTTGCAGCCGTATACGTGCACGATCCTGGCGCGATCGAGGAAGCCTCCCCATTTCTTGCCCGACATGCGCACGCCTTCTTGCAGCAAATCTCCGCGCGTTAGTCAGTAATCCGGGCAGGCCTTGACGCAATCGACCGGCGGGATTCCGCGCTTACATTCGATGAATGTCAGGGCATCGCAGAGAGCATCCTCCGGCCGCTTCTCCCGGCGCACGACAAGAACTGAAGCGCACCTGGCGTTAGCCCGGTCCCCTCATTCGTAACCCTCGGACGAATACCCGACTCGAGGCGACCGCACCGCACTCGCTCGTTCAGCACGTCGCTTTGCTGCGCATGTGCGGAGCACTGGCGGCCGGGCAGTTTCGCAGTTCGGGTAGAGCGGATTCCAGCGAGCGTGGGAACGCCGAAAGCGCTGGATGACGTCAACGAATCCATGACGAGTGACTCCGCGTCGCCGAGGCTCGCCCAGGCTCACCGTGCCCAAGCGGAAAGAGCCCACGCTGGCCTCCTCGTGAGGCCCACACTCACGCAGAGAGGTATTCGTGGAGGGCCGCTCGAACGATCTCGCTGGGGGTCTTGTGATCGGCTTTTGCGCGCTGCTCGAGAGCCGCGTGCAACTGCGGATCCAACCGTGCCTGGACGGCCCTGGCCGGGCCGTCACCCAAGGCGGGCCGTCCCCGACCGGCATGGCGAAGTTGCGCGTCGCCGTAGCCACGCTCGGCCTCGTCCGCCATTCGCTCAATGTCGGACGCGGTAATCGACTGACCGCCGCAGACGCCCAGGACCTTCTTCTTAGTCATTGCGGTGGCCTTTCATGAGTCGCCAGTACTGCTTCGTCATCTTCATCGCGTGGATCGCGAGCACGCCCCCGTCGTCGAAGTGCAGCGTGACAACCTCGAGCATGTTGCCCGAGCGGTCCGGCCCCAAGTGGAGGCGACGAACCGGGGGTTCGGGATCGATGTCGTCGCTGTGCACCGCGTGGGCGATCGCATGCCTGATGTCATCATCGGCGACCCCGTGCCGGCGGGCGCTGACGTTGATCCCGACACCAGCCACGCGAATATCGTAGTACACAAACAGTTCGTAGGGAAGGGACGTGCGACTACTCGTCGGGAGAGGGCAAAGCGCTGGAATGGCCACCCGCCGGCCCGACGGCGTCGCCGTTGTCCCGCTGGCACTCCCCGGTCCCTGAAGCTTGAAAGATGGGCAGGTCCTGCATCCACCGACATTCGACGATCCCGGCAGGCGC
>JBMOKH010000014.1:0-20190 GCA_049315365.1 Candidatus Nanopelagicales bacterium
TCCGTCGAGTGCCGGATATGTATTTGAGTGTTCAACTAATATTTGCGATACTCGGGACATGGAATCGATCGATCACCCCCGAGCCGTGCATGAGACCGCACCTTGGAAGCCGGGCGACCCGGCCCTGCCCGCGATCTTTCTTGGTCACGGCGCCCCACCGCTCCTCGACGACCGGCTCTGGATCTCCCAGTTATCGGCGTGGGCGGCAGGGCTCCCGAAGCCGGCGGGCATCCTTATCGTCTCGGCGCACTGGGAGCAGGCACCGGTGAGCCTGTCGGCGACTGCGGCGGCCACTCCCCTCGTCTACGACTTCTCCGGATTCGCCCCGAAGTTCTACGCCATGACGTACCCGACGCCTGATGCTTCCGCGCTCGCAGCGCTCGTCCGCTCGGTCATGCCCGACGACGAGCCCGTCCACCAGCATCCATCCAGGGGCCTAGACCACGGGGCGTGGGTCCCGCTGCGCGTGATGTACCCATCGGCCGACATCCCGGTGCTGCAGATGTCGCTCCCTACGGCCCATCCGGCCCGGTTGCTGGCGCTCGGCGCCCGGCTGAGCGTCCTGCGCGAGCTCGGGGTGCTCGTCATCGGATCGGGCTTCCTCACCCACGGGCTCCCCTTCTTGCGCGACTGGAGCCCCACGGCCGAGCCGCCCGGATGGAGCGTCGATTTCGACCTGTGGGCCACGGATGCCGTCCGACGAGGCGACCTCGACGAACTGTCCGACTTTCGGAATGCCGCCCCGGGCATGCCCTATGCCCATCCAACGACCGAGCATTTCACGCCAATCTTCATCGCACTGGGTTCGGCAGCGCGCATCGGGCAGGCACCGAAGGAGACGATTGACGGGTACTTCTACGGCCTCGCAAAGCGGTCGTTTGAGATTGCGTAGGTTCGCTGGGCCAGGGCGGCGGTTGAACATGGGCGGACCGGCGCCAGATCGGGCTCTGGGCAATGGCGAGGCACTCGAAATGTTCGAGGAAGGTAAGGATTCTTCAGTTCTCTCGAAGAGGGGAACCCTCGCGCAGGTCCCCGCGTCAAATGCACAGTCGCCGGGTAACCCTGGGCACACGAAGGGAGCAAGTTGATGATCGAAACGACGATGCGCGGGAGCCGACTCGGGTCCGTGAGCTACGAGAACGATACCCATCTATCCCTTGCCGAACGGCAGATGGTGCGGTACGACTGCACACAGGGCCACCACACCGTCATTCCATTCTCCGTGGAGGCCGAGGACATCCCGCTCACCTGGACCTGCCGATGCGGCCAAGAGGCCGACGTCGTGACCCGGGTCGCGAATCTCGCGGTCCCCGATGACCGACCGGAGCGGCATGTTCGCACCCACTGGGACATGCTCCTTGAGCGGCGTACGATCGCCGATCTGGAGGAACTCCTGAGTGAGCGAATCGCACTGCTTCACTCAACGCAACTGCAGGAGCGCAAGAGCGCCTAGCTCGACCCCACCGCACCAGATGGCCCGGCACCCGCCGGGCCATCTGCGTTTCCGGGACCATTCGGCTCCGGTCTCTCGGTATGGATGACCGTGCCCTTGATGACATCAGACGTGCCGAACGACGGCGGGCGCATGCCGCCCGCCGTCGACGTGAAGGCAGTCACCCGCGGGCCGTATCGCCTGCTCACTCGGCGCCGCACTGGCGGAAGGAGAAGGAGCCCGCCTGCGAGGTCGGTCCAGAGCCCTGGCACGGCGATGAGCGCGCCGGCGAGGAAGGCGAGGGCATGGGTCCCGGCTGAGCCATCCGGCAGACGGCCGGCGCGAGACGCCTCCCGCATGCTGCTGAATGCGGAGCGGCCAGCACGCGACATGACGACGAACCCGATCGGTATGCCGGCGATGAGGATGAGAAGTGTCCAGCCCCACCCGATGAGCTGAGCGAGGCCGACGATCGTGAGGATCTCGAGGAGCGGATAGCCGAATACGACGAGCCTTCGCCGGAACGACACTGTCAGGTCGCCTTCGCCGCCGCGCTTCGGCGGGCAGCCTTGCCCCGAATCCGCGCAACCTTGTCATCAACGCCCCAGACGGTCACCCGCCAAAGCGCCTCAACGACGATGCGCTGGCTCATCTTGCTCGTGCCTGCGGTCCGCTCGACGAACGTGATCGGAACCTCCGTGACGCGCATGCCGCGCTGGACGGCACGCCAGGCCAGATCGACCTGGAAGCAGTAGCCCTGCGAGGCGACCTCATCGAGATCGAGTGACCGCAGGGTGCTCGCACGAAAGGCGCGGTAGCCGCCCGTTGCGTCACGAAGGGGCACGCCGAGCATGATGCGGGTGTAGGCGTTACCGCCCCTCGACAGGATCTCGCGGCTCTTCGGCCAGTTGACGACGCCGCCGCCGGTCACCCACCGCGACCCTAGGACGAGATCGGCATCGCGCAGTGCGGCGAGGAGGTCCGCAAGCTGCTCTGGCTGGTGGGATCCGTCGGCGTCCATCTCGACGATGACGTCGTAGCCCGCATCGAGCGCCCAGGTGAAGCCCGCAAGATAGGCGGCCCCGAGGCCTTCTTTGCCCTTGCGATGCATGACCTCGACGTTGGAATCACTGGCCGCGATGGAATCGGCGAGGGCTCCGGTGCCATCGGGTGAGTTGTCGTCGATGACCAGGACATGCGCTTCGGGAACGGCGGACCGCACCCGCGCGACGATGGTCGGGAGGGTGAGGATCTCGTTATAGGTCGGGATGATGACCACGATCCGCCCGAGATCAGCGAAGGGGGCTCCGGTCGGCGCGTTCACTCCGGCAGTCTATTTCGTCTCGTCCGTCGTTCGATTACGACCGCCGCACCGCCAGCAATGAGTGCGCCGATCGCAAGGATCGACGCGACGGCACCCGGACCGCTGCCGAGCCGCGAGGCGAGTGTCACCTGCCCGCGCAGCTGAACGGTTTCGACGGACGAGCCGGTCTCGTCCTCCCCCATGTAGCTCGCGTAGGAGCCGTTGGGCCTCAGGATGGCCGAGATACCGCTCGTGGCAGCGACCGCAACGGTCCGACCGGTCTCGATGGCACGCATCCGCTCGATGAAGAGCTGTTGCATCGGCTGAGCTGTCCCGGCGTAGGTCGCGTTGTTCGTCTGGACGGTGATGATCCTGGCCCCGCCATCGATGATGCCCGACACGACGTCGTCATAGGCGACCTCAAAGCAGATGACGTCGCCGACGAGGATCCCACCGACTTCGAGCAGGCCGGGGACGTCACCTGGGATGAAGTCCCGCGGGATGCGATCGAGGCGTGAGATGAGCCCCTCAAGCTGGGCGCGAAAGGGGATGTACTCGCCGAACGGAACAGGGTGCGTCTTTGCGTAGCGGGCGCCCGGCCCGGTGGCGGGATCCCAGACGATGCCTAGGTTCCAGACACCATCGGGGTTATCGGGAACCTCGACAACTGCCCCGACGATGATCGGGGCACCGACCGCCTTGGCTGCCGCTGAGATCGTGGCAGCAGCCTCGACGTTGACATAGGGATCGATGTCGGCGCTGTTCTCGGGCCAGAGCACGAAGTCGGGCTGCGGGGCCGTCCCCGCATCGATCTGCCGGCCGAGTTCAATGGTCTCGCGCACGTGGTTGTCGAGCACGGCTCGCCGGACGTCCATCGCTCCCATGCCGGTCTGAGGCGTTCCGCCCTGGACGACGGCCACGACCGCCGTCGAGGGTCCGCCGACGGTGTCGCCCTCGAGAGGAAGGGGGATGAGGCCGGGCATCACCGTGACGACCGCCGCGAGCACGGACCAGGCCAAGAACTGCGGGCGGTGCCCGGCACGAAAGGCGATGACGGCTGCGACCACGGAGGCCCCGGCGAGGGCGAGCGCGAAGGTGACCCCGGCCTGACCGAGGAGGATGGCGACCTTGCCGAACGATGTGTCGGGCTGGGCGAAGGCGAGCCGGCCCCAGGGGAATCCGCCGAAGGGGATCGCCCCGCGCAGCGCCTCCTGCAGCACCCATAGGCAGGCGACCCAGACCGGCCATCCGGGTAGTCGGGTGACGAGGGCGGTGCCGATGCCGACGAGGGCGATCCAGCCGGCGCAGTACCCGGCGAGGAGCAGCCAGGCATCGATGCCGATGACCTCCATCCACGAGATGAGCAGGCCAAAGAAGGCGATCCCGGCGAGGAACCCGGTGAGCAGGGCTCGCTTGAGCGGTGCCCGGTACTGCGCCATCACGAGAAGGGCGACCGCGACGGCCGCGTACGGGCCAATCGAGACCGGTGGGAAGGCGAGCCACATGACCACCCCGGCGACGAGGGAAAGCAGGACGCTCATGCGCGCGGAGACGAGCGGACCGGTCATCGGCCATCCACCTCGCCCGTGTCGTGGACGACGGTGCCGGCGACGACCGTGCGCAGCGCCCGCGGAAGCGGAGCCGTGCCCGCGAGGTCGGCCTGGACATCCCAGACCGTGTAGTGAGCGGGCGCCCCGGGCACGAGGTCGCCCGAACGATCGTCGCCGAGCGCTCGCCACCCGGCGCCGGAGTGGGCGGCGAAGGCTGCTCGCTCGCTCAGCCGCTGGCCGGGCTGGTGGTGGTGGACCGCGGCATGAACCGCCTGCCAGGGGCCGAGGTCGGTTACCGGGCTGTCGGATCCGAAGGCGGTGAGCACGCCGGCGGTCTCGAGATCGGCGAACCTGTTCATGTCGCGCGACCGAGCCGCGCCGAGTCGCCGCTCGTACATTCCACCCGCAGACCCCCAGAGCCCGTCGAACATGGGCTGGACACTGGCGGTCATGCCCAGGCGAGCCATCTCGGCGATGTGGTGGCTGTCGAGCATCTCCGCGTGCTCGAGCCGATGCCTGCCGACGCGGACCGCGGCGACTCCGTGCAGCTCGGCGGCGCCTGTCATCGCCGACATGATGACGTCGGTCGCGCGATCCCCGATGACATGGAAGCCCGCCTGGATGCCGGCGCCGATGCATGCGGTGACGTGATCGCGAACCTGCTCCTCGGACAGGTACTGCGCGCCGGATGAATCCTGCGAATCAAGGTAGGAGTGGCGTAGGCACGCGGTGCGCGAGCCGATCGCGCCGTCGATGAACAGGTCGCCGGCCGCTCCGACTGCCCCGAGCTCGATGGCGTGCTCAACCCCGCCGGCCTCCGCGATCTCGCCCCAGTAGCCGTGGACGAGGGGCCCGGGCTCCATGTCGCTCAACTGGAGCAGGCAGCGCAGGTCATCGGCGCTCGAGATTGCCGGCCCAGCCATCTCGTGGAGCGAGACGATGCCTAGGCTCGCAGCCCGGCTGCGGGTCAGGCGATGCGCATGCTCCTGCTGGGCGGCACCGATGAGCCGAAGCGCGACCTCGCGGTAGGCATGATGCGCAGCGCGGGACATGACTCCCTGGGCACCGAACCCGTCGAGCGCGCGGGCGCCGGGCACCTCGGCCATCAGTGCGCTCGAGATGACCGCCGAGTGGACGTCGATCCGCGAGAGGTACACGAGGCTGCCCCAGGTAGCCCGATCAACCTCGGCGCTCGTCGGCGGCCGTCCCTCGGGCCACCGGGTCTCGTCCCATCCGTGCCCAAGCAGGGGTGCCCCCCGCGCGGAGCGTGCCGCGGCCTCGACGAGCGCGAGTGCCTCGGCCAGTGAGTTCGCCCGCGTGAGGTCAAGGCCGGCAAGGGTGAGCCCGGTGCTCGTCGCGTGCACGTGGGCATCGACGAAGCCGGGCGTGACGACGGCCCCGTCGAGACGCACATGCTCATCGGCGGCGTCAAGGTGGCGGAGGGCATCCGCGTCAGAGCCGATCCAAGCGATTGCGTGTCCATCGACGAGCATCGCAGCAGGCACGGGTTCGGCCTGGGTATTGGTGGCCGGGGTGCCCTGCCGCGAAGGCACCCCCTCGCGCAGGATGACGCCGCCGGTGAGCAGGATCCGGCGACTGCCCTGCCAGCTCAACCCTCGCGTCACGCCACCTCGACAACGGCTAGGCCGCGCGGGCGGCTGTTCACGGACTCGAAGCCATCGTCGGTGCAGATGACGATGTCCTCGATGCGGGCCCCGTAGCGGCCGGTCTCGTAGAACCCAGGCTCGACGCTGAACGCCATGCCCGGCTCGAGTCGCAGCGCGTTGCCCGAAACGATGTAGGGCTCCTCGTGGGTCTCGAGCCCGATCCCGTGCCCGGTGCGATGGATGAACAGGTCGCCGAGGCCCGCTTCGCGAAGGACTGCTCGGCCGGCCTCGTCGATGGCCTCGCATGTGACGCCGGGCGCGATCGCGTCGCACGAGGCGCGCTGAGCACGTTCGAGGATCTCGAACCACTCGCGATAGGCGGCGGGAGGCTCCCCCACCGAGTAGGTACGGGTGCTGTCACTGCAGTAGCCGTCCGGCATCGATCCGCCGATGTCGACGACGACCGGATCGCCGATCTCGATGACCCGATCGGAGACCTCGTGATGGGGGCTCGCGCCATTCGGCCCGCTCGCAACGATGACGAAATCGACGCTCACGTGGCCGACGGCGAGGATGCGCTCGGCGATGTCGCGGCCGACCTCGCGCTCGGTACGCCCGGGGCGCAGGAGCCCAGCGACCTCGGCGTGCACGGCGTCGATTGCCGCTCCCGCCTTTCGAAGTGCAGCGATCTCGGCAGCATCCTTGCGCATGCGCAGCGGGTGGATGACTGGTCCGGCCGTGACCTGATGGGCATCGGGCATCGCTGCCCGCAGGCGCAGGACCTTCTCTGCCCACATGTGATCGTCGAGGGCGATGGTCGCGGCGCCGGGGAGGAGCCCGGCGACGAGGTTCACCGGGTCGTCGGTCTCTCCCCACGAGTGCAGGCCGAGTCCGAGTGAGCCGATCGGGCTCGCGGTCGCCGCGAGCACCTCGAGATTCGGCACGACCATCACCGGGTCGCCCGACGCCGGGAGGACGAGGCAGGTGAGCCGCTCGAGCGGCACCGCCTCGTAGCCGGTCAGGTAGCGAAGATCAGGGCCCGGGGTAACGAGGACGGCATCGATGCCGGCGCTCCTCGCCGCCTGCTGAACGGCCTGCAGTCGGGCACGATAGGTGGACTCGTCGAGGTGAAGGCTCACGATCACACCGTAAGCCATGACGGGTCTTTGGCATCATTGCCCAATGCCCCTCGGACCCGTGCTGCTCCTTGACTCCGCATCGCTCTACTACCGGTCCTTCTACGCACTCCCCGATTCGATGACCGCACCGGACGGCCGGCCCCACAATGCCATCCGCGGATTCCTGTCGACGATCACCCGCCTCACGAGGCAGTACCGGCCCTCTGCAGTCGTCGCCTGCTGGGACGAGGACTGGCGACCGGGGTGGCGGGTCGGTCTCCTCCCCTCCTACAAGACCCATCGGCTCGATTCCGGCGGCCCGGAGTCGAACGCCAGCGAGCCCCTCGGGCAGGCCGTCGCTGAGCAGACCCCCGATGCACTCGTCCCGCAGGCCGAGGCCATCGCGCAGATCGTCGCTGCAATGGGCCTGGCCCGGCCGGGCTCGGCCGGCTTCGAGGCCGACGACGTCATCGCGACCCTCGCCGCTGGAAATCACGGCGGTGCCATCGTCGTGACTGGTGACCGCGACCTCGTGCAGGTCGTCCGCCCGGGGGTGCGGCTGCTTCTCACCGTCAACGGCGGCATGGACAAGTGGCCGTTGCTCGACGGCGCCGCAGTCATCGAGCGGTTCGGGGTCGAGCCGGCCCGATATGTCGATCTCGCAGTCCTACGCGGCGACCCCTCCGACGGCATCCCAGGGGTACACGGCATCGGGCCCAAGACCGCAGTCACCCTCATCAATCACTTCGGCGGCCTAGACGGCATCCTTGCCGCAGTCGAGGCGGGGGCCACGTCGAAGCCGCTGACACCACGTCTCGCCGGACTGCTCGGCGAGAACCGCGATCTCATCGGCCGCATGCGCGTCGTGGCGACCGCACGGACCGACGTTCCGGCTGGCGCCGGCTGGGAATCGGGGCCCGTGCAGCCTGATGACCTGACCGACCTCGGGTCGCGATGGGGGGTTACCCGATTCGTTGACGAGGCGCTCGGTGCGATCGCCTCGTCTCAGACGGTCGACGAGTAGGAGACGACACCGCGATTGAGCCGATCAGCCGCCTCATGCGCGTGGCTGCGCAACGGTGAGCCCGCCGGCACCGCCTGCGCCACCTGCCCGAGCAGGTCGATGACCTGACGGGTCCAGCGCACGAAGTCACCGGCGGTGAGGTCACCTGCCGATAGGACCGACAGCAGCGGAGCCCCCGATGCCCACCGGTGGGTCGCCCAGACGAACCCGAGGTCGAGCGGCCGGGTGATCTCCAGGCCGCGGCGGGCCTCGGCCCCATGCACCTCCTCGCGCACCTCCCCCATGGCAGACAGGACATCGCGGATCGGGCCCTTCGGCAGGCGCGGGGCGTCTCCGTCGTCATTCGAACGCGACTCATAGACGAGGGCGGCGCATGCCGCGGCGAGATCCGCCGCTAGCAGTCCGTCCCATACTCCCTCGCGCACGCATTGGGCGGCGAGGAGATCGGACTCGGTGTACAGCCGCATGAGGGTGCGTCCAGCCTCGGTTACCTCGGCATCGTCGCCGGCCGACGTAAGGTAGCCAAGATCCGACAGGACCTCGGTCACCCGGTCGAATCGACGGGCGATGGAGTTCGTGCGCCCCTCGACCCGCTGCTCGAGATCGTGCATCTCGCGTCGCGCCCGCATGTAGCGCTCGGCCCACCGCGCGTGCTGCTCGCGGTCGGCGCATCCGTGGCACGGGTGCTGGCGCAATTGCATCCGGAGCAGGGCGATCTCGGCGTCGTCTGCTGTGTCGGACTGGCGCGACCGCCGTCCGACGCTCGCATCGCCGACCACCTCGCGCATGGCTGAGGCGAGGTCGCGACGGGACTGCGGATTTCGGGGGTTGAAGGCCTTGGGGATGCGCACGTGGCCGAGGGGCGTGACAGGGGACGTGATCTCGACCGCCGAGATCCTGCGCACCTGGCGGTCGATGGTGAGGACGAGCGGCCTGGGCTCGTCCTTGGGGCTGCGGCTCACGTGATCTAGGACGATCGCGGGCCCGGCTCGCCTGCCCCCGGGGATGAGGAAGACATCGCCAGGCTTGAGTGCGCGCAGGGATTCCAGTGCTGCATCGCGCCGGCGGTTCGCCGAGTCACGGGTGAGGACCTTCTCCCGCCGGGAGAGCGCCTCGCGGAGTTCGGCGTACTCCGGGTAGTCGCCTAGGTGGCAGGTCATCGCGTCGCGGAACCCCTCGAGGGCGTCCTCGTGCTTGCGAACCTGGGTCGCGAGGCCGACGACCGAGCGATCGGCTTGGAACTGCGCGAACGAGGTCTCCAGGACCTCCCTGGCCGGATGCCGGCCGAGCCGCGAGACAAGGTTCACCGCCATGTTGTACGAGGGCTGGAACGAGGAGCGCAGTGGGTAGGTGCGGGTCGAGGCGAGGCCGGCCAACGCCCGCGGGTCGAGGCCGGCATGCCAGAGCACAACCCCGTGGCCTTCGACATCGATCCCACGCCTGCCTGCACGCCCGGTGAGCTGGGTGTACTCCCCCGGGGTCAGCTCAACGTGGGTCTCGCCATTCCACTTGACCAGTTTCTCGAGCACGACGGAGCGCGCGGGCATGTTGATGCCCAGGGCGAGGGTCTCGGTGGCGAAGACGACCTTGAGCAGGCCCGACTGAAACAGGTCCTCGACGACCTCCTTGAAAGTTGGAAGCAGCCCGGCATGGTGCGATGCAATGCCGCGCTCAAGGCCCTCGATCCACTCGTCAAAGCGGAGGGCGGCAAGGTCCTCGTCGGGCAGGCTGCGGGTCAGCTCGAGGACCCGGTGCCGCACCCGCGTGCGCTCCTGCCCGGAATTGAGCCGCAGACCGGCCGCGAGGCACTGCTGGACAGCGTCATCGCATCCGGCGCGGCTGAACAGGAAGTAGATGGCGGGCAGCAGGCCGTCGCGCTCGAGCCTCTCGACGACATCGCGGCGATAGGGCGTGTGTGTCGATCGCGCTCGCCGGTTGCCCTGCCCCGGTCGCGAGTCGGGGGTCCGCGAGCGGTGCTGCTCGTCGCGGGCGAGCCGGACGAGGTCTGGGTTGACGAGTTGCTGGTCATCGTCGACGAACAGGTCGTACATCCGCGATCCGGCGATGACGTGCTGCCAGAGCGGAACCGGACGATGCTCCTCGACGATGATGTCGGTGTCGCCGCGCACGGTCTCGAGCCAGGCGCCGAACTCCTCCGCGTTGCTCACCGTTGCAGAGAGTGCCGCCACGGTCACCGAGTCGGGCAGATGGATGATGACCTCTTCCCAGACGGCCCCACGGAACCTGTCGGCGAGGTAGTGCACCTCGTCCATGACGACGAACCCGAGGTTGTCGAGGGTCGAGGAGCCCGCATAGAGCATGTTTCGGAGCACCTCGGTGGTCATCACCACCACCGGTGCCTCGCCGTTCACGCTGTTGTCGCCGGTGAGCAGGCCGATCCCATCCTCGCCGTACCTGGCGATGAGATCGCGGTACTTCTGGTTCGACAGCGCCTTGATCGGCGTCGTGTAGAAGCACTTGCGCCCGGTGGCGAGTGCGAGGTGAATCGCAAACTCGCCGACGATCGTCTTGCCCGAGCCGGTCGGTGCCGCGACGAGGACCCCTCGGCCGGCCTCGAGCGACTCGCACGCCCGCTGCTGGAATTCATCGAGGCCGAAGGGATACAGGTCGGCGAATGCGGTCAGCTCCGTGTGCCGTCGCTTCGTCCGCTCAACCGATGCGGCATACCGTTCAGCGGGCGAGACCATGTGCCAAGGCTACGTCCTGCGCACCCCTGCGGCGCCCACTGTCAGATGGGCTCGGGGTCTGTCAGATGGGCTAACGGTTTGTCAGATGGGCTCGGGGTCTGTCAGATGGGCTAAGGGTTTGTCAGATGGGCTCGGGGTCGTCGATGGGCGCAGCCGCCTCGACGGGCATGGGATCCGACTCGTCGAGGGGCGAAATCTCGTCATCGTCGAACTCGGAGAAGTCCGGATCACCCGCGCGCTTGCGTGCGCGGCGCCGGTCGTTCAGCACGCAAACCCCGACGGCCATGATGACGAGGAGCAGGAGCGGCCCCGCCAGGAGGAGCAGGTTGATCGGATCGCCAGTGGGTGTCGCGACGGCCGAGAAGATGAACACCGCGAAAATGATCCAGCGCCACCAGGAGATGAGGCGGGCCCCGCTGAGAATCCCGGCGAAGTTGAGCAGGACGAGCATGAGCGGAAGGAGGAATCCGACGCCGAAGACGAGGATGGTGCGCAGGAAGAACGAGAGGTAGCGGTCCACCGAGACGATGTTCTCGACCCCGGCGGGCGTGAACCCGAAGAGGATCTGTAGCCCGAAGGGCAGGACGATGTAGGCGAGCAGGACGCCCGCGCCGAAGAGGGGCGTGGCGATCGCCGCGAACCCCAGCGCCCAGCGCCGCTCATTGCGGTGGAGGCCGGGGGTGACGAACCGCCAGAGCTGGTAGAGCCACACTGGCGCGCTCAGGACGACCCCGGCCACGGCAGCCACCTGCATCTGCAGGACGAAGGGGTCGGCGACACCCGTGAGGGCAAGCGTGACCGTTCGGCCCTCGCCCGCAGACTGCTTGACTACCGCCTCAAACGGCTCGCTCAGCCACGCGAACAACTGGGCGTAGTAGATCCAGCCGATCACCATGCCGATCGCGATGGCGAGGCCCGACTTGACGAGCCGGGAGCGCAGCTCCCTTAGGTGATCGGTCAGCGGCATGGCCGCGGCGGACTTCACCATGGGTGACCCACGTGCGTTACCTCGATGTCAGGCGTCCGCGGGCTTCTCGCCGGGGGCAGCCGGAGTTTTGGTGTCAGCGGCCGGGGTGGCCGGCGCGCTCGCCTGCTCTTGGGCAGAGTCCGTGACCGCCGCAGCAGTCTCGCCGCCGGCGAGGCCCTTCGTCTCGGCCTTGAAGATTCGCATCGAGCGGCCCAGGCCGCGTGCGGCGTCAGGGAGTCGCTTCGCTCCGAAGAGCAACAGGATGAGGGCGACGATGATGAGCCACTCCCAGCCCTTCATATTCGTCAGCATGGTGCACCCTTCGTCGGCTGGATCAGTTCACCTGGCGGGAAAAGTCTTTCGATCGCGTTTCAGGCGTCAGCGTACGCCGTGAGCGCGCGCTGCGCCGCATTCGCTACCGATATTCGAAGGCTTTCCGGTTCAGTCACCTCGGCGACGCCGCCTAGCGACAGCATGGCGCGGACGAGCCACTCGGGGTCATGAACCAGGACGGTGCCTGAAATGGAGCCGTCAGGGGCCTCCACGATGCCGCCGAGAGTGAGGACGTCGAGGACCCAGCGGGCATCGGCATCGACCGTGATGCGGGCAGACACGGAAGGCGACGATGGCACGCCTGCGCTCGCGGCAGCATCGTCTGCTTCGTCGACGACCTCCGACTCCGCTGGATCGGCTGCGCACCCGTCGTCCGACAGTGGATCCGCAAGTGCCGCAGACAGGATCCGGTCGAGTCGGAAGGTCCGGACGGCGCCAGCCCTGCGGCACATCGCCTCAACGTACGTGCGGCCATCCGCGGAGGTGATTCGGAGCGGTTCGATCGCGCGTTCGGTGACCTCGTCTCGGGTGGCTGAGCCGTACACGATCCGCACGTCGCGCCCGCTGAGGATTGCCTCATTGAGGACGTCGATGACTGCGAGGTCACCTGCCGTGTCGACGACAACGGTCGGCTCGCCGCCGAGATCGCCCACCGCCTCCTGCAATCGGTGCGTGGCCCGCAGGAGGGCCGCACGATCGTGATCGCCGGGGATCTGGGCGAGGAGCCGAAGCGCCACGAGCAGGGCGACGGCTTCGTCGCCGGAGAGCCGCAGGGGGGCGCTCATCGTCTGGGCATCGAGCACGTGGATGCGCCCCTCCTCCCAGAACTGGATATCGACGAGCTGGTCGGGACCATGGCCGGGCAGCCCGCACACGATGAGGAGCCACAGGTCCCTTTCGAGCTGGTCCGGCGAAACCCCGAAGTGGGCGGCCGCCTCGGTGATCGTGATGCCATCGTTCACGACGAGCCACGGCACGAGCGCCAGCAGGCGCGAAAGTCGCGCGGCCGAACTCATGTGCGCCCCGCATGCCTGCGTGCCACGGCCTGCAGGCGCGCAACGACGTCGGCGCGCACCGCGGGGGGGCCCTCGACGACGGCGTGCTCCCCGGCTGAGCAGAGCGATGCCACCAGATGCAGGTGATTTGGCGCGGTGACGTTGATGACGCCCGAAGTGAATGGATCGAGGGGCTCATCGGCCATCCGGCGAAGGTGCGCTCCAGCGCCGGCCTGCACGCTGACGCGCGCGCGGGCTTCAGATTCCGGCTCAGACTGCATGACGAGCGACAGCAGGTCGACCTCGGGATCGGCCGGGTGGGCCTGGGGCTGGGCGGTCACGTTCACGGTCCCGACAATCCGCGAGAGCCGGAACACCCGGGTCGCCGATCGGTCATGATCGAAGGCGACGAGGTACCACCGGCCGTTCTTGGAGATCACGCCCCAGGGATCAACGCGCCTGCGAGCCGCCTCACTGGCCTCCGAGCGTCGATAGTCGAAGGTCACGACACGACCTTCGCGAAGGCCCGCCATGAGCGGCAGGAGCGCGGCATCCGCGGCCGACACCTGCACCCTGACCAAGCTCTCCTCGAGTGCCCGCGCCGGCTGGCCCTGGACCGCCTCGATCTTGCGCAACGCGGTCGTAGCCGAGGGACCGAGGATGGCCTCGTCCCAGACCCCCGCGGCCAGCGCGATGACGGCGAGCTCAGCCGCGGTGAAGTCCAAAGGAGGCAGGGCGTACTGGTCGCGCGCGATCCGGTACCCCTCGACGTCTCCGTGGGCATCGATCACCGTCTCGATCGGGATTCCCATGCCGCGCAGTTCGTCCTTGTCGCGCTCGAACTTCCGCTCGAACGCGGCACCGCTCGCCACCGGGCCGTAGCCGGGAACGCTCGCGTGGATATCCGCACGCGAGACGGCCCTGCGCGTGGCCATGAGGCACAGCACGAGGTTGAGCAGTCGCTCCGTGCGCTCGGCGCGCACCGGCTCGCCGCTCATCGCCGGCTAGAAGACGTTGATGAGGTCGATGACGAAGACGAGGGTGCGGCCAGCGAGCCGATGGCCTGATCCGGCCTCGCCGTAGGCGAGGGACGGGGGGATGACGAGCTGGCGGCGGCCGCCGACCCGCATGCCCGGAATCCCCTCCTGCCAGCCGGCGATGAGGCCGGCGAGCGGGAAGGTGATCGACTCGCCGCGATCCCATGATGCGTCGAACTGGTCGCCCGTCTCGAAGTCGACACCGAGGTAGTGCACCTCGACGCGTCCGCCGGCAACCGCCTCCGTGCCCTCGCCGACGACGAGATCGGTGATGACGAGCGAGGTTGGCGGGGGACCTTCGATGAAGTCGATTTCCGGCTTGTCTGCCACGGTCCTGCTCCTGTTCGGTGGTCGGTGCTGTCGGGGCTACTGCTGTCGGGGCTACTGCTGTCGGAGGCTAGCGCTGTCGGGGCTATCGCTACGGAATGCTTACGAGCTCGACGACGAAGACGAGGGTCTCGTTCGGGAGGATGGTTCCCTGGCCCTGCGGTCCGTAGCCGAGATCACCGGGGATGACGAGGAGGCGCTGGCCGCCGACCTTCATGCCGGGAAGTCCCTGGATCCAGCCTTGGATGAGGCCGTCGAGCGGGAAGCTGATCGGCTCGCCGCGAGTCCAGGAGGAATCGAACATCGTGCGCGACTGCATGCCGATGCCGCAGTAGTTGACGGTGAGTGTGTCGCCGGCCATGACGGCGGCTCCGGTTCCTTCGACGAGGTCGCTGATCCCGAGCTCGGTGGCGTTCTGCGCGTCGGCGCCGATCGAGACGGTCGGGACTCCGGTTTCGGCGATGGCGACGTTGACGCTGCCGAACGTCGTGCCGCCGGCGGGCGGCTCGGCGGACGGGACGGGCTCGCCCACGGCGCAGTCGGTGGTCACGAAGGGGATGGACGGATCGGTGACGCCGCTGGAGGCAGCAGCACCCGGGGAGGACGGCGCGGCCGCTGACGGCGCTGCTGTGACGGCGGCGGAGGCAAGTGCGGAGGCGGCGGCACCCTGGTCGCTTGAACTCGAGCAACCGGCGAGTCCGGCGGCGAGTACTGCGGTTCCAAGGGCCATGGCAATGCGTCGTGAAGTCATTGCCTAACCCTAGCCGGTCTCTACATGCTCGCGATGAGGCGCTCGACCCGCTCGTCGACTGACAGGAATGGGTCCTTGCACAGGACCGTGCGCTGCGCCTGGTCATTGAGCTTCAGGTGAACCCAGTCGACCGTGAAGTCGCGCTGCCGCTCCTGGGCCCTGCGCACGAAATCCCCGCGCAGCTTCGCGCGGGTTGTCTGGGGCGGCACGGACTTTGCCTCGAAGACCGCGAGGTCGGTCGTCACGCGGTCGACCAGCCCCTTGCCCTCCATGAGGTAGAACACCCCCCGGGTCCTAGAGATGTCGTGGTAGGCGAGGTCGAGCTGCGCGATCCGCGGTGAGTCAAGATCGAGCGAGTGCTTGACCATGTAGCGCTCGAGGAGTCGGCGCTTGATGGCCCAGTCGATCTCGCGGTCGATGAGCGAGAGGTCATCGGCCTCGATTGCCTTGAGCGCCCTGCCCCAGAGCTCAAGAACCCACCGATGGACTGGATTGTCGGTGAGGCCGCGGCGCTCGGCGAAATCCGACGCCTTCTGGAAGTACTCCCATTGCATGTCGATCGCAGACAGTTCGCGGCCCGTGCTCAGCCGCACGGCCTTGCGCCCGGTGATGTCATGGCTCATCTCGCGGATGGCCCGGATCGGGTTCTCGAGCGACATGTCGCGCATGATGACCCCTGCCTCGAGCATCTGCAGGACGAGGTCGGCGGAGCCGACCTTGAGCATGGTCGTGGTCTCACTCATGTTCGAGTCGCCGACGATGACGTGGAGCCTGCGGTAGAGGTCGGCGTCGGCGTGCGGCTCGTCGCGCGTGTTGATGATGGGACGCGACCGCGTGGTCGCGCTCGAGACGCCCTCCCAGATATGGTCGGCCCGCTGGCTCAGGCAGTAGACAGCACCGCGCGGCGTCTGGAGTACCTTGCCGGCGCCCGCGATGACCTGACGCGAGATGAGGAACGGCACGAGGCCGTCCGAGATCCGTCCGAAGTCGCCCTGCCGTTCGATGAGGAAGTTCTCATGGCACCCGTAGGAGTTTCCGGCGGAGTCGGTGTTGTTCTTGAACAGGTAGACATCGCCCTTGATCCCCTCCTCCTCGAGCCGGCGCTCGGCGTCGATGACGAGGCCCTCGAGAATTCGCTCGCCGGCCCTGTCATGTGCCACCAGTTGTGGCACGGAGTCGCACTCGGCGGTCGCGTACTCGGGGTGGCTGCCGACGTCGAGGTAGAGCCTCGAGCCATTGCGCAGGAAGACGTTGCTGCTGCGTCCCCAGGCCACGACCTTGCGGAACAGGTAGCGGGCGACCTCGTCGGGGCTCAGGCGCCGCTGGCCATGGAAGGTGCACGTGACTCCGTACTCGGTCTCGATCCCGAAGATACGTCGCTCCATCAACCCTCCAGCCGAGCTCAGCCGAGCAGCTCTGCGAGCCTTTCGCGGCTGATGCGCGAGAAGGTGCGCCTGGGCCTGCTGCGCTCGAGCAGGGCGACCTCGAGCTCGCCGGGCCCGAGTTGGCGCTCGCCCTCGCCTCCGTGCTTGCCGAGCAGGTCGACCGCGAGTCGAAGTGCCTCGACGAGGGTCATGCCCTCGCGCCATTGCGTCGACAGCGCCAAGGTGATGGCCTCCGCGGAGCCGCCCATGGCGACGTAGCCGCGCTCGTCGGCGACCGAGCCATCGAAGGTGAGCCGGTAGAGCTGGTCATCTTCGGAGGACTTGCCGACCTCGGCGACGACGATCTCGACCTCGTACGGCTTGGGGGTCTCGGTGAAAATGGTGCCGAGGGTCTGAGCGTAGGCATTGGCAAGGCTGCGTCCGCTCACATCCCGCCGGTCGTATGAGTAACCGCGCATGTCGGCTAGGCGCACGCCTGCGACCCGGAGGTTCTCGAACTCGTTGTACTTGCCGACGGCAGCGAAGGCGATGCGGTCGTAGATCTCGCTGATCTTGTGCAGGGCGCGCGATGGATTCTCCGCGACGAACACGATCCCCTGGTCGTACTCCTCGACGATGACAGACCGGCCGCGGGCTATGCCCTTGCGCGCATAGTCGGCCTTGTCCTTGATGATCTGCTCCGGCGAGACGTAGAACGGCATGCTCATGAGCCCGAACCCCCTTCCGGCATCCCTGCGTACGGGCCGTTCGGCCGGGTCATCCGCCGGGCGACCAGCGGGGCCACCCGCGCCTCAACCTCGTCGGTGTCGAGCATCCGGACTCCCTCGCCCGTCGCGATGCCGACGATGGGGAAGATACGGCGGGCCATGTCGGGGCCGGCGGTTGCGCTGTCGTCGTCGGCCGCGTCGTACAGAGCCTCGAGTGCCGTGTCGATGGCGAGGTCGGCATCGGCATCCGGCCGGTAGAGCTTCTTCAGCGATCCTCGCGCGAAGAAGGACCCCGACCCGACGGCGTAGAAGTCGTGCTCCTCGTAGCGACCACCGGTGACATCGTAGGAGAAGATACGCCCTCGCTGTCGGTCGACGTCGTAGCCCGCGAAGAGCGGAACGACCGATAGGCCCTGCATTGCCAATCCGAGATTGCCTCGGAGCAGGCTCGCCAGCCGATTGGCCTTGCCGTCGAGGGATAGGGAGACCCCCTCGATCTTCTCGTAGTGCTCGAGCTCGACCTGGAAGAGCCGGACGAGCTCGACGGCGATGCCAGCGGTGCCGGCGATGCCGATGAGCGAATGGTCGTCGGCGGCGAACACCTTCTCGATGTCGCGCTGGGCGATGACGTTGCCCATGGTCGCCCTGCGGTCACCGGCCATGACGGCACCGAAGTCGCCGCGGAGCGCGACGATGGTGGTGCCGTGGGGCGCCTGCAGCGCCTGGTCAGGGCTCATTCGGGAGGACGGCAGCGCGGCTGGGGCGGCGGTTGCGAGGAACTCTGCGAATGAGGAGGACCGCGGCGCCGTGAAGGCGACCTGCAGGGCGCGATGCTCGAAGCTCACTGGCCGCCCTTCTGGACGAAGGACTTCACGAAGTCCTCGGCATTCGCCTCAAGGACGCTGTCGATCTCGTCGAGAATCGAGTCGACGTCCGAGTCGAGATCGGTGGCGGCAGCCGATTCAGCGGGGGCCTCGCCTGCCTCCTCGGTCTGGTTCGGCTTCGAGGTTCGACGCTCGGCACTCTCGCGCTGTGACATGTGGACAGGCTACCCGGATTCAGGTCGAGACGCTCAGGGCTGCGATGAGTTCCTGCGGTGTCGGGCAGGCATCGAGGAGCGCGCCAACGTGCTCGCGGGTGCCGCGGAGCGGCTCGAGGGTCGGCACCCGCAGGAGGCTCTCCTGACCCGGGATGTCGAAGACGACCGAATCCCAAGAGGCCGCCGCCACCTGCTCGGGGTACCGGCGCAGGCACTCGCCGCGGAAGTAGGCGCGCGTGTCGTGCGGCGGACGGCTCATCGCCTGGTCCACCTCGTCATCGGTAAACAGCCTCGCGAGCCTGCCCCGTGCCTCGAGGCGGGCGGCGAGGCCCTTGTCACGGCGGACATCGGAGTACTGCAGGTCAATCGCCTGGAGCCGGTGCGCCGACCAGTCGAGGCCGTCGCGGGCCCGGTACTCCTCGAGGAGGGAGAGCTTGGCGACCCAGTCGACCGTGGTCGCGCAGGTCATCGGGTCGGCCGCGAGGCCGGCCAGCGTCGCGCTCCACCGGTCGAGCACGTCAAGGGTCTGCTCGTCGATGTCGCCGCCTGACTGCTGCGCGCAATAGGCCCTCGCGAGCGCGCAGATTTGCTCCTGAATCTCGATTGCGGTGCGCCGGCTGCCGTCGTTCATGACGAGCCGGTGCTGCAGGGTCGTGTCGTGGCTGACGGCATGCATCTCGCGGACGGGATGGCGCGGCGTGAGGTCGGCCTGGTCGAGTGCGCCGTCCTCGATCATCGCCAGGACGATGGACGTCGTGCCCATCTTCAGGTACGTCGCGACATCGCACAGGTTCGCGTCGCCGACGATGACATGAAGCCTGCGGTACTTCTCCGGGTCGGCGTGCGGCTCATCCCTCGTGTTGATGATCGGCCGCTTCAGCGTGGTCTCCAGGCCCACCTCGACCTCGAAGAAGTCGGCTCGCTGGGTCAGCTGAAAGCGCATCGAGCGCCCGTCCTGACCCACCCCGAGCCGGCCCGAGCCGGTGAAGACCTGGCGGGTGATGAAGAACGGGGTGAGATGGCGAACGATGTCGGAGAACGGGGTCGTGCGGCGCATGAGGTAGTTCTCGTGCGTGCCGTAGGACGCGCCCTTGTTGTCCGTGTTGTTCTTGTACAGCAGGATCGGCGGCGTCGAGCCGCTGCGGGACGCCAGCTCCGAGGCGCGCTCCATGACCCGGACTCCGGCCCTGTCCCAGAGCGCGGCGTCGCGGGGGTTCGTCACCTCCGGCGCCGAGTACTCAGGGTGGGCGTGATCGACATACAGGCGCGCACCGTTGGTGAGGACGACATTCGCGAGGCCGAGGTCGTCGTCGGTGAGCTGGCTCGGATCGGCATCGGCCCGGGACATGTCGAACCCGCGGGCATCGCGCAGCGGCGACTCGAGGTCGTAGTCCCATCGGGCCTTGCGGCGTCCGGCGGCGATGACCTCCTGCGCGTACGCGTTGACGATGTGGGTCGAGGAGACCATGGCGTTCATGGTCGGATGACCCGGCACGGTGATGCCGTACTCGGTCTCGATGCCCATGACCCGGTGGACGCTCACCGCGGGCAGGCCACCGGGCGACGCCGGCAGCGACGGGTCACAGGTACTGACCGGTGTTCGCGACCGTCGCGATGGACCGGCCTGCCTCGCTTCCCTTTTTGCCCTGGATGAGGGTCCGGATGAAGACGATCCGCTCCCCCTTCTTGCCCGAGATCCGCGCCCAGTCGTCCGGATTCGTCGTATTGGGCAGGTCCTCGTTCTCGCGGAACTCGTCGAGGCAGGCATCGAGCAGGTGCTGGACCCTGATCCCGCGCTCGCCGGAGTCGAGGAATGCCTTGATGGCCGACTTCTTGGCCCGAGAGACGATGTTCTCGATCATCGCGCCGGAGTTGAAGTCCTTGAAGTAGAGGATCTCCTTGTCGCC
>JBMOKH010000015.1:0-20124 GCA_049315365.1 Candidatus Nanopelagicales bacterium
TGCGACCTTCCGGCCCCCAGCCGGACGCGCTACCAAACTGCGCCACAGCCCGATGGTTCACCGACGCTCTCACGCCAGTGCTCACACCCTATCTCAGGGCGTGATCCCTTCCGTCAGCGCCGGGAGCGCTTCTCGCGGACCCGCATGACGATGCGGATCGGCGTTCCGGTGAACTCGAATTCCTCGCGGAGTCGCCTCTCGATGAAGCGCCGGTAGCCGGCCTCGAGGAAGCCGCTCGTGAACAGCGCGAAGGTCGGCGGCCCAACCGACACCTGAGCCCCGAAGAGGATGCGGGGCTGCTTGCCGCCACGAAGCGGGTGCGGGTTCGCCTGGGCGAGTTCGCCGAGGAACTGGTTGAGCCGGCCCGTCGGAATCCGGGTCTCCCATGATGCCAGCGCAACGTCGAGAGCGGTCGGCAGCTTGTCGACATGCCGCTTCGTCTTGGCCGAGATGTTCACGCGAGGCGCCCAGGGCACCTGCACGAGGTCCCGGTCGATCTCGCGTTCGAGGTAGTGGCGTCGCTCCTCGTCGGTGAGATCCCACTTGTTGTAGGCGAGCACAAGCGCACGCCCGGATTCGATGACCATCGAAATGATGCGCACGTCCTGCTCGCTCAGCGGCTCATGCGCGTCGATGAGCACGATCGCCACCTCCGCACGATCGAGGGCGGCCTGGGTGCGAAGCGTCGCGTAGTACTCATGCCCGCTCGCCTCCTTGGCCCGGCGACGGATGCCCGCGGTGTCGACGAACCACCAGAACCGGTCACCGAGCTTCACGAGCTCGTCGACCGGGTCGACGGTCGTGCCCGCGACGGAATCGACGACGACTCGCTCCGATCCGGCGAGCGCATTGAGAAGCGAGGACTTCCCGACATTGGGCTTGCCGAGGAGGGCCACCCGACGGGGCCCGCCCGCCCGCGAGGTGCCATGGCCCTCGGCGGGGAGCATCTCGACGATCTTGTCGAGTAGGTCGCCTGAACCCCGGCCGTGCAGTGCCGAGACGGTATGAGGCTCGCCTAGGCCCATCGACCACAAAGACGCGGCCTGGATCTCCGTGGCGGCATCATCGGCCTTGTTCGCCACGAGGAGCACCGGCTTGTTCGCGCGGCGAAGGACCTTGACGACCGCCTCATCGGTGTCGGTCGCTCCGACACTGGCATCGACCACGAACATCACCGCATCGGCATCATTGATGGCGCGCTCCGCCTGCGCAGCGATCTGCGCGGCCATGCCCCTGACCTTGCGCTCCCAGCCACCGGTATCGATGAGCATGAATCGCTTGCCATTCCACTCGCCCTCGTAGGTGACCCGGTCCCGGGTCACGCCGGGCACGTCCTCCACGACCGCCTCGCGGCGACCGATGATCCGGTTGACGAGGGTGGACTTTCCGACGTTCGGCCGGCCAACGACAGCAAGGACCGGCAGTCCGGCATCCCCGCCCCGCTCGAGCTCCTCGAGCTCGACATCGAAGTCGCCGAACTCGGCTCGGGCTGCAGCCAGGGCGAACTCCAGGGCGCGGTCGTCAGCCTCGTCGGGATCGGCCTCCCCCGAGTCGGGGCCATCTGCGAGAGCGCCCTCGGCGCCTAGGACGTCGTCATCGAATTCGTCCCCGTCCATGGGGATCCAGTTGTCAGTCACAGCGCATTCCTCTTTCACTCTTCACCCACCGCTTCGGCGGCCCCGAGGACTACGAGGACAACAGGCGCATTGTTGGTGCGCCGCAAGTATCCCACGCCCGAGCACCAGTGCTGAACCGTGCGGATTTCAGCCTCGGACGAGCCCGCACACGTGATCGACCACCTGCTCGAGGGTCATCTCGGTCGTATCGACGACCACGGCGTCGGCGGCCTGGGTCATCGGCGATGCTGCCCTCGCGGAATCGAATGCATCCCTCCTGCTGAGGGCCTCCCCCGTCGCGGTGATCGACTCCTCCCCGACCGCCTCGCCACCGGACTGCTCACGAGCACGGCGCAGGGCTCGGACCCCCGGATCCGCAGTCAGAAATACCTTGAGGTCGGCGGATGGGAGCACCACGGATCCGATGTCGCGGCCTTCGACGACGATGCCCTGGCCCGCCAGCCCGGCTTCCCTCACACGATCCCTCTGAAGTGCGACGAGCCGCTCGCGAACTGCCGGCACAGCACTCACGGCACTGACCGCACCGGTGACCTCGGCCGTTCGAATCGGGTCGGAGACGTCTGTGCCGTCGACCTCGATATCGGGCGACCTCGGATCGGTGCCGCTCACGATGCTCGGAGTGGACGCGAACGCAGAAACGAGGGCTTCATCGGAGGGGTCGATTCCCGCACGCAACACGGCCCAGGTCATGGCGCGGTACGTCGCCCCGGTGTCGAGATAGCGGTAGCCGAGGCGCTGCGCGACCCCGCGGCACACCGATGACTTGCCGGAACCTGCCGGCCCATCGACTGCAACCACGCTCGTCATGCCAATACGCTCCTCATGCCAATACGGTGTTCATGCCACAACGGTCCTCGTTGAGGGGAGCCTAGCCGCGGACGTCGAAGCCGCGGGAGCGCAAGGCCTCCTCGAGCGTCGCGGCGGAGTCCGAGTGGACCGACAGTTCGACGAGGCCGCTCTGCCGGCCGAGGACGTGCTCGATGCGCACGTCCTCGAGGTTGACCGTGGTCTCGCCCACGGCCGTGAAGAGCCGGCCGAGCTCACCGGGTCGGTCGGCGAGCATGACGGCCACTTCGGCATAGGCCGAAGGCGCGGCTCCGTGCTTGCCGGGGATGCGACTGCGTCCCACCGCCCCTCGCTTCAGTTCCTCGGTGACGACGTCGATGCTCGCGAACTCACCTGTCACAACCGACCGAAGGGCGCGCGCCACCCGTTGCAGGTCGTGGATCACCCCGTCCAGCACGTCTGCCACCGGCTCGGCATTCACGCCGAGGATGTCGGTCCACAGAGCGCTCGCCGACCCCGCGATCCGGGTCATGTCCCGCAGCCCCTGCCCCGCTACCTGGACATAAGCGGCGTCTGCGTCGACGAGTTGGGCAGCCAGCACGCTCGACAGCAGTTGCGGGGCATGCGAGACGAGGGCGACGGCTCGGTCGTGCTCTGCCGCGCTCATCTCGACGAGGTAGGCACCGCACGTTGTCGCGAGCCGGTGGGCGGCCCGTTGATGCTGGCCTAGCGTGAACTCCGTTGGCGTGATGATCCACAACCGGTCATCGAGGAGATCCGGCCGTGCCGATGCCGCCCCCGAGACCTCGCGCCCGGCCATCGGGTGGCCGCCGACCAACCGGCCCGGATCAGCGCCGAGTGCGAGTGCATCGGCAAGCACGCGCTCCTTCACGGACGTGACATCGGTGAGCGTCGCCGACGGGAAGGCACTCGAGGCCCTCGCCAGGACGTGGGCAGCATGGCGCGGGGGCACGGCTACGACGACGAGCGATGGCGCGGTCGTGGGGCCCGCGATTTCTCCGGCTCCCATCGCCGCTGCGATCTGCGCCTGCACTGGATCAACGTCCTCGAGGAGGACGTCGACCCCCGCCCTTCTCAGCGCCAGGGCTATGGAAGTGCCGATGAGACCGGTGCCAATGATGAGGACCGGGCCGATGACCGCGACCGAGCGGTCCTGATTCACGTGTGCAGGTCCGCCCGGAGAACCTCTGCGCCGCGCAGATAGACGTGCTGGATCCCGGAACGGGGCCGATCCGTGTTCGCGTGGATGAGAATTCTCACGACCCGCTCCAGCGCGCCCTCGACTCCGATCTCCTGCGCGCAGAGCAGTGGCACATCGGCGAACCCGACCGCACGCGCCCCTGCTGCGGGA
The DNA here is from genome assembly GCA_049315365.1 of Candidatus Nanopelagicales bacterium. Taxonomy (GTDB): domain Bacteria; phylum Actinomycetota; class Actinomycetes; order S36-B12; family S36-B12; genus WLND01. Next base: position 3,796 of record JBMOKH010000015.1, read on the forward strand.
AATGCCGAGATGAGGTCCGGGGTCGACGTGAGGATGACGCTCACGACATCGTCGGTTGACACCTCGTTGCGCTCCAGCATCGACGTGAGCAGTTCGCCGACCGCCTCACGCATTTCGGCAGGGTCGTCGGCGGTAAGGCAGACCGCTCCACGGATGGCTCGCATGCCGGGAGTTTACAGACCGGCCTCGGTGTAGAGCGCACGCAGTTCCGGGCCCTCGATCGCGCGCAACCGGCCCGGCCGCTGCTGGTCGAGGCGAATCGGGCCGATTCGAGTGCGGACGAGGTCCTGGACCGGATGGCCCACATGGTCGAACATGCGCCTGACGATGCGGTTTCGGCCCTCATGGATGACGACCTCGACCATCGTTCGATCGGCGGCCTGCTGGATGATCCGCGCACTGTCGCATTCAACGGTGCCGTCCTCGAGGGCGACGCCCCCGCGAAGGGCCCTTAGGGCCTCCTTCGGGAACTGGCCACGGACGGTCGCAACGTACGTCTTGAGAATCTCATGGGACGGATGCGCGAGACGGTTCGCGAGCTCACCGTCATTCGTGAGGATGAGGAGTCCCTCGGTGTCGGCGTCGAGCCGGCCGACGTGGAACAGTCGCTCTGGCCGATCCTGCACGTAGTCACCGACGCACGCCCTGCCACGATCGTCAGCCATCGTCGAGACGACTCCGCGAGGCTTGTTGAAGGCGACCACGGTGATGTCGGGAACCGTCGGCACCCGCTGGCCATCGACTCGGACGACGGCCTTGAGGGGGTCGATCCGCATGCCCTGCTCGGCAACGATGACCCCGTCCACCTCGACGCGGCCCTGCTCGATGAATTGCTCACACCGACGCCGGCTCCCGATGCCGGCGAGGGCGAGCACCTTCTGCAGTCGCACTCCCTCGTCGGCCGTCACGATGTCCTCACTCAGTCGCCGATCGCCACGGAGTCGAGCACGTCATCGAGCTCCGCAAGGCTCGGCAGGTGGTCGGCGAGCGGCGGGAGGTCGTTGAGGGACGCCGCCCCGATCCGTTCGAGAAAATGCGAGGTCGTGCGGTAGAGGATGGAATGCGATTCGTCCTCGTGTCCGGCCTCCTCAATCAGACCGCGTGCGACGAGGGTCCGGATCACGCCATCGACATTCACGCCCCTGACCGCGCTGATCCTCCCCCGCGAGATCGGCTGCCGGTAGGCGATGACGGCGAGGGTCTCGAGCGACGCCTGGGTGAGCCGCGCCTGCTGGCCGTCGAGCACCCAGCGCTCGACGAGGGGCGAGCATTCGGCCCGCGTGTAGTAGCGCCATCCGCCGGCGACCTCGCGAAGGTCGAATCCACGCCCCTGCTCGGAATACTCATCCGACAGCCGCCTCACCGTCGCCTCGACCTCGTCGATCGGGCGCCTGGTCGCCTGGGCCATTGCCAGGGTCGTGAGCGGCTCGTCCGCAAGCAGGAGCAGAGACTCGATGGCAGCGGCGAGGGTCGGCGCGCCGAGGGGGTCTGCGGACTCGTCCTCCTCCGTCAGGTTGGCCCCGTCGTCCACCAGTTCTTCACTCATCGTCGCTCTCCTGTGCTTGCAATGCGTCATCTGACTTCGGAACGGGGCCCGTAGCGACCATTCCTGCCTCAAGCACGTCGCCTGCCTCAAGCACGGACTCGGACTCGAGGTAGTCATCGAACTCATCGGCGACGATTACGTCACCCTCACCCCCGGCCATCCAGCGGATGGTGAGGTCGCCGAGCGGGGTGATCTGCTCGAACGACACGGCTGACTCACGGTAGAGCTCAAGCAGCGCCAGGAACCGGCCGACGACGAGAAGCGTCGAGTCGCAGTCTGCGATGAGTGCCCGAAAGGTCGAGGTGCCCTGCCGTCGAAGCCGCTCGACGATGATCGATGCCTGCTCTCGGACGCTCACGCGCTGCACGTGAATGTGGGAGATCGAGACCTCATCGACGGGCTTCGGGGCCAGCGTCTTGGCAGCGAGCATCGCGAACTGCTCAAGACCGATCCCGATGAGGACCTCCGGGAGCAGCGCGGCGAACTGCGGCTCGAGCCCCACCGTTCGAGGAAGGCTCTTGTTGGCGGTGGCCATCCGGTCAGCCAACAGCGCGGCGACCTCCTTGTACGCGCGGTACTGGAGCAGCCGGGCGAAGAGGAGGTCCCGGGCTTCGAGGAGGGCGAGATCCTCTTCGTCCTCCACCTCGCCGCTCGGCAGCAGGCGGGCCGCCTTGAGATCCAGCAGGGTGGCCGCGACGACGAGGAATCCGCTCGCCTCGTCGAGGTCCCATGTCACGCCCTTGGCGCGGATGTAGCCGATGAACTCGTCGGTGACCCGGTGCAGGGCCAGCTCGGTGACCTCGAGCTTGTGCTTCGAGATGAGCGACAGCAGGAGCTCGAAGGGGCCCTCGAAATCGCCGACGTGCACCGAGAAGACCGAAGGCTGCGCCGCCACCTCGCTGTCCGTCGCCGTGACCGCCGGATCAGCAGTGCCAGCAGGGGCGGTCACCGCGACAGAACCTCCCGGGCCAATTGCCGGTACGCCTCTGCCCCGCTACTCTCCGGCGCAAAGACGGTGATGGGCGTGCCGGAGACTGCGGCGTCCGGAAACTTGATGGTCCGCGCGATCGTCGTGATGAACACGAGGTCGCCAAATGCCTGCTGGACGGTTTCGAGCACCTCGCGGCTGTGGAGGGTGCGCGAGTCGTACATCGTCGCCACGACTCCGATGATCGATAGGTCCGGATTGAGGCGAGCACTCACCTTGTCGATGGTGTCCTTGAGCAGGGCCACGCCGCGCAGCGCGAAGTACTCGCACTCCATCGGCACGATGACCCCGTGCGCCGCGGTGAGTGCATTGAGGGTGAGGAGGCCTAGCGAGGGCTGGCAGTCGATGAGGATGATGTCGTACTCGTCCATAACGGGCGCCAGGGCTCGCTGGAGCGCGTACTCCCGGCCGACCTCGCTCACCAGCTGGAGCTCGGCCGCAGCGAGGTCGATGTTGCTCGGGAGCAGGTCGAGATCCTCGACATCAGAGCGGTGGATGACGTCGCCGACGTGGCATTCAGGCTGCGTGAGGAGGTTGTAGATCGTGAGCTCGAGCTCATTTGGATTGATGCCGAACGAGATAGCGACGGCGCCTTGCGGGTCGAAGTCGACGAGCAGCACCCTGCGGCCATAGCCGGCAAGCGCCGCACCGAGGCTCACGGTCGACGTCGTCTTGCCGACCCCACCCTTTTGATTGACCATCGCGATGACGCGAGCGGGCCCATGCGAAAGCAACGGCGTCGGCTCTGGGATGTCCGCCGCGGAGCGCGTGTCGTCCAACGTCATGGGGCTGAGCCTACCTCCGCCGGGCACCATGGGGCTGCAAGCTTCGCAAGCGGGATATGCGGCTGCCTTGCTTCCTAGTGCAGGGCCCGGGGGTGGCTCGCGGCGTAGACCTCCTTCAAGGTCTCCTGGGTGACGAGGGTGTAGATCTGGGTCGTCGTGACGGATGCGTGCCCGAGGAGTTCCTGGACGACCCGGACGTCTGCCCCGCGTTCGATCAGGTGCGTCGCAAAACTGTGTCGCAGGCTGTGCGGGCTGACCGCTGCCGCGATGCCCGCCCTTTCAGCAGCACCGCTGATGATGCCCCAGGCGCTCTGCCTAGACAACGGGGCGCCGCGAAGGTTGAGGAAGATGCGAGCAGTTCCCCGTCCCGCGGCGGCGAGCGTGGGTCGTCCGCGCACGAGGTAGTCCTCGATTGCCTGCGCTGCGTACCCGCCGACCGGCAGCCGTCGCTGCCGGTCACCCTTGCCCACGACCGTGACGGTCAGGCTCGATAGGTCGACATCGTCAACGTCAAGCGACACGGCCTCGGATACCCGGGCGCCCGTTCCGTACAGGAGTTCGAGCAGGGCCCGGTTACGAAGCCCCGCCGCTGACTCCGGGTCGCCGCAAGCAGCAAGGAGCCGTTCCACGTCCGGGTAGCTCAGTGCTTTTGGCAGGCGCCGCCCGATGCTCGGGGGCTGCACGTTGGCGCTCGGATCCACCGTGGTGAAGCCCTCCGCCGCAGCGAAGCGGTGGAATCCGCGGACCGCGACCACCACGCGAGCCGCGCTCGAGGCGGTCAAGGCTCCCCATGAGGCTCCCAATGAGACCTGGGGTCTGCGCAGCGAGGCGGCGAAGTCGGCAAGATCGTTCGCCGTGACCTCGTCTATTCGTTCGATTCGCCGTCCCTGGCACCAGTCGGCGTACCGCCGCAGGTCGCGCCGGTACGCCGAGACAGTGTTCTGCGACAGGCCCCGTTCGATGATGACGTGGTCGAGGTATCCCTCGATCACGTCGTCGAGGGCTGCGCTCAGGCGAGTACCTCGCTCAGCGGAAGCAGTGGCATGCCGAACGACTCGGCGACCGCCGCATAGGTGATCTGACCGTCGTGGACGTTGAGCCCCCGCGCCAGCGCATCGTCGTCGCGCAGTGCCTGCTTCCAGCCCTTGTTGGCGAGTTCGACCGCGTAGGGGAGCGTGACGTTCGTAAGTGCGTAGGTGGACGTATGCGGCACGGCGCCAGGCATGTTCGCCACGCAGTAGAACACCGAGTTGTGGACCGTGTAGGTCGGGTCGGCGTGCGTGGTCGGGCGGGAGTCCTCAAAGCACCCGCCCTGGTCGATGGCGATGTCGACGAGGACCGAGCCCGGCTTCATCCGGGATACCAGGTCGTTGCTCACGAGCTTGGGGGCCTTCGCACCGGGCACGAGGACGGCACCGATGACCATGTCGGCGTCGAGCACTGCCCGCTCGACCTCGAAGGTGTTCGAGGCAACGGTCTGCATGTGGCCCTGGTAGATAGCATCCATCTGACGGAGCCGAGCGATGTTGCGGTCGAGGAGTTGGACTTCCGCCTGCATGCCCAAGGCGATCACCGCGGCATTCATGCCCGCGACCCCTGCGCCGAGGACGACCACCTTGGCCGCATGGACGCCGGACACCCCTCCCATGAGGATGCCACGGCCGCCATTGGCCCGCATAAGTGAATGCGATCCGACCTGCGGGGCCAGCCGGCCAGCGACCTCCGACATCGGAGCCAGAAGCGGAAGCGAGTGATCGGCCAGCTCGACGGTCTCATAGGCAATCGCTGTCGCACCCGACTTCACGAGGGCATCGGTGCACTCCCGGCCCGCGGCGAGGTGAAGGTAGGTGAAGATGACCTGCCCTGAGCGCATGCGGTGGTACTCAGCCTCGATCGGCTCCTTGACCTTGAGGATCAGGTCTGCTGCGGCCCAGACCTCGTCGGCATCCGCCGCTATTGACGCGCCAGCAGCGACATAGTCCTCGTTGGGAATCGATGACCCTTGGCCGGCATCAGTCTCGATGAGCACCGAGTGCCCGTTTCTCACGAGTTCGAACACTCCTGCCGGCGTTATCGCAACCCGGTACTCGTGGTTCTTGATCTCGCGCGGAATCCCGACCTTCACAACTGCCTCCTTCAGGCGTCCGTTCAAGGACGCTGCCCCACTCCGGGGCGATGATTGATCGTAGATGCAGCATGGGTCGGGGTTCTCGACGAACCGGATAGTCGTCGATGCGGCGACGCTACATGCCGGCCAGAGCAAGGATGATCAGTCGTTCAGGGTGGGCGCCAAGCCCCTGGTCGGCGCCACGCTCAACCGTCGCTGCCTCGACTCACGGTATCGGTCGTGCGACTACTGGCTCACGCGAGGCGACGGTGGGTTCACGCGTTGATGCGCGACAACAGTCTCCCGAGCAGGCCACCGAGCGTCGACCGGACGCAGGGATGCCCAGCCATCCGCCCTCGACGCCCACGCGGCAAGAATCCCGCACACCGCAGTCGGGCTCCCGACCCGGCCCGCAAGCACGAGGTCCTTGGCCTCGTCGAGGTCCACCCAGGCCCGCGGCAGGTGCGCTTCCTCCGCCTCGCCAGTATGCGGCCGACCCCCGTCGATCTCCCGGAGATCGCGAGCGAGGTACACCCGAATCGCCTCACTCGATCCGCCGGGTGAGTTGAGGAAATCGACGAGCACGTGCCACGTCGAGGCCTCGAACCCGGATTCCTCGGCAAGTTCGCGCGCTGCGGCTCGATACGGCACCTCCCCCGCGACGTCGAGGAGGCCTGCCGGCGGCTCGAACAGCGCCATGGCCACCGGATGCCGGTACTGCCTGATGAGGAGCACCCTGTCCCGGTCGTCGATCGCGATCACCGCGACGGCGCCGAGGTGCTGCTGAACGTCGCGAACCGCGTGGTGGCCGGCGAAATCCACGGTGTCGGAGCGGATCGACCAGATCCGTCCCTCGAACCGCGGGACCGAGTCGATGATGGGCCGCGGCTCCACGGTGTCGGCGATGTCGCCGACCCACTCCTCATCCCCTGCTACGGCGGTCACCAAGACTGGGCGGCCGGCTGCCGGCGCCGCGCATGGTCGAGTGCCGCACCGATGAGTCCCTTGAAGAGCGGATGCGCACGTGTCGGTCGTGATCGCAATTCCGGGTGAGCCTGGGTGGCCACGTAGAACGGGTGCACGTCCGCCGGCAGCTCAACGAACTCAACGAGCCGGCCATCCGGTGAGGTCCCCGAGAAGACGAGACCAGCCTCCTCAAGCTGGGGCCGGTATGCATTCGCGACCTCGAAGCGGTGACGGTGACGCTCATCGACGTACGGCAGGCCGTACACGGCTGCCACCTGGGAGCCCTCGAGGAGCTTGGCCGGGTAGAGGCCAAGGCGCATCGTGCCGCCCATGTCCCGTTCGCCGGTGAGCACGTCACGCTGATCTGCCATCGTCGACACGACCGGGTGCGCAGTCGTCTCGTCGAACTCTATCGAGTTCGCGCCCTCCAGCCCGGCGACGTTTCGCGCGTATTCGATGACCATGCACTGCAGCCCAAGACACAGACCGAGGACGGGGATCCCGTTCTCGCGTGCGTACTGCAGGGCTCCGAGCTTGCCCTCGATGCCCCGTACGCCGAAGCCGCCCGGCACGCAGATCCCGTCGAGGTCATCAAGGGCCTTTCGCGCACCGTCCGGCGTCGCACAGTCGTCGCTGGCAATCCAGCGGATGTTCACCCTGGAGTTGTGGTGGAATCCGCCCGATCGGATCGCCTCGGTCACCGACAGGTAGGCGTCGGGCAGGTCGATGTACTTGCCCACGAGGCCGATCGTCACCTCGTGTTCCGGATGATGCACCCGCCTCAGCAGGTCATCCCAGCTCGTCCAGTCGACATCGCGGAACGGAAGATCGAGTCGTCGGATCACGTAGGCATCGAGGCCCTCAGAGTGCAGGACCTTCGGAATGTCGTAGATGCTCGGCGCATCGACGGCAGCCACGACGGCCGCTTCGTCGACGTCGCACATGAGGGAGATCTTCCGCTTGATTCCAGACGGCACCGGCCGATCCGCCCGCAGCACGATCGCATCCGGCTGGATTCCGATGCTCCGCAATGCCGCTACCGAGTGCTGGGTCGGCTTCGTCTTCAGCTCTCCCGACGGGCCTATGTACGGCAGGAGCGACACATGCAGGAAGAAGACATTTTGCCGGCCCACCTCGTGGCGCACCTGACGAACGGCCTCTAGAAAGGGCAGCGATTCGATATCCCCGACAGTGCCGCCCACTTCGGTGATGACCACATCCACCTCAGGACCGGCCATCCTTCGGATGCGGGACTTGATCTCGTTGGTGATGTGCGGGATGACCTGGACCGTGTCTCCGAGGTACTCCCCCCGCCGCTCCTTCGCGATCACCGTCGAGTACACCTGACCCGTCGTGACGTTGGCCGAGCCATGGAGGTCCGTGTCGAGGAACCGCTCGTAGTGGCCGATGTCAAGGTCGGTCTCTGATCCGTCGTCCGTGACGAAAACCTCGCCGTGCTGAAACGGGTTCATCGTCCCCGGGTCAACGTTTAGATACGGGTCGAGCTTCTGCATCGTCACTCGCAAACCGCGTGCGGTGAGGAGGTTACCGAGACTCGAGGCCGTGAGGCCCTTGCCCAGAGAGGATGCGACTCCTCCGGTGACGAACACGTGCTTGGTTTGCTTGGAGGCACTCACGGAAGACCAGACTATCAGCGACTCGCTCAAGGCCCTCGCAGCGCTCCGACGCAACCGCCAGGTCTGGCTCCCTGCAGGCCGATCGAAAGTTGGGGCCCCATCGTGATCCACGCCTCAAGCTTCCACGGGACCCGCTCAACCTCACGGCGTCCGCGGGACCCGCTCAACCTCACGGAGAAGAGGCCCGCTCGAGTTCTGCGACAGCGAGCAGTTCCTCCGCATGGGCGGCCCCGGCCTCCGACTCGTCAAGGCCTGACAGCATCCGCACGAGCTCGGACACCCGATCGCGTCCGAGCGCCACCGTGACGCTCGAAGACGTCACGATCCCGTCCGCCCCCTTCGAGACGACGACATGCTGGTCCGCGAACGCCGCCACCTGAGGCAGGTGCGTGACGACGATGACCTGGGCCGTTCGCGAGAGCCGGGCCAGCCGCCGGCCAACCTCGACAGCCGCTCGGCCTCCGATCCCCGCATCGACCTCGTCGAAGATGAACGTCGGCACCGGATCAGCCCCTGCGAGCACCACTTCCAACGCGAGCATGACGCGCGATAGTTCTCCCCCGGATGCTCCCTTGCTCAGCAGTCGAAAGTCAGCCCCGCTGTGCGGGCGAAGCAGGATCTCCACCTCGTCTGCACCGTGCGGGGCGAGGTCGTCAAGGCTGTCACGGGTCGTGACCCTGACCTGGAGCGCTGCATCCGGCATGGCCAGCGCGTGCAGTTCGGCCGTGACCTGGGCGGCCAGCGCCAAGCCGGCAGCAGACCTCAGGCCGCTCAGGTTCATCGCCGCGTGAAGGAGTTCCTCGCGCTGCTCGACCTCTGAGTCGATGAGCTGTCGCATGCGGTCGTCTCCCAGATCGACCTCCGAAACGCTGGCGCACGCGGCCGCATGCCATTCGATGACCTCGTCGATCGTCGTGCCATAACGGCGTCGAAGGGATCCGAGCGCATGGCGACGCTCCTCGACCCAAGACTGGCGCGCGGGATCTGCCTCGACGTCGGTGGCATAGGTAGCGAGCTCGACAGCAGCGTCAGCGGCGAGACTGCCGATCTCAGCGAGCCGTTCGAGGAGCGGGGCCAGGTCTGAGTCGACCTCCGCGGCGCGCTCCAGCGCGGCCACGGCACGCGACAGCACCGACACGAGGTCCTGGTTGGAAGTCTCCCCGTCCTCTCCGACGAGCGCATCGTGAGCGGCAAGGACATCAAGCAGGAGGGTCCCGGCATGGGTGAGGCGCGCCGCCTGACGGTCGAGCTCGACATCCTCACCGGGCGTGGGCGCCACCGCCTCGATTTCCGCGATACCGATGCGAAGCAGGACAGCCTCGCGCTCCATGGCCTCCCGCTGGTCTGTCAGTTGGGCAATCCGCTCGACTGTCGCTCGCCAGGCAGCGAACGCAGTCCGGTACCCGGCGAGGGCCGCGAGGCACGAAACCCCGCCGAAACGATCTAGGAGATTCCGCTGAGTGTCAGCATGGCGCAACCGCATCTGCTCGGACTGGCCGTGGACAGCGACGAGCGAGGATGACAGCTCTTGCAGCACCGCTGCCGGCACCGACCGGCCACCCGCGAACGCCCTGCTTCGCCCCTCGCTGGCGACTGTGCGGCCAAGCAGCAGCCGAACGCGCCCAGCCTCGACCTCCACGTCCGCGCCGGCGTCCGCCGCGCGCTGAACCGCGCTGGAATCAGGCGCAACAGACCACTCGCCGTCAACCCACGCCTGATCGCTTCCCGTGCGAACCATCCCGACGTCGGCCTTGCCTCCCGCAAGGAGTGCGAATCCGCTCAGCACCATGGTCTTGCCTGCGCCGGTCTCGCCGGTGATGACGGTCAGACCCGTCGCGAAGGGAATCGTGGCGTCAGCGATGACGCCCAGGCCCCGGATCTGAATTCGCTCGATCATCGGACACCTGATTCGGGCCGACCCCGCAAGACCGTCATGAGGCCGGTCACCTGCCCCTCGTTCCACCGCGCCAGCCCTGCACCGGCAGGGCGAACTTGGCGACGAGGCGATCGGTGAATGGAGCGTCGATGAGCCGCGCAAGCCTGACAGGCTGCGTTGATGCCCTGACCTCGACCCGTGCCCCGCCGGACACGTCGATCGTTCGGCGGCCGTCGGCGCACAGCACAGCGTCAGACCCCGACTGCAATTCGAAGGCCACCACGCTCCTAGGCGAGATGACGAGCGGACGGGAGAATAGAGCGTGCGCACTGAGCGGCACCACGAGTAGCGCCGCGACCTCGGGCCAGACAACCGGCCCACCCGCGGAGAACGCATAGGCGGTCGAGCCTGTCGGCGTCGATGCGACCACCCCGTCGCAGCCCCAGCGGGAGAGCGGCCTTCCGTCGACCTCAACGACGACGTCGATCATGCGCTGCCGCGCGATCTTCTCCATGCTCAACTCGTTGAGGGCCCACGTCGAACTTCCGGGCTGGCCAGGCTGGGTGACCCGGATGTCCAGCGCCAGCCGTTCCTCAACGTGCCAGTTGCGCGCTGCCACCGCGTCGACAACATCGGCCACATCCTCGGAGTCGGCCTCCGCAAGGAAACCGACGTGACCGAGATTCACGCCGATGATGGGCACTCCCGAGGCGCGTGCGCGCTCGGCTCCGCGAAGAATGGTGCCGTCGCCACCGAGCACGACCACGACATCGCAGCCATCGGATGCGTGTTCGTCGGCTGGCACGACATCGGCGACGGGCGCCGCCTCGTCGCCCCAATTCTCGAAGTCGTCCTGCGCCATCGAGACGGAAATGCCTTGCGAGGCGAGAGCCTCCGCAACCTCGACCGCCATCCATCGCACGTCGTCCTTGCGTGGATTGATGACGAGCAGCACGCGCTGCGCTGTGGCCTTCATTGGTGCGTCACTCCCTTCATGATGGGCCCCTCCTCACCGCGGCGTCGATGGAGGCGACCGGGTCAACGAGCCCGGCATGCGTACCACCTCGTTCCAGCCACACGAAGTACTCGACATTGCCGCTCGGCCCAGGCAGCGGACTCGCCACGACACCGCGCAGCGCGAGCCCGAGTCCAATGGCAGATCGGACCACGTTCTCGACGCTCGACCGGCGCAGTTCGGGATCCCTCACCACGCCGTCACCCACCTGCGCGCGGCCCACCTCAAACTGCGGCTTCACCATGAGCACAAAGTCACATGCCGAGGCGGTGCTCGCCACGAGTGCAGGCAGGACGGTTCGCAGCGAGATGAACGAGAGGTCGGCCACAGCCATACTCGCGAGGTAGGGGACGGCATCGGCGGTGAGGGTTCGCACATTCGTTCGCTCGAGAAGGTCGACCCTCGGGTCAACGCGCAGGACCCAGGCGAGTTGTCCGTAGCCCACGTCGACGGAGAGCACCCGGTCTGCGCCCCGCTCGAGGAGTACCTGGGTGAACCCACCGGTGGATGCACCGGCATCGAGAACCCTGCGCCCCGTCACCGTCAGAGGCGCGATGCGAGCGGCACTGCCGCCCCCGCTGTCAACGCCATCACGGGCTGGGCGTTCATCACCGAACGCATCCAGTGCGCCGATCAGCTTGAGCGCGCCTCGCGACACGTAACCGGGTCCACCAGCATCCACCGTGATGGAAGCTGAGGTCTCGACCTGAGTGGCGGGCTTCGTCGCAGCGACGCCTCGCACCTGAACAGCCCCAGAAGCGATCAGCTCACGTGCCTGCTCGCGCGATCGTGCGAGCCCGCGGCGCGTGAGTTCGGCATCAAGGCGCCGACGAGTCACCTGCACTGTGAGCGTTCTACGAGCCAACGTTGAGGTCGGACAACCGCTGGTGCAACTGCCGATGGACCGATTCGAATATCGCAACGTGCTCACTCGCATCAAGGTCGTCGAGCTCGTTGAGCCGCTCAAGGGCAGCATCGACAGCCGGGTCCCCGCTCGGCTCCCAGACCGGGAGAATCAACTCGGCATCGACGCCTGGCAGCACAGGATCCTCGCCTTCGGTCACTTGATCGGTTGGGACGTGGAACTCGCTCATCCAGCATCCGTGGTGGGCCCACCGGGCTCGACGACGACCTTCTTCTTCTTGCGAACCACGGGAGCGGGAGCGTCATCCCCTTCGAGCTTCGACTCCGCGACTGCCTTGGCGCCGGCCGCCTGCTTCGGACCTGGGTCTGCTATCGCACCTGACCCGGCCTTCACCCGAGGCTCCACCTGCTCGCCCTCGCCGGACGGGCGGGACTGCCCGCGCAATTCGTCGAGTTGCTGCTCTAGCCGCTGCACGTGACGGCGCAATGCTGCCAATTCATCCTCGCGCACGAAACCCATTCGGCCGACGGCCCTGTCGACCTCGGACCGAATCATCGCGACGAGCATCTCGCGATTGTTCTTGCTCGTCGAGACCAAGTCGTCGGCGAGCTCCTGAACCTGGCCGACAACGTCGGGCGCCTTGGTCGACAGGGTGAAGCCCTGTCCGACGAGGGACATGGCCACTTCCTTGGCCTTGTTCGCGGTCACCTCCGTCAAACCGGTTGCCAACTGAAGATATCCGCGCACGTCATCCAACATAGACACCACGCTACCGCCCTTCGCTCGTCTTCTGCCATTGTCCGGGCTCATGTAGCGGCAGTGGACCCCCGGACTCGATGCAGCCTAGGTGGTTCGCGACGAACATGGGCACCTCATGGCCCTCGGCCAAGGCCAGTCCGGCCTCATCGCAGACCCCGGTCATGACGAGGAGGGTGGGGATGCCGAGGCGGCTGCCAGCAGCAATATCGGTGTCGAGTCGGTCCCCGATCATGAGCGGTCGGACGGCACCGGTGCGCCGAATCGCCTCGAGGAGGAGAGCGGGCTCGGGCTTGCCCGCAACAGCATCCGGCGACCGTCCGACAGCGGCCGCGACAGCACCGATCAGCGCGCCATTGCCAGGCGCCGTGCCCCGAGGAGTCGGGAAGGTCATGTCTAGGTTCGTGGCTATCCACGGGAGCCCCGACCTGATCGCGAAGGTCGCCTCGGCTAGGTCGCGCCAGCCGACGTCAGGCCCATAGCCCTGCATCACCGCCACCGTGGAGTCATCGAATGCTGGTACGGGACGGAATCCTCGTTCGCGCAGGGCCTCCCAGACTCCCCGTCCGCCGACGGCCAGCACGTCTCCGGAGTCCACGCGCTCCGCAACGAGGCTCGCCCCTGCCTGGGATGAGGTGACCACATCATCTGCCGTCGCGGGGATTCCGAGCTCGCGCAGGTGAAGGGCTACCTCTTCCGCGGTTCGCGAGGCGTTGTTCGTCACGAAGCAGCAGCGGACTCCTCGTAGAACGGCCGCTGAGATGGCTTCAACGGCTCCCGGCACCGCATTGGGTCCGACGTAGACAACTCCATCGAGGTCGAACAGGAGCACGTCGTGTTCGACGCTCGCAATGGCATCGCTCACGGCAGCACCGGTCCGTTCAGTGGAAGAGCGCCCGTGGCGCGCGCCAGAAGCGTTGCCTTCACCTGGCTCAATGCCTTTGCGTATTCGGACCGGCTCGGTCGCATCACGAAGGCCAGCGCCAGATGGTCGCGAGCTTCCTCGAACTGTTGCCTGTGCCAGTGGCATAGGCCCAGTGCGAAGTGCGCGTAGTCGTTGTCGGGAGCAGATTCGAGGAGGCTCGCGAATGCCGCTGCTGCCTCGTCATAGCGGCGGGCATCGAATCGAGCCCTGCCGAGGGACTCAAGCGCTGCCTGTGATCCCGGCTCGGCGCCGAGCACCCGCTCGAACAACTGCGCCGCTGCATCCGGATTCCCGCTCGCATGCAAGTCCGCTGCCCGTTGGAACCATTCGTAAGGCCCACCATCGGGTTCAGTGGGATCTGATCGGCGCGCGTTGGAAACGGTCACACCGGATTCTTTCATGGCGAGCACCACCTCATACCGCCTTCACTCGGCGAACATCGACCTCCATCGCGCTGCCAAGCCCACCGCCCGCACGCCAGAATCGGCGCCTCAGCACGCCTTCGGCCTCGATCCAGCGCCCTGCATCCCACCCTTGGAGTTTGCCTGCCAACTGGGGCCTGCCAGTGACGCAGGCAATCGTGTCGATTCGGGTGGATCCCCTCACCTCCCGAGCCGGACGATCGAGAACAATCGAGAACACTGTTATCTCGTCGCCGCTGGGGAGCAGTTTCGTTGAGACCTGGGCACCAAGTCGGCCAACGATCCTCACCTCGTTCACCGATCCGATCCCGGTGGATTCACTGACGCGCATGTCTCTCCTTGTCGGTCTGGTTGGCCCATTCTTCGCTGCGAGCAATGAATCAGCGGACTTGCCCGGGGTTGCTGTGGATGACAGCCCCCCGAAAGAATGCTCCTGTGGAAAACACCGGTGAAGAGACTGCACTGCACACCTCAGACGTGACAGACCTCGGCAACGATGTCTTCATGATCGACACCCGCATGGGTGGCTACGAGGGAATCACGGCGAGTTACCTCATCAGGGGGAGCAAGCCATGCCTTATCGAGACCGGAACCGCCAGATCTGCGCCCATCGTCATGGGTCAGTTGGCCGCGCTGGGCATCGCTCCGGAGGACCTCGCAACGATCGTCGTAACCCACATCCATCTCGATCATGCCGGCGGCGTCGGGGACCTTGCCCAGCTATTTCCTCGGGCGCAGGTAGCCGTACATGAGAAGGGCGCCCGTCACCTCGCCGACCCGGCGAAACTCGTCGCGAGTGCCCACCGGGTGTTCGGGGAGGCCATGGACCGGCTGTTCGGAGACCTCCTGCCGACTCCTGTCGAACGCATCACTGTGCTCGGGGATACAGGGATCATCGACCTCGGGGACGGGAGGTCTCTGGCGACGTTCCACAACCCCGGTCACGCCTCGCATCACGTAGGGCTCGTCGATTCCCTCACCGGGGATCTCTATACGGGTGATGCCGCCGGCGTGTACATACCCGAGACCGCCGAGGTCCGTCCGTCGACCCCTCCGCCGGACTTCGACCTCGCACTCACGCTGGACTCGCTTCAGGTCATGAGTCAGGTCGGCGCCAGCCGGCTCCTCTTCAGCCACTACGGCCCAGTGACTGACGTCGCGAGCACCCTCGACGCCTCCGAGGCGCAACTTCATTACTGGGTCGAGTCCGTCGAGCGAGCCCGGGGCGAGACGGAGGACCTCGACCACGCGATCGCGCTGGTTCAGGAACGCGATCGCGCCCGGCACTTCGTCTTTTACTCGGACCCTGCCCTCGTCGAGAAGTACGAGGCTCTCTCCAGCATCGGCGCGAACGTCATGGGCATCAGTCGTTGGATGGATCGACCTCTGGAAGATCCCCCACCTCTTCGATGAAGCTGATGCCGGCGAGTTCCTCGCAGCGCTCGGCAGCGTCGGTGGCTCCATCCAAGTCAGAACCTGCCGCGCGCTCCATCCACTCCCATGCCTCCGACGACCGACCTGCTCGCGCAAGGAGATCCGAGTAGGCGTACTGGAGGCGAGCCCTCGTGGTTCCAGGTGGCAACCGCGTCAGTTCAGGCACCTGGAGGGTCACAACCGCTGCGTCGACCTGGCCAAGGTCGGCTCGAGCCCCCGCTGCCACGAGTAGCAGTTCGATACGCGTATCGGTGTCCATGCTCGGGGCATTGATCGCCCTGATGTAGTCGAGCGCCTTCTGAGGACGGCCAAGTCCGCGCTCGCAGTCGGCGATCATTGGTGCGTACATAATGCCGCCGGACATGCGACGCACAGCACGAAGCTCCGCTAGGGCGACTGAGAAATCCCCGTCTGCATATGCGGCGATGGCAGCGGCCTCTCGAATCGCAGACACTCGCCCTGCTCGCCGTCTGGCGGCCTCAATGTGTGCACGGGCAGTCGTGACGTCACCGGTCACCATGCAGCGATCCGCGGCCACAAGGTGCCGTGCGACGATCTCGGCCAACCCCTCGGGCAGGGTCCGCAACTCGAGAAGGACGCCCTTGTCTAGTTCCTCCGGCACGACGTCTTCTGGAATCAACGGGTCTCGAGGACGTTCCACCCGCGGCCGCTCTGCGTCACGATCACCGTAGCTAGAGGATGCCGACCTTCCGCGATCGAAGCCTCCACGGTCTGCGCCACCCGAGCGCGGACGGTCCGAACCCCCACCCGAACGCGGACGATCAGACGACGAACGCCCGCGATCACCGGACGGCCGATCCCCACGCGGACCATCCCCACGCGGACGATCGAACGACGGACGCGACCTGTCCCCACTCGGCCGCTCACGATCCGAACCCCCACCCGAACGCGGACGATCAGACGACGAACGCCCGCGATCACCGGACGGCCGATCCCCACGCGGACCATCCCCACGCGGACCATCCCCACGCGGACCATCCCCACGC
>JBMOKH010000181.1:0-4529 GCA_049315365.1 Candidatus Nanopelagicales bacterium
CCGCAGTCCCGGCAGCCACGGTCGCGGTGACCTTGGCCGTCCCAGCCACAACAGTCGGCGCTGGCGGGGTTCCGGGCACTGTTGCCATCACGGTGACTGGCGACGAGGCGACGGATTCGCCCGAGGTGCCGGCCGTATTCTTCGCGCTTGCCCTGACCGTGTAGGTGCTTCCTGCGGTGAGGGCGGTGACGTCGCAGAACCCGGACGCGCCCGTCACCGTGCAGGTCCCAGCGGCCGTACCGCTGGCCGCGTACGCCGTAACCGTGTACGAAGCCGGGGTGCCGCCCGCAGTCCCGGCAGCCACGGTCGCGGTGACCTTGGCCGTCCCAGCCACAACAGTGGGTGCTGGCGGGGTTCCGGGCACGGGCAGGTCGCGCCATACAGCTGCGAGCCACACGTCGCTGTCAAATGAGTAAATTGCCTTGTCCGCGTAGACCACTTTGTCGTCCGACGCGTAACTGGCCGCTGGGTTGGCGATGGCCCAGCCGACGAAGTCCTTCCCCGAGGGTTTCCAAGTGTTAGCGCGTAATGGCTTAGGCGTCGATGCGATTTGGGTTGGCATTGAACCTGTTTGGGACCCGATGCCCGTGGTGAAATTCACTTCGAACCACATTTGAGCACCCGCTTCGACCACCTTGAGTCTCCCCGACTCGCTGGTAGACGACCAACCGGCGGAATTCCTTGCACCTACCCGCACCCACGTGTAGCCCGAGGGCAGACCGGTGACGTCGCAGGACCCTCCTGACGCGCCCGTCACAGTGCATGTCCCTAAATTTCTATATGAGGGAGTGTCCGTATGTACTTGAACCGTGTAGTAATCCGGGGTGCCGCCCTTGAGCCCGGGGGCCACGGTCACGGTGACCTTGCCATCGCCAACGACAACAGTGGGTACTGGCGGCCTTCCGGGCGCGGACACCGTCGCTGCGGTAAACGTGAATGTGGCGGTTCCGGTCTGCGTCCCTTTGGTCGCGGTCACGGCACATGTCCCGGGGGCGGTGGCGGTGAGCGATGAGTCGGTGATCGCGCATCCGTTGCTGGTTGTTGCGTAGGAGACGGGGTCAGTACCGATGCCGCCCGCGCTCGTCAGGGCAATCGATGTCCCGACCGCTGCGGTCGCTGGAGCCCCGGTTACCGTCAACGACGACGTCGTGGTTACGTCACCCCGGATGACGGGCGTGCCCGCCTCCGTCGGACTCCCTCCCGAGCCACCGCATCCGGCGAGGAGCATCACCGCGCACACCACGACGGCAGTCGCCTTGCCGGAACCTGACGCAAGGCTCGTAATGAGCCTCGATTGTGGTCCCATCGCCAACACCATTCCTCTTGAGGACTTCGTCCCATCGACGTGCGAATTTTCGGAAGCATATGGCCGTTCTGGTGGGTCCGCTACCGTGAAAACACGGTGGTCTCGATGTGATGCCCGCCATGCTCGACCCAACCTGCATGCACCCGTCAACTGATGAGATACGGGTTCATCTCCACCTCGACCATCCGCACTTCCCCCACTGCAAGCAGCGTCGACCAATTCGGCTCGTTGGTGAGTTCACACTGAGACCCGGAAGCGTCGGAGGGGCTGCAGAAACTCGGTTTCCATTACGGCACAGGAGCCACGGCATCGCCAGGCAGATGTCGCCGCCGGATCCGAGACTCTTCGCACGTGTCGCATCTGGACCTGCGACATTCGCGGATGGACTGATGACTTTCACCGCTGGACAGGTCTCGCCGGTCGACCGATTGTCGCGGCTGAATTCCAACGAGGAACGACCGCGGCGCTCTCACTGGATTCCGCAGGCGGCACGGGCTGGAGTCCACCGGCAGGAACGGCGCCCGCGGCGCTAGCCGCGGAAGGCTGTTCTCTCTCCTCAGGTCTGGTCCAGTCTCGTCTGCTCTCGTGCTCAAGACACAAAAGCGAAGCATCAGGACAGACAGGTCACGTATCAAGATAGGTCGACAACCTGGCAAGACATGTAAAAGACTTGGCAGGAGGCGGTCGAAAGGGCCTCCGAGGCAGCAGAACCGGTTCGCGACCGGAATCAATGTGGGGCAAATCTGTGGCAAATCGGCTTCGGGCGGATCCGCTGTCGCTGTCTAATCTCCCAGAACACGTTTACCTGCAACATGTTTTCGTGGAGCCGCCTCGGGGATTTGAACCCCGGACCTACGCATTACGAGCGCAAGACGACGAAGCCAATATGTGGGCAAATCATTGCGTACCAACGGTTTCTGAGTCGCCATGGTCCGCGGTGAGCCCACTTGCGCCCACCTGTTCCGCTTTAGTCCCGGGTTGCGATTCGACGCTGGCCTGGTTTCGGGGATCCGCAGCCACCGGCCATGGTGATCTGCGGATTTCGCACCTCAACCTGGGCACCCGCCAATGGGTAGGTCGGCTTTCACTGCGCTGTCCGAGCACACGCCCAGCTCGGCAAAGACCGGGGCTGCGGTGCGTGCCGCGCTTGGTTTCGTCGCGTGCGAATGCCGCAGGCCGCTCTGACCGTGCCCCGTGGACTTGCCACAATGTTTCCATTTCGGTAACATCGTTGGCGTGACCGACTCACCCAACTTCGCCCAGCGGCTCGAGGCACTGCTCGAGGAGCGTGGCATGACGCAGCTCGAACTCGCTGCAAGGGTTGGGGTCACTCGAGCTGCGATGAGCCGGTACGTCAGCGGGGACAGGGAGCCGCGTTTCGTCACCCTTGTGCGTATCGTGGAGGAACTCGACGTCCGCGTGGAAGACCTCCTCCCCACATCCGGAGACCCGGTGCAGACAGCGCTACGCATCGTGGCCAGAACTTCGCTGACCGACGAGCAATTGGCGCAGTTCCGGAGGGTCCTCGATGAGGGGGATCTCGAGTGAGCCGGAAACTGGCATCCAGCCGATATGAGGAGATCAAGAGGCTCGGCGCCGATTGGATCGAAGACTACGATTTGGTCTATCCGCTGGAGCCTTTGGAGATTGCTGAGGTTCTCGGCGTCCATGTTGCGATTCACGCCGATGGCCTCCCGCCCACCGCTCAGCGGTTCTCCACCTCAGATGGATACACGGAACCGGTTGCTTCCAGACACGGGTGGAAGTTCCGGATTCACGTCAATGGCGCGACACCGGAGCTCCGCCAACGCTTCACCCTCATGCACGAGTTGTCCCATATCTGGCTCGACCATCTGCGCGCCGACACCACCCTCACTGACGACAGCGCGGAAGGAGAAGCCAACTTCCTGGCCAACTACATGCTGGCCCCCGATGCCCTCGTCGTCATGTGGGTTCCCGAACTGAGCATTTCGAGCATCGCCCGCGCCTTCCAGATGAGCGATGAGGCTGCCGAGCTCGCCCATGGCCGCGTTATCCGTGCCATCAACCGGAATGCGATCGGCCGGCCCCACGACCAGCGCATCGCAGAGAGTTCCACGAGGCGCATCCAACCACCAGCTACCGAGCTGAGCGCGTGGCTGGGGTTGGCATGACGAGCCGGCGTGCAGCCCTCCCCGGAGGCGACCAACTGCCGCTCTTCGATCTGGTGTGGCCGATGAACTTGGGCACTGCCACGCCCACAACACGCCGGGCCACCGCCCCATCCGGCTCGCTTCGGGATCGCCGCGACGTGTTCAATGCTCGACTGCTGGATGGACTCACTCTCGTCGGGCCATACGAGATCCCGAGGATAGATCCGTGCACTCCAGTGCCTAGCTCTCTGATCTGCTTCTCCGAGGCGAGCGCCCTTCGCGTTCCCGACCCCGATGCCTGGGTGCACTTCTACGAGGACGATTACCGGTTCGTCCGGTTGTGGCATGCACCCAAGCGGCACTTTCGCCGACTCGCCGGCTTTGCGGGCGTCATCAGCCCGGACTTCTCGCTCTACCGCAACATGCCTGTGGCCCAGAAGATCGACCACACCTATCGCAACCAGCTCCTCGGCGCCCGGATGCAAGCCGACGGGATCAACGTCATCGCGAACGTCCGATTGAGCGGCCGCGGTTCTATTCCCTACGCGCTCGCAGGAGCACCGAGGCACTCCACTGTTGCCCTCGGACTGATCGGCTGCATCCGCGACAGCACCAACCGACGTCACGTCCTGGAGGAAGTGCGGATCCTCTGCGACGAACTCGCCCCCGCGAACCTCGTTGTGTACGGAAGTGGCGCCTACGGCGTGCTGGACTACCCGCGTGAGCAGGGAATCCCAGTGCACCTCTTTCCCGCAGACACCTACGCCCGGTCGAAGGCTCGCAGGGCGGCCGCATGAGCAAGTCGCGAAGCAGACTGTTCCCATACTCCGATCGAAGTCTTCGAACGGTTCGCGGCTTCACCACTGCCATCCACTTCGGTCGGCAAGCGAAGCACATGCCCGGTCATTCGAACCACGACCCAGCGAAGTCGACCATCACACTGCCTCTTCCACGGCTTCAGGAGTTGGTGGAGTCGAAGGGCGGAACAGGCATCTGGAGGGGCAGCAACAAGGAAGTGGTCGACTTCGGTGTACCTATCGGGACGTACCGAGTTCCTGGCGGAGGTTCGCCAGTGTCGACATCGTGGGGCA
>JBMOKH010000182.1:0-4522 GCA_049315365.1 Candidatus Nanopelagicales bacterium
ACTCGCATGCCGATGCTGAGGGTGGCGAACATGCTGTAGACCTGCGCACGCATGAAGTTCGCGAGAGTCAAGCGGGAATCTGGCGTCCGGATGACCGCCGGCCTCCCCTCTGGCAACCCCGTGATTGGCTCTCCCGACAGGTAGTTGTAGGCCAGCAGTCCGCCGGCGTCAGCTTCACCGGCTAACGCTGAGTGAAGCAGGACCCCGAAGACCTCGTCGGCCGACGCATTCTTGCCCAGGGCTGTTGCGAACTCGTGGAAGACCCCGGCCCACGCTCCCAGCTCCGACGCCCCATTGTTGCAGTGGACCATGGCTACGAGATCCCCTGCTGGCGTCGTCACGAGATCGAGTTCATGGTGGACGGTGTTGAGCGGTCGTTCGAGCACGACCATCGCGAAGATGCTTGTCCCGACAGAAACGTTGGCTGACCTCGGTCTGACGGAGTTTGTCGCCACCATCCCCGTCCCTGCATCTCCCTCCGGTGGGCACAGCATGGCGCCCCCTTGAAGCGTGCCGCTTGGATCGAGGAGTGAAGCGCCTTCGGATGTGAGGCGACCGGCTTCGCGACCGGCGGGCAGGGGCTCGGGTAGTACCTCGGCTAGACGAAACCCCGGAAGCCTGTCGGCTACGAGGGCGTCGAATTGCCCGAGCATGCGTTGGTCGTAGCCACCGGTGGTGACATCGATAGGGAAGATGCCGGATGCATCGCCGATACCGACGACGCTGGTTTCCGTGAGCCGATGATGGACGTAGCCGGCGAGCGTGGTGAGAGAGGCCAGTTGGGCGACATGCGGTTCCTTGTCGAGGATCGCCTGGTACAGGTGTGCCACGGACCAGCGCAACGGGATGTTGTGCCCGAATAATGCGCTCAGTTCAGCAGCTGCCTCGCCGGTCGACGTATTGCGCCAGGTCCGAAAAGGGACGAGGAGATCGCCGGATGCATCCAAGGCCAGGTAGCCGTGCATCATCGCCGATACCCCGATGGCCCGGTACGTCTTCGGAACAACGCCGAAGCGGCCTTCCACGTCCGCGGCAAGCAATCGGTATGCGTTGCGGAGTCCGTCCCAGATTGACTCCTCGGCGTACGTCCACATGCGGTCGACGAACTGGTTTTCCCAATCGTGGCTTGAGGTTGCGAGGATCGATCCATGCCCGTCGAGCAGGCACATCTTGATCCTCGTCGATCCCAGTTCGATCCCCAGGACTGCGCTGCCGCCTGCTAGATCGTCGGACATGAGCATCCCCGTTCAGAGCCCGGTGTCGCATTCACACCGTGCATGGTAGCGCTAACATGCGTCGGGCGTAGGAAAATCTCGGGGAGTGGGTTCTGCTCCCTGCTTCGCGGGGCACGTCCGGTGTCGCTCCTTTCCGCCCTGGGACCTTGGCCACGGCGGCTCATCGCGGGCTAGGCCCGGGAGGAACGCGGGACTCTCGATGAGGGCGCCTACCGAATGCGCGAAGATGGATGTGTCCCCATCACCGGGAAGGATTGCGACCAATAGGTCCGGCGTTCAGGGCATCAAGACCGTAGTGACCGAATCTGAGGGATTTCCCTATTGAATCCGGGAGACCGCCGCCGTGGCCAGTACCGTGCATGGGCGTCAGTCTGGCTATGGCGCGCAAGCTGTCACCCCAGATGTGGGACCCGTTCTCGAACGTAGGAGAGTGCTGAATGTTCGGAAGAAGAGTGGCTCTGGCTGCGACGGTGCTCGCTCTCTTTGCGGGGGGCGGAGTCCCAACGGCCCAGGCTTCGCCGGGTGACCCGGCGGTGCAGCTGAACGGCTCGAATGGAATGTTCCTCCCCTACTCGCCGAACTGCATCCCAGATTGGTGCTACGGCACGAGTTGGTTCGGTGGCAGCCTCAGCATGGGAACGATCTACCGGGTCAAGCCGGATGGCTCGAAGTTCTCCGTGCTCGGAAGTTTTGAGGGAGTAAACGGGCTGCAGCCATCGCAGGCCCCCGCCATCTCCTCCGACGGCTCGACGCTCTACGGCACGACAAGTCAGGGGGGTGACTCCGGATCTGGTGTGGTGTACCAGGCCAACACCAAGACAGGCGTTATCTCCACCCTCGCTTCGTTCACCGGGCCAAATGGGTCTACCCCGCAGGCCCCCCCGATCATCGTGGGCGACAACCTGTTCGGCGTCGCCGGGCAGGGTGGTGCGTACTCGCACGGGGTGGTCTGGACCATGCCGCGATCCGGCGGCCAACTGACGGTTCTGCACTCGTTCACGGGTGGCCAAAGCGATGTGGCCACGCCGTTTGGCGCGCTGACGCTGAACCCCAATGACGGCATGCTCTACGGCATGGCGTTCACCCAAGCTGCCAACGGTCTTGGGGGGATCTTCCGGGTCGATCCGAATACGAGTGCCTACACACTGCTCGCTTCATTTACCGCGGCCACAGGCGGTGTTCCGCAGACGGGCGCCCTCGTCGTCGGCCCAGATAAGGCGCTGTATGGCAATGGCTGGGCCCTCGGGAAGAACAATGCTGGCACCGTCTTCCGCTTTGACCCGACGACGAACGTGATTTCAGCGGTCTTCGCATACTCACCGACGACGGGAACCCAGCCCTACAGCGGAGTTGTGTTCAGCCCCAGCGGCAAGTGGATGTACTCGCTCACGTGGAAGGGTGGCCAGAGTGGGGGAGGGACACTCCTGGCGATCAAAGCTGATGGCACTGACTACCGCATCCTCCGGCAGTTCGGTCCAAAGACAGGCCTGAACAACACCGCGGCCCCAACCCTGGCACCAAACGGCACAAGGTTGCTGTACACCCAAAACGCGGGCAGGTACCCACTGGGCGTCTTGTACTCAACGACCATCCCAACTGCCGTCCGCTAGGCAAGGGAGCAGCCGTAGTGGACCGGTTGCCCTGAGGGGCGTTGAAAATGGTGCATAACCATCTCGATTTTCATACGGTTCTGCTGTGCCGGTAGATCGCAGACGTGTCCTGGTGGTTGAGGACGAGCCGCTCATGGCGTCCTTGCTGGCGGATGTCCTGACCGGCCATGGTTTTGAGGTGCGGACCGCAGCCGAAGTGTCTGCGGCGAGACGTGCGATCGACGCTTTCGATCCGGATATGCTCCTGCTGGATGTCTCCCTGGGTGAAGGCCCAACGGGTATTCACCTCGCGCACGCGATGCGGCTCTCGCGACCTGATATCGCGATCCTCGTCTTCACCCGTCATACCGATATAGCCAGCGCAACCACCGATGGGCTGGCATTGCCGCCCGGGGTTGGATTTCTGCGCAAGCACCTGGTGAGCGACCAGGCCTATCTGATTGAAGCGATGGAGAAGGTGTTGGGCGAGCAGGACAACGTCGTCACCGAGGACAAGGGGGCTGAAGACGTCTTCGCGTTCCTCGGCAGCAGTGGGTCCCGAGCGCTCAGGCTGCTCGCCGAGGGATACGACAACGAGGAAATCGCCAGGCGCTGCGGCGTGAGCCGCAAGACGGTCGAGCGATGGATCGAGCAGATCTATCGGGATCTTGGGATCGACACCAAGGGAACACTCAATCCACGAGTGGCTGCAGCACGCCGGTTCTTCTTCGCCGTCGGTGTGCCTGTTGCAGAGGAATGACGAACGTTCAGGCCCGTCTCACGCAACGGTCCGACCAGCTCGCTCATTGGATTGATGAGCGGACGGTCATCACACTTGACTGGGGCTGAGGATTGGCAGCAGGCAGGTGGTGGTGGTGCGGGCGCCGAGGCGTGTTCGACTCCAGTTGATCGAAGCCTCGTCGAGAAGGGCGGAGCCCAGTCCGTGCCGATTTGTCATGAGGTCGCTCACGCCATCATCAATCACCGTAAGCGACACAGTTCTGGAATCCACGACCTGGAACTGCACGTTGATCACACGTGCTCTTCCGTGCCTGACGCTGTTGAAGACCAATTCGGGGATGAGGTCGTTCACTGATCTCGCGCTGAGCGGGTCGACTGCGAGAGCCCCTCTCGCCTCTGGATCGATGGTGACGTCGAGGCGTGCCGTCCCGGACCAGTTGCTCTTCGTCAGTGCGATGACCCTGTCAATCGGATCCGGTTCGCCATCGTCCAAGTCGAGTTCGCTGACCGCTTGGAGCACCTCGGCCTGTAGGGATGCCACCAGCGACTTGTCGTCAGTGCCTTGGGCGACAGCACGGTCCAGCCGCAGGAAAGCGGCGGCGAGTGACGCCTGCACGCGCCCGTGCAGGGCATGGGCGAGGGCGCCCTCGCGCTGCCGGTACTGCTCGCGGGCGCGGGCGAGCGTCCAGCGGAGATCGGCTGTCGTGGCCCTCAGGCGTGACTCCAACTCCAGGTTCTGATCGCGGGCGGACTCTGCGATGGCAAGCGGGCCGCTGATCAGCAGAGTGAGAGGCGGTGCCACGACGACGAAGAGGAATGGATGGAGTTGGTCATGCAGGTAGGGGAGTGTCCCCAGACCCAGCACCACCCCGCCGACGAGCGCCGTCACCACGAACGCAATTCAATGCCGGCGGAGTCGTCACCGACGATGAGATCCGTTCACTCGCAATCTCGCAA
>JBMOKH010000183.1:0-4512 GCA_049315365.1 Candidatus Nanopelagicales bacterium
TGAAAACAACGGATTAGACGATCACGACTGTCTCAGCAGAGGTTGACACAGAGGGTCATCGGCCACGCGTGCCTGGAGCCAAATGCTCCTTCTCGGGGTAGTTGCCGCAATTCGACAGGTGCTCTGACCCGAAATGTTCCTGAATGGGAACATTTTGGGTTTCCCCGAGAACGGGGATGCCACGCTGTTCTGATGTCTAGAATCCCACGGCACTGGGCCGCGTTGTGTGTGCGTTTCGGAGCGACCAATCTTCGTGCTCTCACTCCCGGACACCGGCCCCGCTTGCGACTGCTGGCCGCCACGGCGTCGCTCGTGATGGTCGTCGGCGGGATATCTTTGGCGACGGCACCAACCGCATCCGCTGCCCCGTGCCCGAGTATCGACCCAACGACTCATGCGGTCACGCCAGCGTTACCCGGTTCGCGCTCAGAGTGGGCCGGGTGCGATCTGTCCGGCGCAAACCTGGCAAGCGCGGCACTGTTCGGTTATGACTTTACCGGCGCGAATTTCACGGGCGCGACCCTGACGAGTGCGGGCCTAAGCGGCGCCATCCTGACCAATGCAAACCTGTCAAGTGCGATCATGACAAGGGCAGGCTTGAGCGGCGCGACCATGACCAATGCAAACCTGTCGGGTGCGACCATGAACAACGCGACCATGAACAGCGTGACCCTGACCAATGCCAACCTGTCGGGTGCCACCATGACCAGCGCGACCATGAACAGCGCGACCCTGACCAATGCCAACCTGTCGGGTGCGATCATGACCAGCGCGACCTTCAACGGCGCAAACTTGACCAACGTGAACCTGACCAATGTGAACCTGACCAGCGCGACCTTAAACGGCTCAAACTTGACCAACGTGAACCTGACCAATGTGAACCTGACCAGCGCGAGCATGTGGGGCGTGAATTTCAGTAGCTCGTTCGTTAACTGCGGGTCCAGTGCGGTTCTCGGAACCACGATCACAAGCATTCCAAACAACCTGCCTTCGGGATGGACCATTGTTTCCGGCACGCTCACCGCGGTTGTCGTCGCCTGTCCCATCCCGGCCGCCCCGGCGCCTGCCGCACCGCCGCCACCACCACCCCCGGCGCCTGAGTCACTGCCACCGGTCGCCGGCGTTGCCCCTGCCGCCGAGGTGCCGCCGGGGGCGTCGTCGGGCTCCGTCAACGGCGTCCCGGTGACGACCACGGTCACGGTGAATCCGGCGGGCGGGGTGCAGGTCTCCGGCGGCGGGTCGACCGTCGCGCTTGCCGACGTCGGGCCTGACGGGCTACCGCTGCCCGCGACCGGAGGCGGGCTCGCAGGCGCACCGGGGGGTGGCTTGTCGGTCAGTGCTTCAGGGTTCCTGCCGCAGTCGCAGGCCGACGTCTACATGTACTCCGAGCAACTGTGGCTCGGCAAGGCCACCGTGGATGCCGCCGGCACGGTGTCGATGAGCCTGACGATCCCGAGCTGGGTCACCCCGGGTGGCCATACCCTGCAGTTCGTCGGATACCAAGGGCCTTACACGTCGATCGCGCTATCCACCGGCATCACCGTCGCCGCTCCCGTCGCCCAGGTGATCTCAGGCCAGCCGGCCGCGCGGGAGTTCACCGCCCGCTTCCGGCGGAGCTCTGCCGACCTCGCCCCCACTGCCAGGGCCGGCATTCGCAGCGTGGTGAGCGCGGCCGCGAAGGCCCGGGCTGGCGCTACCGTGGCGTGCACCGCGATCCACCTTGAGCCCGTCACCGCGCAGGCGCGGACGTTGTGGGTCAGTCGCGAGGCGGCGGTGAACGTATTCCTGTCCAACGCCGGGTGCGACACCGTCACCATCGGCCAGGGCACCGTTGCCGTGGCGTCCGGGCAACCCGGCCTCGCTATCCGCATCGCCGCGGTCGCCGGGTAGCCGCCCGTTCAGCACCAGCGTCGTCCACTTGCTATCGAAACTCCCGGGGAAATGATAAGGCTGGAAGTATCGATGACCGTGACAGCGTTGACAGCAATGCTGCCGAAACCTAGCATCGCAGCATGGCAACCCTGACGATTCGCGGCCTTGACGAAGAGGTCCGCGACCGGCTGCGGGTTCGCGCGGCAACGCGAGGCAGGTCCATGGAGGCGGAGGCGCGGGCCATCCTGTCGGAGGCGGTGGCATCGCCGGTCGAGCGCAGCCTCGTCGACATCATGCTCGCGATGCGCGAAGCCCTCGATGGCGAGGGATTGGAGCTTCCGTCCCGTACCGAAGAGGTCCGGGATCCGTTCGCGTGATCGTCCTCGACACGAACGTTGTCTCCGAGGTGATGCAGGGCCCAGGGACGTCACCCGCGCTGGCCTGGGTGATCGCCCAGGACACCGCGCAGCTCGCGATCACGGCAATCACGGTCATGGAGGTCTCAGACGGAATCGCCCGGATGCCCGCGGGACGCCGGCGCGACCACGTGGCCGCCCAATGGGATCTACTCGAGGGCCAGTGGCTCGGTCGCTTCCTCCCGCTAGGCATGCACGATGCGCGGCTGGCGGGGGCGGTAAGCGCGAAGCGCAGGAGTGCGGGCCGGCCAATCGGCATGGCCGATGCCTGCATCGCCGGGATCTGCCTCGCGCACGACGCCACGCTCGCGACCCGGAACACGCGAGACTTCGACGGCATCGGCCTATCGCTGGTCGATCCCTGGGCTTCCTGAGCCACAGGTGCCGCTCGCCGATGCGCGCCTTGCGCGTCGAGAACGGCAGGACGAGCCGCGCCGGATGGGTGGCATCGCGGTACACCTTGTGGGTCGTCGCCCGGCCCGAGGGCAGGTGCATCGCCTCCGGGGGCAGCAGCGAGTTATGGGAATCGGCGAGCGGCTCATTGCAGGAGAGCTCGACGACGAGACGATGGCCTGGCAGGAAGCAGGTCGCGAAGGGGTACAAGCGCACGACGTACTCCTCCACGCTGCCCGGCTCGACCGGGATGGCGCGGGTGTGGGGGTGGTAGGGATTGCCCTCGGTGGAGCGCTCCTCGAGCTCGCGGTGCGAGGCCTTGAGGTAACCGGTCGTGACGAGCTGCCGGGCACCGGAGGCCGACTCGTCCCAGAGCCGCAGGATGAGATTCGTGTCGTCGGTGTCGATCTCGATGAACAGGTGCGCGGTTCCAGTGCCGATCATCTCCGTCCGATCCTTAAACGGCTCGGTTGTCCAGTTGAGCACCTCGGCCTTGTCGGTCACGGTCATCGGCGCCTGGTAGAAGCCATCCGGTGCGGCCCACTGCGTGTCGAGGGGCTCGGGCGTGGGGGAGAGCCGGCGTCGGGGGCGCAGGTACATCGGCGCGTATTCGACGTCGTCGATCGGCCAGTCACCCGTCCGCAGCTCCTCGCGAGACCCCTCCACGAAGATGCTCACGGCCGGCTCGTCCATGACTCCGGTGTCGGTGCCCTTCAGCCAGAAGTCATACCAGCGGAACATGTCATCGTGGACCTCGTGGAACGGACGCTCCTGCATGGGCGGGTAGGGCAGCACGTCGAGCTTCTTCGTGCAGTCGAGGGTCTTGAAGAGCTCGATGCTCCCATCGACCGTCCATCCGCGACCCCAGTTGATCTGGACGTCCACCGGGATGTCGATGCTGCGTGGGAGCGTGATCGGGTTCTGCTCCTCGTACCACTCGCCGTCGAACTCATTGAGGATGATGTCGAACCAGAGCTCGCGATTCTTCGGGTACCGCATCACGTGCTCGAGGGTCGGCCAGCGCTGGACGTCGGGGTCGGCGAGGCGTGACTCGACCCGCCTCGCGACCTCCTCGGGCGAGTACTCGGCGTGCATGCGCGAGGTGATGTTGGCGACCGCGATGCCCGAGTCTCCGCCACGTCCTTCGCGTGCGGCGCGCGGCATGAACCACATGATGCCGCCGTGATACGTGGTCTCGTAGAAGTCGTAGTGGCCGCCGCTGATGAAGATGGCCTTGAGGTGGGGAGGTCGCTCGGCGGCCACGTAGACCTGCATCGACGCGAAGTATGAGACGCCGACCATGCCCACATTGCCGTCGCACCAAGGCTGCGCAGCGACCCACTCGATGAGGTCGTAGGCATCCTGCCCGAGGGGCACGCCGCCGGCGTTGTAGTTGCCGATCATCTCGCCGCCGGAGGCGCCGGAGCCTCGTAGGTCGGCGATGACGTGGACGTACTCCTCCTTGACGATCCTGGCGATGTCGCCCGCCTCGAGGACCCGTCCCACAGCGGGCTGGGCCGGCGCTGGGGAGGAAGCTTGAGCGACTGAGACTGGAGGTCCTTGCCGCAGGGGCTCATCGCCACGAGCGCGGGGCGCGGCTTGTCGCCGGGCCCGCGATACACGTCGATCGCGAGGCTCACGCCATCGCGCATCGGGACGTCGAGGTCGGCATCGACCTCGATCGTGGCGCCGTCAGCGACGAGCATGTGGTGTGAGGCCATGTCTGCGGGCTCCCTTGCTTCGGCGGTCGTGTCGAGTGAGACCTCGGCACTGTCGCATAGGAACCTGGTTTGGACTGGTCAGGGTGCCGCTTGGCCATGGCTTCGATGAT
>JBMOKH010000184.1:0-4511 GCA_049315365.1 Candidatus Nanopelagicales bacterium
GACGACTTGCCCTCGAGGCGTCCGGCGATGTCGTCCGGCAGCGACACCACCTCGTAGGTGGACCCGAGCACGAACTCGCCGGGATGCAGGATGAACGGCTCGTCGCCCTCCGGCTCAATGAGACGCGTGAGATCCGGCTGCTCGACGGCTGGGTCGATGTGCGGGTAGCGGTGGTTCTCGAAGACGCGGAACATGCGATCGAGTCGGACGTCCATGCTCGACGGCTGGATCATCTCCTCGTCGAACGGGTCGAGCCCGACCCGGCCGGCGGCGAGCTCGGCTCGGATGTCACGGTCGGAGAGCAGCACGGGACGAGGGTATCCAATCCTCGGTTAGGGCATAAGGGTCGAGATGTCGTCAGGCGCATCGGCGGCGCACTCGAGCAGTGCCTCCTTGGGAACGATCGTCAGCGCCGCCTCGTTCGTGGACTTCAGGACGACCGGCGAGGCCTTGCCCGCTTGGTACGACTGCAGCCACCTGCCGGCGCAGACGCACCACCGGTCACCCGGCTTCAGGCCCGGGAACCCGTAATCGGGGTAGGGCGTCATGAGGTCATTGCCGATCTCGCGCTGGTGCTCGAGGAACTCGAGGGTCACGACCGCGCAGACGGTGTGCGAGCCGAGATCCTCGGGGCCGGTCGAGCAGCAGCCGTCGCGGAAGAATCCCGTGACCGGGTCAAGGCCGCAGGGATCAAGGGAGCCACCGAGAACATTGCGATCGTCCATGCGCGAACGTTACCGCTGCGGCACCCACCTTCACTTTGGGCTGGACGATGTCGTCGCGGGTGCTCAGGGTTGCAGCGAACTGACCTGCACGATGGTGACTTCAGTGGTCGAAACAAGGTCGGCGTCATTCGTGACGAGGTGGGTGCACCCTGCATTGAGCGCCGTCGCGTAGTGCAGGGCATCGATGAACTTCATGCCGGTACCGGCCCGAAGTCGCGCTGCCGCATCGAAGTCTTCCGATGAATGGGACCGGATCTCAAGCAGGTTGATCGTCGAAAAGAATGCCTGGATTTCGCGGATCTGGATCGGGTTGCCAATCTGGTACGGCCTCACCATGACCTCGGCCACCGCGGCGTCGCTGGTCACGGCCACGAGTCTTCCATCAAACGCCGCTCGAAAGAGCGGCTCGACCCGGGAGGCGAAGGTGGGGTGATCATCGAGGAAATAGATGAAGACGTTCGCGTCGAAGTAGATCCTTCGACCTTCCATGGATTCAAGAGCGTCAGTCACCGATCCCATGAGTCGCGATCCTGCGCGAGTGACGCCCGGACTTCCTCATCTGTCTGCCCCCAGGCGCCACGGGCAACACCGGCGAATCGGTCAAGCACATCGCCCGGCCCGCGGTGCCCACAGAGCCTGAGGGTGATGACGCCGTTCACGTATTGCACGTCGAATGTGGCTCCGGGCTCGATCCCCGCGGCCTGAGCGATCGCGTGCGGAATGGTCACCTGGTTTCGTTGCCGAACGGTCACGACTGCCATCTGTCGTCCTTTCTTTCAGAATCTTCACCATAATTCAGAATTGCGGCTCAGTCCATCCACGTCTGCGCAACCATCGGCCGGAGGAACCTTCGAACGGTGGCCTGCGTCCTACAGGCACCCGGCGACCTCAGCCGGATCGACCGAAAGGCCACCATGCGCTTCATCAAGGGCTCAGCAGCGATAGCCCTCGTCGTCCTCACCCTGATCTCGGGAGCAGCGATCCCGGCCAGCGCCGCTAGCGCGTCGGTCGTTGCGAGCCCCGCATCGTCGGTCGCCGTCGCGACGTCCGCCTACGAATCCGCCGTCGCCCTGCGCACCTCGGTCAGCACCCTCCTCAATCGCTACCTCGTCGATTACGGGAGCCGGCTGAACTCCGCTGATCGTGCGCGGATGGGCGCCCTCGTGAAGGACGCCGACCGCGAGCTCGGCATCGTCGAGGCCCGCACCGGCGCAACGGCGAGACTCGCCCGCAGGGGGGCGCCACGGGCAACCGTCTACCGGTCCGCCAAGGCCGCCGAAGCCGCGTTCACCACTGCCCAGGCCAAGGCCCTCACCACGATCGACGAGGTCCAGCCGCTGCTGTCGTCGAAGCTCGGCTTCTTCGAGGCCCTGTCAGCCAAGGGTGACCTCGACTCGCAACTCGGTCGCTACGACGCCCTCGGCACCCGGATTCGCGCCGTCTCGGCCGCCTACGCCCAATGACGGCGAGCCGGTTCAGCCCCTCGCCGCGGACTATCTGGCGCTGAGCAGGGCCATCGCCGAGACGACGGCCGCGACCTGCGGAACCTCATGCGTGCGCACGACGCTCGTCCCGCCGAGCACGCTCAGCACCGTGAAGAACCCCTCGGCGGTGCGGAACTGATCCTCGAAGAGGTCGAATGCATGAGGCACGGCGTTGCAGATCGGCAGGCCGAGCTCGCGCAGGCGAAAGCTGTTCATGAGCACTCGGGCCTGGTGACGAATCCGGGTCATGGGATCGACAAGGTTGCCGTAGAAGAAGCCCATGCCCGGGTCGATGATGATGCGCTCGACGCCGTCCGACCGTGCCTGATCCACTCGAATGGCAAAGTGCTCGAGGAGGCCAGGGATCGGGTCGGATTCCAGCGTGACATCAGTGACATCGCGGACGTTGCCGCCGCCGACGAAGCACATGACGACGGTGGCCCCGAACTCCGCAGCGAGCGCATGGATCTCCCGGTGGTGGCTCGCGCCGGTGAGGTTGAGGATCTGCGCACCGGCGCGCAGGCACGCCTCGACGACGGCGGGCTCATAGGTCTCGGCGGACACGACGATGCCATCGGCGGCCAGTGCCTCGATGACCGGAACGAGGGCGCTGATCTGCGCGTCAGCACCGACGCGACTGGCCTTTGCCGTGCTCGACTCGGCGCCGATGTCGACGAAGTCGGCGCCCTGCGCGGCCATCACACGCCCCTTGCGGATCGCGGACCCGGTCGACGTCGCGATGCTCTCGCGGTACGTCGAGTCACGGGAGAGGTTGAGCGTGCCCATCACCGCGGGGCGGGCATCGACGTCGTAGGTTCGATCGCCAACGCGAACCGGCTCCACCGGGAGGTTCAGGCTGGCGCTGTGCTCGGTCGCCAGGGCCAGCAGTTCGGGCAGAGAGATCACCGAACGAGTCTAGGCGTGGCCGGGCTAGCGGGTATCGCCCCGATTGACGAGGTAACGGGTGAAGAGGAAGCCGTCGTCGACGATGAGGTGAGCGAGGTCAAGGCCCGCCGGGTGCGCGATCGTGTCGCCGGCGCGCACCTGCCCGCCTCCTGCGAGGCGGGGTGCGATCGTGAGGTCGGCCTCATCGACGAGGCCCGCGGCCGTGAGCCCAGCGAGGAGTCGTGGGCCCCCTTCGCAGACGATGCGCGTGAGTCCGCGGGAATGCAGGGCCGCAATCACCTCGGTCGCATCCGCGGTCTGGCCCTCGAGGACGATGACGTCGGCGCGCTCACGTGCCGCCCTGAGACGTCCGGACTCAACCGACACAACCGTGATGACAATCGGCGTGACCGAGGACTCGGCGAAGAAGGGCTCCTCCCAGGGAAGTTCAAGGGAGGCGCTCACTACGACGACGACGGGCGCCTCAGCAAGTCCAAGGCCCAACCTCTCGATGTGATCGGCAGGCTTCGCCCGTAGGGGACGGTAGCGCTCCGCACGCAGCGTGCCCGCCCCGATGAGGACCGCATCGGCGAGTCGCCTCACCTCCGAGAGCACGAGCCGGTCCGCCGGCGAGGAGATCGATCCGCTCAGGCCATCTGGCCCCGCTACAGCACCGTCGAGGGTCATGAGCATCATGCTCCGCAGCCACGGTCGGCCAGCGGGCCACGGATACGCCTGCGCGAGGGCCGATGCATCGAGCGCGCCCGACATCGGACCGACCATCATCTCCATGAGTGCAACCTACCGACGATGATGTGGCGGGGCATGGGACATAATTGGGGAGCGTCACGCACGCGGGTGTAGTTCAGTGGTAGAACATCAGCTTCCCAAGCTGACAGTGCGGGTTCGATTCCCGTCACCCGCTCCACCTAAACTCTTTGCAGCACAAGGGTTTTTTTCATTTCTCGAGACGCTCGGGCTGGCCGCTCGCGACCCCAAATCCCCCCGAAATACCCCCCGGTGTTCCACGCTTGTTCCACGGCGATCGGCCTGTACCTCCTTGAAAAGCCCCTGAAATGGGCGCCCTCCGCCCCATTCGAGCGCCGAGGACGCGGCGAGCTCGCAGCGCCACTCCCCGGTACGGTGGCGAGGTGAACGCGACGAATAGCGGGGAGGAAGCGCTCACAGGGGGAAACGCCTCAGCGGATGTGGTTCGCGTCGAGGACACCGTCCGCAAGCCATGGCTACAAACGACGGATCTGACCATTGGTTACATGCGTGATCTGCGCGACCGAGGCATCGACCTACCCGAGCCGCGTGGCTGTGATGAGAAGGGCCGGCTTGTCCTCGAGTACATCCCCGGTGAGCTGGCGATGTCGCGCGGCCCACTCGACACCTCGCTGCTCCGGCGCATCGG
>JBMOKH010000185.1:0-4503 GCA_049315365.1 Candidatus Nanopelagicales bacterium
GCATGTACGGGCAGCGCGCTAGCGGGATGCTGCATGTACGGGCAGCGCGCTAGCGTGGATGGTCGCTCGGGCGGCGGGCTCCCGGGGGAGCCCGCCGGGCCACGGGGGTTAGCCCAGCGGGCTCGTCAGTGGGCCGAGTCGTCGTTCGGGACGAGTCGTCGTTCAGGAGAGGGCTTTCGCTGGGTCGTTCAGTCGGCTCGCTTGATCGGGACGTTCGTGGGGGCGGCGGCAGGCTCGGGCATTGCGACCCTGACCTCGAGGATGCCGTCCTTGTACTCGGCCTTGACGTTGGCCTGGTCGACTCCCGGTGGCAGCGACAGGGTCCGGATGAAGCTGCCGTAGTAGAACTCAGATCGGTGATCCTGCTCGGTCTTCTCCTCGCGGTCGGCTCGAATGGTGAGCATCCCATCCGCCACGGTGACCTCGACGTTCTTGTCCGGGTCGATGCCCGGGAGCTCGGCGCGCACGACGAAACTGCCGTCGCGCATGAACTCCTCGACGCGGATCGTATGCGCATAGTTGAACCGCATGCCGGTCTCGGCCGGGATGAGGTTCTCGAACCAGTCCATGAGCCGCGGAAACGGATCCGGGCGTACGGCCAGCATCGACCTCGGCCCGCTCTTCACCATGTTGTTCATGGTCACTTCCTTCCTTGACGGGGTCAGCCCCCGCGTTCGTCGTGGGCAACAGTCCGTGCATATCCAGTTCACCCGAGGTCACGGGGGGCGGCAAGTGACGTTCGTCCCACTGACCGGTCCCTGCCCAGCATGACTCGTTGCGTGCCCGGGCCCCCGGTAGGCTCGGCGGGTGACCAAGCGCCGTGTCCTCATCGCCGAAGAGCTCTCCCCAGCCACCGTTGAGGCCCTCGGCCCCGATTTCGAGATCATCGAATGCGATGGCGCGGATCGGGCGGCGCTCCTTGCGGCGATCACCGATGTCGATGCGATCCTGGTGCGGTCGGCGACCCTGATCGATGCCGAGGCGATCGCTGCCGCCAAGAACCTCAAGGTCGTCGCTCGGGCAGGGGTCGGGCTCGACAACGTCGATGTGAAGGCGGCCACGCAGGCCGGTGTGATGGTCGTGAACGCGCCGACCTCCAATATTGTCTCGGCCGCCGAGCTTGCGGTCGCGCTGCTCCTTGCAAGTGCCCGCAACGTCGTGCCGGCGAGCGAGGCCCTGCACCGGGGCGAGTGGAAGCGCTCCAAGTACACGGGGGTCGAGGTCTCGGACAAGGTCGTGGGCATCGTTGGCCTCGGACGAATCGGCATCCTGGTCGCCCAGCGGCTCAGCGCATTCGGCGTCCAACTCATCGCGTATGACCCGTACGTCCAGCCGGCCCGCGCCGCCCAGCTCGGGGTCCGCATGGTCACCCTCGACGACTTGCTCGTCGAGAGCGACTTCATCACCGTCCACCTCCCGAAGACTCCGGAGACCGTCGGGCTCATCGGCGATGCAGAGCTTCGCAAGGTCAAGCCGACCGTCCGCATCATCAATGCCGCCCGCGGGGGCATCGTCGATGAGGCGGCCCTTTACGACGCGCTCGTCGATGGCCGGGTCGCCGGGGCGGGCCTTGACGTGTACGCCAAGGAGCCATGCACGGACTCGCCGTTGTTCACCCTCGAGAATGTCGTGGCCCTTCCTCATCTCGGGGCGTCGACTGACGAGGCTCAGGAGAAGGCCGGCATCTCGGTTGCCAGATCGGTCCGGCTCGCGCTCGCGGGCGAACTGGTGCCCGACGCGGTCAACGTCCAGGGCGGGCAGCTCGCCGATGCCATCAAGCCGCTGCTGCCGCTCGCTGAGAAGATCGGGTCCATTGCCTGCGGCCTTGCGAGCGCAGCCGTTCAGCGAGTCGATGTCGAGGTCCTCGGCGAGATCGTCGACCATGATGTCCGAGTCCTCGAGCTCTCAGCACTCAAGGGGGTCTTCCAGAAACTGGTCCACGACCCGGTCTCATTCGTGAACGCCCCGGTGCTCGCAGAGCAGCGCGGGGTCGAGGTCGCGCTGACGACCGATCGGACGAGCGATGACCACCGATCCGTTGTCAGGGTCACGCTCACCTTGACCGATGGACAGACGGTGAGCGTGGCCGGCACGGTGACCGGCGCCCGGCACACCTCGAAGGTCGTTGACGTCGATGGATTCGACGTCGATGTTCCCGTGAGCGATCACATGGCCTTCTTCCGCTACCACGACAAGCCAGGTGTCGTGGCGGTCGTGGGCGGCGTGCTCGGCGAGGCCAACATCAACATCGCCGGCATGCAGGTCGCCCGTGACGACTCGGGCCATGCGCTCATCGTGCTCACCGTCGACTCGCCGATACCCGCGGTGGCGATTGCCACGATCACCGAGCGGATCGACGCGCATTCCGGACGCGCCGTCGACCTGATCTAGCTGCCGGAACGGTCCCGGCGGCGAGTCGCTCCTGGTCGGATGTTCGCGGCCCTGCCCGGTCGACGCATGTGACGCATCGCATGCACTCCGCGTCCCTCGCGGAACGAGCGTGCATGCACGAACTCATCGAGACGGCGTGAGCGCGGAACTTTCATGAAGGTTGCCATGACGGCTCCTCTCCCAGGGAATTGTTCCCACCCCTAGGAGAACCCGCCGCGCGCGATGCCGGCAGAGCACAACGTCCCGAAGGTTGACTGCTCCGGAGGAGCGCCTCTTCCCGTGGACCATGATGAGCGCGTGACACAGCAATCGGCGGTCGTTCGCGTCGGACTCGCATGGGCGCTTCTCGGGGTCGTCATGTTCTCCTTCTCGGTGCCGCTGACCAAGGTCGCGGTGGGCGGCTTCAGCCCGTTCTTCACGGCAACAGGTCGTGCGGTCATCGCCGGAGCCATCGCGGGCCTGCTGCTCGTCCTGTGCCGGGTGCCATGGCCGCAGCGGTCTTCGCTCCGTCCGCTCGTGTTCACCATGCTCGGGGCGGTGTTCGGCTGGCCCATCCTCATGGCCCTTGCACTCGAGCGGACGACTGCCGCGCACGCGGCTGTGATCGCGGCGTTCATGCCGCTCACCACTGCGCTGTTCGCGGTCCTGAGGTCCAAGGAGCATGTGTCGAGGCAGTTCTGGTGGGCGGCCTCGGCGGGCACGCTCGCCCTCGTTGCCTTTGCCCTGTCGAAGGGGGGCGCCGAGGGCGGCGATCTCGTCGCGGACCTGCTCATCGTTGGGGCCGTCCTGTCATCGTCGTGGTGCTACGTGGAGGGTGCGGCGATCACGAAGGTGATGCCCGGCTGGCAGGTTATCTCGTGGGTGGTCGTCCTCGCGCTCCCGGTGACGGTGCCTGCGTCCCTTTTGCTCTGGTGGCTGACCGCGGGTTCCTACGACACGAGTGCGGTCGAATGGTGGTCGCTCGCCCTGCTCGGCCTGTCCTCGATGTACCTGGGGTTCTTTGCCTGGTATCGCGGGCTGTCGCTCGCCGGAGCGGCGCATGGCGGACAGGTGCAGCAGCTGCAGGCGCTGCTGACCTTGCTATGGTCCGCGCTCCTGCTCGGCGAGCGGGTTTCCGTCGGAACCGTCCTTGCTGCCGTGGCAGTCATCGGCTGCGTGGTGTGGGCCCAGCGAAGCCGCGGCACCGTGACGATTGCGCCTGAGGAGTAACGACCGCAAGGCTCGCGGTTCGCGGAGGGGATTCGGCTAATGTCGAAGGCGCAGCGGGCTGGCTAGGCGGCGGGCATGCACGCGATCCGGACACGGCACAGGATCCGGACTGGGTAGAGGAGGCACACGACATGGGTGTGCTTCTGCGTGAGTTCCTGCGCCCCCATCGTGCAGTCCTCGTGCTCATCATCGGGTTGCTCCTCATCCAGGCGTTCACGAACCTCTACCTGCCCAACCTGAATGCCGACATCATCAACAACGGCGTGGTCAAGGGTGATGTCGCCTACATCCTCCATGTGGGCATGATCATGCTCGCGGTGTCCGCGGCGCTCGTCGTGGCCTCCGTGGTTACCGTCTACTTCAGCGCACGGACCTCGATGCGACTAGGACGCGATATCCGCGGAAGCCTGTTCAGGAGGGTCGAGTCGCTGTCGCTCGGGCAGGTCCACTCCCTGGGCGTTCCCTCGCTCATCACGCGAAGCACGAATGACGTGCAGCAGGTTCAGATGCTCGTCATGACGGGATTGACGATGATGATCCTCGCCCCGGTCACGGCCGTGGGCGCCGTCATCATGGCCGTCCGGGAGGATGCCCAACTCGCCCGTCTCCTCCTCGTCATCATTCCCGTCATGCTCGTGGTGATCACGCTCATGGTGGTCCGAACGATTCCACTGTTCAAGGCCATGCAGCTGAAGATCGATCGGGTCAATCAGGTCCTGCGCGAGAATCTCACCGGGATCCGCGTGGTGCGCGCCTTCAATCGCACAGCGACCGAGCAGGCGCGCTTCGCCGATGCGAATGCGGAGCTCACCGACACATCGCTCAAGGTCACCTTGATGTTCGCCTTCATCATGCCGGTGCTCATGCTCATCATGAACCTGTCATCGGTCGCGGTCATCTGGT
>JBMOKH010000186.1:0-4501 GCA_049315365.1 Candidatus Nanopelagicales bacterium
CGCGCCGGCGTCGCATGACGGGTCATGATGCCTCGGCCAGCAACTCGCCGACGCCCTGTCGTGCGAGGTCGTCGACGACCGTTCGTGCCAGGCGCCGGGCCTGGACGGCGAGGTCGTCGCCGAGCTTGATGCCCATGGACTGCTGGGCTGTCACGCGCCGAGCGCCGTCGTGATCCGAGCAGTCCGCGAGCAGCGAGAGCCGCCCGGCGCCGGCCTTGGCGAAGGCCCCGAGCGCCGATGCCTCGGCTGGGTCGAGGGCCTCGAGGATGAAGCGCTCCGCGAGTGCTGCGACATGGGAGCGCCGGTGGTCGATCAAGGCCAGCACTCGGCGCACCGCTGCGTCGTCCGTCCGGCATTCGAGGGCGAGCGCTCCCTGGGCCGGCGCGGGCGGAAGGTCAGCGATCGCGAGGTAGTCCGCAATGTCGTCGGCTCGGCCCAGGCGGATGACGCCGGCGGCCGCGAGCACGATGGCATCGAACTCGCCCGCGCGGGTGCGCTCGATGCGCTCGTCGATATTGCCGCGGATCGGGACGACGCGCAGATCGGGACGAACCCGCCTTGCCCACGCCGACCTGCGAGCCGAGCAGGTGCCGATGCGGGAGCCAGAGGGCAAGCCTGCCAGCGGCCGTCCGTCACCGGTGATGACCACGTCACGGGCATCGACCCGGGGGGGCACCGCGGCGATCATGAGGCCCGGTTCGGGGGCGGTCGGCAGGTCCTTGAAGGAGTGGACGGCAGCGTCGATCGAACCGTCGAGCAGCGCCTCTCGGACCGTCGAGACAAAGATGCCCTGCTGCGAGAGCCCCGCCAGCGGCGTCGTCGTGCCATCCCCCGGGGTCAGCATCGGGACGAGGTCGACGCGGACGCCGATCGCTCGAAGGCTGGCCGCGACGTGGCCGGACTGGGTAAGCGCGAGCGCGCTCATCCGGGTGCCGATCCTCACGGTTCGCGTCATCGTTCTCCCCGTCATCGGGATGCTCCCTCGAGGTCGAAGACCCAGCCGACGGCATGCCGAAAGCCGTCGAGCCGCTCGTTCGCGGCGGATTCGCGTGCGCGGGCGGTCGGGGTGTGAAGGAGTGCCTGGGTGAATCGATGGAGCGCATGCTCGACGGCGGCGGCATGCCCGGGATCCTCGACTCTCCGCACCTCGTCGGCCGCGAGGCGCTGCACGTGGGCGCGCATGGCCGTGATCAGCTCGTCGAGGTCGCCGCCCGTCATTCGCGGAGCGAGCGCACGGGCCTCCCGGGCGATCAGGCGACCTGCCTCGACGCTGCCGGCGCTGCCCTGGCCAGCGGGAGCGTCCGCCATGCGCAGGATCCGAAGGCCCGGGTGGCTGTCGAGTGCCGGGTCGATGTCGGGGCGCAGGGCGACGTCGATGGCGATGAGCGGCCGGCCGCGCAGGCCGAGGACCTGAAGTGCGAGCTCGCTCGTGATGACCGGCGTGCCGTGGCCGCTGCAGCCGACGACCACGTCACTCGAGACGAGGTGACCGGCGAGCGCATGTCGCGGCACCGAGTGGGCTCCGCTGATGGTGACCGTCCGTCCGCTCGGAGACATGGCCCCGATCGGCGAATAGCCGCGGGTTGCCAGGGCATCGACGGCGACGCGGGCATAGGCGCCGGTGCCGATGACGAGGGCTGTCGCCTGGCCCTGGCTGCGGGAGGCGTTGGACGCGTCAGGGCCGGCGAGGGTGTCGAGCAGGGCCCCGATAAGCGAACGGTCGAACCCGCCGCGCGCTCGAACGATCCGTGACACCCGGACCGCGTTCTGGAAGGCCATGGTGAGCGATCTCGTCGACGTGGACTCGCCCTGGGCTCGCGCGAGCGCCGCGCTCACCTGCCCGACGACCTGGTCCTCGCCGATCACCCTGGACCGAAGCCCGCTGGCGACGGCGAAGAGATGCTCGAGCGCGGCGACGCCCCGGTGCACCTGCATGATGTCGGCGACCTCGACCGGGCTCGCTCCCGAGGTTATGAGCAGGGCTTCGGTGACGGCGTTGCTCGCGGGGTGGAACTGGGTCGCGTCGACATAGACCTCGAGCCGAGCGCATGTCGCCAGGACGACTGCGCCCGCGATGCTCGGGCACTTCATCACGATGCCGGCGATGTCGTGCCAGCCGGCGGAGATGAGCGCCAGCTGCTCGGCCGAGGCGCGGTGGTGGTCGATCGAGAAGGCGATCATCGGCTCACGACCGGGGAACGGGCCGCAAGCGCGCGGTCGATGATGAGGTCGGCGATCTCTGGAGACGTGAACAGCGCCGGGGTGACGTGTCGCGGCCCGGCGGCTGCGCGGATGCGATCGGGCAGGATGCCCTCGAACAGCACGAAGGACGCCACGGCTGCCTGCGTGCCCTTTGCACTGTGCGCACCCTGCGCATCCTGCGCCCGCTCGAGATCCTTGATGGCGGTCGCGACGTCGGGCGTGGCCTGGGATGCGTGGGCGACCACGACAGCCGTGCCGCGCTGACGTGACCACGCCGCGGCCAACCCGTCGAGGTCCCGCTGGGCTGCGGCATCAGCCGTGCCGGCAACGGCGAGGACCACGGGTGCTGCGCCGGGGAGGCTGCGCTCGAGCGCTGGCAGGAGCGCCTTGTCGGCACCGATGACCTCAGCGCACCGGATCACGGCGGTCGAGGACGCCCGCACGGCAGCGACGGCCTTCGGCACGTCGACGCGACCGTGGAAGGCCCGGCTGAGGAGGAGGGGCACGACGATGATGTCGTCCTCGCCGTCGTCGACGAGTCGGCCCACTGCGTCGTCGAGCCGTGGCTCGTCGTGCTCGATGAAGGCTGCGACGACTGGGCCGATGGGCCAGAGGTTCTGAACCCGTGCCGCGAGTTCGCGGGTGCACCAGGCCGCGCGGGGATCTGGGCTGCCGTGGGCGATGAGGATGAGCGCGGTCACGATGGGCGTCCTGCGAATGACGTCGCGGGGACGCTCACGACATCGCCGACGACGATGACCGCGGGGTTGCCGACCCCAGCGGCGCGCGCGCACTCGACGATCGAGCCCACCGAGCCGAAGGTGGTGCGCTGCGACGACGTGTGGGCGCGCTCGATGATCGCGACCGGGGTCGACGGGTCCCTGCCGAGACGGAGCAGCTCATCGACCAGGCGCGGCAGTGTCGCGACGCCCATGAGGACGACGAGGGTGAGCCCGGACGACGCGACCGATGAGAGGTCGTCGATGACGTGCCCGCTCAGCACCGTGAAGCCGGTGCTCGTGCCTCGGTGCGTGACGGGGATGCCCGCGGCGAGCGGTGCGGCAAGGGCGCTGCTGATGCCGGGCACCACGTCAACGCGAATCCCCGCGGCTATGCAGGCGAGCATCTCCTCGCTGCCCCGTCCGAGGACGAACGGGTCGCCGCCCTTGAGCCGGGCGACCCGCCGGCCGGCGAGCGCGTGCGTGACGATGGCGTCATTGATCGCATCCTGCGTGAGGGTGTGATCGTCGGGGGCCTTGCCCGCATCGATGATCACGACATCGTCGTCGAGGCCGTCGAGGAGCTCCCGCGGGCTGAGCCGATCGTGGATGACGACATCCGCCTTGCGCAGCTCGGCTAGGCCGCGCACCGTGATGAGATCCGGATCGCCGGGTCCGCCGCC
Organism: Candidatus Nanopelagicales bacterium; assembly: GCA_049315365.1. Lineage (GTDB taxonomy): Bacteria > Actinomycetota > Actinomycetes > S36-B12 > S36-B12 > WLND01. The sequence continues at coordinate 3,605 of JBMOKH010000186.1, forward strand.
GATGAGCACGACTCGACCACCGCCACTGCGTGCCGGCCGGGTGGGGAGCGCCCCGCGCGCGAGGAGATCGCCGATGGCATTGCGAATGGCTGTCGACCGAACGGGGTCGCCGTCGCTCGTGACGGACACGGTCACCCCATCGACCCGCGTCGTTGCCGGCACCCACGCCGTCGATGCGGCCGCGTCGTCCGCGCGAACCGACCAAACGCGCATCGCATCCGCATGGTCGGCCACGGCGGCGTTGACACGAGGATCGTCGGTCGCTGCGTGGACCAGCCAGGCCGCGGACAGGTCGTCGGGGGAGTAGCCGCGCTCATGCCAGGTGATGACGCCGGCTGCAGCCAGCTCGGTGATTCGTGCCGTTGCGACCGGCGCGACGACGACCACATCACCCCCGGCAGCGAGGACGGCGTCGATGCGTCGCTCAGCGACCCTGCCGGCGCCGATGACGACGACCCGCCGGCCCCTGATGCGCAACGTGAGCGGGTACGTCATATGTGGAGGCCGCATTCGGTCTTGCCGGAGCCGCTCCAGCGGCCGGCCCTCGTGTCCTCGCCCGGATCGATCCGCCGCGTGCAGGGGGCGCAGCCGATCGACGGAAACCCTTCGTACATGAGCGGATTCACGATGACATCGTTTTCGAGCGTGTAGCGCAGCAGGGCTTCATCGGACCAGTGCAGCAGGGGAGCGATCTTCACGACGAGACGCTCCTCGTCGAACTCGACCACCTTTCGCTCCCGGCGATGCAGGGCCGCCTGATGGCGCAGGCCGGTGATCCAGGCGTCGTAGCCGAGGAGCATCTCCTCCATCGGCTCGACCTTGCGCAGCCGGCAGCAGAGGTCCGGATCCCGCTGCCACAGGTCAGGGCCGTGCTCGGCATCCTGCTCGTCGATCGAC
>JBMOKH010000187.1:0-4463 GCA_049315365.1 Candidatus Nanopelagicales bacterium
GACTCGAACATCCCGAGCACGGCCGCGATGCCTAGGACTGAGCGGGGCGAGTATGCGGCGCGCCAGAGGCCGCCGTGATTCGCGCCCTGAACGAACAGGTCCATCGGATTGCTGAGGGCGGTTGCAGGATTCGCCGCCGCGGCGGGGTTGCGAAGGTCGTGCACGAGGAGTGCGGCCATGAGTGCGGTCGATGTGGCCGGCTCGAACACCTCGATTCCGAAGCGGCCTGCTCCCGCATACGCCGCGGCCAGCAGCCGGTTCTTCACAACGGACTGGGTGCGGGTGGGCGGGGCCAGGTTGAGTGACACCGTGGTGCCAGCCGCCCTCGCGGTGAGGGCGCGCCACCGCTGGAGGCGCTTGGCGAGCGCGTAGTTCGGCCCCTGCTGGGGCACGAGGGAGTCGTTGAGGCCGACTTCGACACCGTCGCTGGTGAAGAGGGTCTCGGGGTTGTTCTGCTGGAACTGATTGAGGAGGCGAAGCGGCGACTGGAGGATTCCGTTGATGCCTCGCGTCTCCCACCGGCGGCGGGACTCCTCGACTGCGCTCATCGGCACCATGAACACGTCGGTCGGGGTGGCGAGATACGCGAGCATCACGTTGTCGCGCCGGGCCATGAGATCGGTTGCGATGGCATCGGATGCCATGGACAGCAGGACGTGTCCGGCACCGTCGGCGTATACGTAGGAGCCGAGGATGAGCGGGCCCTCGATCTCATCGAGCCAGGTGCGAATGTGCGGAGTATCGGCGAGGAGGTCGGCGCCGGCTACCTCTGCGATGGCGGTGTCGTCATCCGGATGGACGACGCCGCCGGTGACGATCGGAGCGTTGCCGTGATCGCCACGAGCGACGGGTACGCGCAGGGAGCCAGCGGTGTTCCGAGCGATCTCGATGAGGCGCCGCCAGGCTTCGGGGCGGGGCAGGTCAACAGCGTGGACCCGGGCCCCCCATCGGAGCAGCGATCGGGTCGGTGCCATCTCCGCGCCGGCGCCGAGCAGGGCGATGTCGACGTCGCGAAGATCAAGCCAATCGGGGTTGTCCATGAGGGTGTGGATGGCTTCGGCGAAGCTCGGCTCCGTGATGCCGCCAAGGACCCATCGGTCCACCTGACGGCGGAGGTCGTCACCGAAGAGCCTCTTACCTTGGTATGGAAGGGAGAAATCCCGGTCGGCGGCCACCCGACCTTCGATGGTGACCGAATCGAAGCGGGGCGCACCGGCTTCGGCCATGACAGCGGAGAGGGATTGCTCGGTGCCGGATCTTGCGAACCGAAAGCGACGGTGTGCCGACGCTAGGCCATCGCCGGAGACGGTGAGGGCGGCATCGGGGCTCTTCGTGGCGGCCGCGACGATATCGCGAACCGGTCGAAGGTAACCGGATCTCCAGTCTCGTGTGTGCTCGATGCGCTCCGCGAGAGCGGCATCGACGCCGCGGGCGCTGTCGGCGAAGATCGCACGGCCCGTTGCCCCGGTGCTGCGCCGGCCATCGCCCCCCTGCGGAAAGCACACGCCGTCACGCGTCACTGACACGGATGGCTGCGACATATCAGGAGTTTACCCGTGATGCGAGCAGTCAGCGCCCTCGCTGTCGATGAGGCTCAGGAGTAGGTGCACGTCCTCGGAGGTGGTTCGGAAGTTCGTGAAGCAGGGCCTGAGCCACACTTGACCGTCGATCGTCGCGGGCGAAACGTACACACGGCCATCGGCCTGGAGCCGGGTGCAGAGTTCGGCATTGTGGGCGTTCTCGTCGGGGCACCCGGGGACGGTGCGGCGGATGGGGACGATCGACAGTTGCGGACCGGACGTGAGCACGGCGACGCCGTCGAGCGCGCCTGCATGTTCGTAGAGGTCGCGCGCCTGCTCGCAGTTACGGGCAATGGCGGTGCGGAAGGCCGCAGCACCGTGCACCTTGAAGGCGAGCCAGAGCTTGAGCGCACGCATCGGACGCGAGTACTCCAGGGTTATGTCGACCGCGTTGAGGGCTTCCCCGGCATGCGGCACGTAGGCCTCGTCGTGCGCAAACACGTTCGACAGGGTCCACGGGTCGCGAACGAGGACGGCGCTGCAGGCCTTCGGGACGAACATCCACTTGTGGCAGTCGACCGTGACGGAGTCAGCGCGCGCGAGTCCGATGAAGAGGTCGGAGGTGGCGGATGCGCCGGCAGCTGGCAGGCCGTAGGCACCGTCAACGTGCAGCCACACACCGGTGTGCTCGCAGACATCGGCAAGATCATCGAGCGGGTCGACTGCCCCGGTGAGGGTGGTGCCTGCGGTCGCGACGACCGCGATCGGGGTGATGCCCTCGCGGATGTCTGCGTCGATGCATTCGGCGAGCGCGACCGGATCCATGCGTCGCTCGGCATCGATGGGGATCGTGCGGACCCAATCCCGGCCGATGCCGAGGATTTCCGCTGCCCGCTTGATCGAGTAGTGGGCCTCCTGCGAGCAGTAAACGGCGCAGCGCACACCGCTGAGCCCATGGGCACGGCTCCCCGGCAGTGCTCGTTCCCGGGCTGCCGCGAGCGCAGTCAGGTTGCTCACCGTTCCGCCGCTCGTGAAGGAGCCCGTCAGCGCCGGGTACCCGAGGAAATCGCCGAGCCAGGAGATGGCCTGCGCCTCGAGCAGTGATGCCGCGCCCGCCTCGAGGGCGAGATTGATGTCGTAGGAGTGAGCGAGGAGGTCGGCGAGTGCCCCCACTTCGAGTCCGCTCGAGCCGATGTAGGCGAAGTAGCGGGGCCGCGCTTGGGCGAGGGAGGCATCGAGGACGGCCGAGGCATCGTTGAGGCTCTTGATGACGTCGTCGCCGTGCTCGGGCAGGGTTGTGCGCAGATCCGCAAGCAATTGCGCAGACGGTGCGATCTCGGTCTCGCGAGCCTGGTCGAACTCCGCCCAGGCACGGGCCACCAGCCCGGCAGCATGGTCGAGGGCTTCGAGTCGCCGATCCCCGAGCGACAGTGACGTGCCGGCCTCGCTCATCGCTGCGGTTTCAGGAGCGAGCAAGGAGGGCCTTTCGGTAGGGGGCCAGCTCGGCGGTTCTGTCGACGCCGACCACCCCGACGAGGCCGGAGGCATCGAAGTACTCGATGATGCAGGCCCCGTCGACACTGCCGGAGGTGATCTCTGTCCTGTCGGCGATGCCGGGCATGCCGAATGACTGCAATTTGGTGTCGTACTGGTCGGACCAGAACGCCGGCATGGCGATGAAGGGTGAGCGGTCCGGCTCCTCGCCGGCCAGGAGTGATGCGAGGGTGGGACCGGCCCGGCGGGCTGTCTCGGTCGGGATATTCCAGTGCTCGATTCGGCGGGGCACATTGCCGAAGAGGGCATTGGGATGACGGGCCAGGTCTCCTACGGCGACCATGGGAGCAAGCGATGTGTCCACCTGCATGGAGCTATCGGTGAGGAGCCCATCGGAGAGATTGAGGTCATTGCCATTGAGCCATTCAGTATTCGCGACGGATCCGACCGCCTCGATGACGATGTCGGCCTTGAGCTCGGTGCCGTCGCTCAACGAGGCGGACCGAACGTGCTCATCCCCGGTGAAGGCGACGATCGTGTGACCGAGATGGAATCGGACTCCCCGGGCCTCGTGCCGGCGCCGCATTGCAGATCCGAGCTCCTGGCCGAGGGGACGCACCATGGGCTCCTCATCGAGGGCCACCACGTGCACGCTGCACCCGAGCTGGATCGCGGTGGCTGCCACCTCGCAGCCGATGAACCCCGCTCCCATGATGATGACTGCTGAACCCGGTAGCAGGTACTCGCGGACGGCGAGGGCATCGGCAGCGGTGCGCAGCGCGAACCGTCCGCCCGCGGGCCCGGGGATGGGAAGACGCCTCGGCCGGATTCCCGACGCCACGACGAGTCCGTCAAAATCAAGGGATGCCCCGCCTTCCAGGGTCACCGTCCGAGCGGCGAGATCGCACCCGGCGACCGGCGATCCCAGGCGCCACTCGACGTCATCGACACTTGCCTTGCGCCGGAACTCAAGGCTCTCGACATCGATCCCCCCGGCGAGGGCCTCCTTTGACAGGGGTGGCCGGTTGTAGGGGAGGTAGGCCTCGTCGCCGACGATGGTGATCGCGTCGGAGTAGCCGGCTGAGCGCAGCGACTCGGCGGCACGCAGTCCGCCTAGGCCGGCGCCGACGATGACCACGCGCTTCATCGGCTATTCGACCGTGATCGCTTGCATCGGGCAGACGTCGGCAGCGCTCTCGACATCGGCGCGACGGGACTCGTCGGCCTCCTTCGAGTAGACGAGCTTGCCGGACTCGTCCAGTGCGAAGACATCCTCGGCTTCGAAGCAGCACTGACCGTAGTGCTGACACTTATCCATGTCGACGGTGATCTTGACCACTGCTACTTCTCCTCCACTAGTGACGGGTACAGATCCTTTGAGGGTGTCCTGATGCCACGGAACTCCCAGTCGCCGCCCTTTGCGGTGGAGATGACCTCCTCGCTCTCGGT
>JBMOKH010000188.1:0-4454 GCA_049315365.1 Candidatus Nanopelagicales bacterium
GGGTGCTCGTGGCAGGGCTTCTCGTGTTCGGGGTGGTGACCGTGGTCGGTCACCTCGCGTCGATCCTGTCGTCCAGCCGGCTTCGATGACGGTTCCCGCCGAGCGTCGCTCCTACGGGGTCGTCGTCCTCACGATGGGCAAGCGGCCGGCGGAACTCGCGGCCGGCATCGAGTCGCTGCTGGCCCAGCAGGGAGTCGAACTCGACATCGTCGTCGTCGGCAACGGCTGGCAGCCCGAGGCCCTGCCGGCCGGTGTCCGGATGCTGGGCCTAGCGGAGAACGTCGGCATCCCCGCTGGTCGCAACGCCGGGGTTCCGCTCGTCCAGGGCGACCTGCTCTTCTTCCTCGATGACGACGCGAGCCTTCCCAATCCGGGGTTCCTGCTCGCGGTCGCCGAGCGGTTTGAGGCGCACCCCAGGCTCGGACTCGTGCAGCCTCGTGTGGTGGATCCGACCGGCGCTGCAGCACCCGGACGTTGGGTGCCACGACTGCGGGTCGGTGATCCTGCCGAGCCGGGACCGGCCACCTCGCTGTGGGAGGGTGCGGTGGCCATGCGCCGCACCGTGTTTGACGCGGTGGGGGGCTGGCCCGATCCATTCTTCTATGCGCACGAGGGAATCGAAGTCGTGTGGCGTACCTGGGACGAGGGCTATGTCGCGTGGTACGCCGGTGACCTCGCCGTTAACCACCCGGTGATCGATCCGGCCCGGCACGATGTCTACTTCCGATTGAACGCCCGCAATCGGGTGTGGCTGGCGCGCCGAAACCTTCCCCTCGTCCTCGAGCCGATCTATGTCGGAAGTTGGATCGGGCTCACGCTCCTGCGCATGCGCAACCGCGCTGCCCTGCGCGCGTGGTTCCGCGGGCTCTGGGAGGGAATGCGGGTAAACCCAGGGGGTCGCCGGGCGATGCGTTGGCGCACGGTGTGGGCCATGACCCGTGCCGGTCGGCCGCCGGTCATCTAGGCCCGGCGGGCGACCATCCGGTTACGCCGCGCAGTACGTCTCGTCAGCGGTGTTGAGGTCGGCCGTCTGGTCGGACGCAATACTCGAGATCGTCACGTCCTTGATCGACGTGAAGTCGTCGCCGATGATGAGGGTCATCCGCTGGCCGTGCTTGGGTATCGACTCGCCCTGGGCCCCTGCCGCGAACACGAGGGTCTTGGCGGACACGTCCCACTTGGGGTCGTACTGCACCACGGTCTGGGCGAAGACGTCCTTGCCGGGCGCGCTGCCAACCTCGACGACCCGGTAGCCAGCGTCGCGCAGCTCCTTGGCGACCTTCTTCGCCTTGCCCTTCGTTGACGTGCCGTTGAGCACATCGACGTAGATCTGCGACGGCTCCGTCTTCAGGAGCGGCTGATCATCGGCCTGGGCCGGTGGCCAGGTGGAGTCGAGCTTGATGGCCTCCCAGAGGGGCGCGGCCTTCTTCGCGTTGATGAGGACGTTGGCGCCGTCACCCGCGGGCTTCCACGGGGCCGTGACGAAGGCGATGTCGCTGGGGCGGAGGTCCTTCATGCTGAGGGCCAGCTCGCGAAGGGTGTCGATGTTCGCGAGCTGCGGGTCGGCGGTGAGGGACTGGGTGGCGGCATCGAGCAGGCTCACGAGGGTGGCGGGGTTCAGGAGGGTTCCGCTGGAGAGCACCTTGCGGGTGAGCGAGGAGATGAAGGCCTGCTGCCGGCGGATGCGCGAGGTGTCGGAGCCGTCGCCGAGTGTCTTGCGGGCACGGACGAAGGCGAGGGCCTCCTCGCCCTCGACGGTGTGCTTGCCCTTGCTCAGCTTGAGGCCGCTCTTCTCGTCGTTGACGTCCTCCTTGAGGCAGATCTCGACGCCGCCGATCGCATCGACGATGCGCTTGAACCCGCCGAAGTCGACCATCATGAAGTTGTCGATGTTGAGGCCGCTCATCTCCTCGACGGCCTTGATGGTGCAGCCTGGCCCGGCGAGATCGAACGCCGCGTTGAACTTGCCCTCGTAGCCGCCGACGCTCTTGCCGTCGGACTTGCACGTCGGCAGGGTGATGAGGGTGTCGCGGGGGATGCTCACCGCGATGGCGCTCTTCCGGTCGGCGCTCACGTGCAGCAGGATCGTGGTGTCCGAGCGGGCGCCGGCGAACTCCGACGCCTTGCCATACCCGCGGTTGTCCTTGCCGGTGCGGCTATCGCTGCCCATGAGCAGGACGGTCAGCGGCTCGTAGTTGCCGGCCTCGTCGACGGCGATGGCGCCGTCGGTCCCCCCGGGGGTGTTACCGAGCTGGTCGGAGACGTCAACCGCGGTGATGTTGTCCTGCAGGCGGCCCATCATGGCATTCACGCCGACCCCGGCGAGGGTCACGGCAACGATCGCCCCGGAGAGGGTCGCTGCGAGAACTCGAGGCCATCGGCGCCGTGCGGGCTGGGTCATGCGGGCGGTCGTCCGTTCGTGAGGGGGTAATCGGGGAAGTGCTGGTGGTTACTCATGCCATGCGTCGCGCCGACTTGCGTTGCCATCGTAAGCCGGAGGCGGCTGTACTTCGGACTTTCAAGCGTTGGACGCACCTGCGCGTCGGCGCGTTCCGGCGACTTGCCTGCGAGTTTTCTGCGAGTTTCCCGGGTAGCGGCGGGTGGCCGCCCACCCAAGACCCGAGAAGAATGTGAACAATGTGATCAAAGTGACGCGTGGGGATTGTGATTCCTGGGGCTCATGTGGCACCGTGGGAGTTCGATCCGGGGCGCCGCCCCGGATTCAGTTGTCGTGCCCAGCGTCTGGACAGTCCGGACGGAGCTGGCGCGGCAGCAGGTGCCAGCCGCGTCACCAGTGCGAAGAGGAAGGAGGACCACGTGCTCAGTACGCCCCGCCGCATGAGCCGTCCGGTCCTCGCCTCATTGGCCGCATCGATTCTCGTCGCATCCTTCCTTGTCCCGATCGCGGATCTCACCCCCTCGCCCAGCGACCGCCTCGCTTCGCGCGCCCCCGTGACTCCCGTCCTGCAGACAATTTCCCTCACCGGCATCGATGCAGGCGCAGTAGCGCAGAGTGCCGTATCGATGGCATCGTGGGATGACCTGCTCGGTGACCCGCATGTGGACTCACTGGGTCTCGCACCACTGCCTACGGCCCCGGCCGCCACAGGTGCGTCAGGCTCAGCGGGCGCGAGTCAGGTCGCCGCTCGCGCCAGCGCCCCCCTGCGTCCAGCCATCGCAACGATCCAGACGACCACCGACGAGTTCGGACTCGTGGGGGTGACGACGGCATCGCCCCTCGACGCAACGTCTCGCATCCTCGTCCGTGTCCGGGAGGACGACGGATGGAGTAATTGGACCCCGCTTCCGGTCTCCGACCACGCGCCGGACCCGAGATCCCTCGAGGCGCAGGGCGTTCGCTTCGGGACTGAGCCGCTCATCACCGGCGAGGCCGACGGCGTTCAGGTGCGCATCGACACTCCGGGCGGGGTCTCGCCGGTGGATCCGCAGGTCATGCTCATGAACAACCCCGTTGTCGACGAGGACGCTGACCTGCCGTTCGGGCCGGAGCCGGACAGCCTGCCGATCTCCACCGTCGCTGCTGCGACGCTCGGCGCCCCGATGCCCACGATCATCACCCGCGCCCAGTGGGGGGCAAACGAGTCCCTTCGCCGGGCGGGCCCGCAGTACTCGGGCACCATCAAGGCAGCCTTCCTCCACCACACGGTGACGAGCAACTCGTACTCGCCAGAGGAGGCCGCCCAGCAGGTGCGCAACCTCTATGGCTGGTTCGTGAAGGGACTGAGGTACTCCGATCTCGCCTACAACTTCCTCGTCGACCGGTTCGGGCGCCTGTACGAGGGACGCGCAGGGGGCATGGATCAGGCGGTCATCGGGGGCCACACCGCGGGATTCAATAACGAGACCTTCGCTGTCTCGGCGATCGGCAACTTCCAGTCGAAGAACCTGCCCCCCGAGGAGATGGCGGCGATCGACGAGTCTGTGGCGCAGCTCATGGCGTGGAAGCTCTCGATGAACCACCGGGATCCGAACGGCAGCACGGTTCTCGTAGCGGATTCCAACTCCGGCACCTCCCGCTACCAGCCGGGGGAGCAGGCCAACGCACTGGTCATCGGCGGTCACCGCGACATAGGCCAGACCGCCTGCCCCGGCAGGTACCTCGAGCCCCAGATCCCGATCATCCGGTCGATGGTCGCCTCGAAGATGGGCGTGACCGCCTTCAACCCTGCGATGTCCGCACCGGCCGCGTGGGGGGCGAGCGAGCCGCTCGTGCTTAGCGCGACGACCACCGCCCCGCTCACCTGGACGGTTGCGGTGACCTCGCGCTGCGGCACCCAGGTGCGCACCCTGAGCGGGCAGCAGGAGGCGGGCGGGCCCCTGTCGATCGGCTGGGACAAGCTCGATGATTCCGGTGCGCAGGTGCCGCCCGGGACCTACACCCTCACGCTCAACGGGTCGAGCAACGGCGACGCGATCTTCCCGTGGACGGGGAC
>JBMOKH010000189.1:0-4452 GCA_049315365.1 Candidatus Nanopelagicales bacterium
TGCCGAGGGTGAATGACGGGACCCGGAGCAGCGGCCCGCCGCTGCCGAGGAACACTCCCATCGACTCGGCGATCTCGGCCGGCCGGCAAAGGCCGGTTCGCTCCTCGATGGCCATGAAGTAGGTGTTGATGGAGTAGGCGGTTGCGCGGGCCATGTCAAAGGTGCCCTGCCCGGTGGAGTTGCGGACGGTGATGGGTCCGAACGATGCTCCGGTCTCGCAGTTGGTGAATCCCTCGAAGGTGTTGGGGCTCGGCGAGCTGATGTACTCGGTGGGCGAGATCCCCGATTCGAGCGCGGCGGCGAGCGTGAACACCTTGAAGGTCGATCCGGCCTGCATGCCGATGGTGCCGCCGTGCGCCCTGTCGGTGTTGTAGTTGTAGGTGGTCTTGCCGCGGCCCGAGGTGCCCCACTCGCGGTTCTGGGTCATGGCGAGGATGTTTCCGGTGCCTGGTTCCATCATCGTGATCGCGGCCGCCCGCCGGCTCTCGTCATCGATGGGAATTGCGTCGGTGACGGCCTCGAATGCCCCCCGCTGCGCCTTGGGGTTCAAGGTGGTGCGGACGGTGTAGCCGCCGCGGCGAAGGAACGCCTCGCGGGACTCAGGCGTGTCGCCGAAGGCCGGATCGGTGCGGATGGTCTGGAGGACGTAGTCGCAGAAGAACGGTGCGTAGGAGGTGGTGCAGCCGTTCGGAACGACGGTTGGCTTGATGAGCACCTGCATCGGGATGAGTGAGGCTTGAGCGGCCTCGCCCTTGGTGATGTAGCCGAGTTGGGTCATGCGCGTGAGAACCATGTCGCGGCGCTTCGCGCTGCGCTCCGGATTGCGAATGGGATCGAATGCCGTTGGCTGCTGGACGATTCCGGCGAGAGTGGCGGCCTCGGGAAGGGTCAGTTCGGCGGCGGTCTTGGAGAAGTAGCGCTTGGCAGCGGCCTCGACCCCGTAGGCGCCTGCGCCGAAGTAGACGATGTTGAGGTACCGCTCGAGGATCTCCGGCTTTGAGTATCGGCGTTCGAGTGCGAGGGCGTAGCGGACCTCGCGCAGTTTGCGCACGGGGCTCTGGCCGCGCGCCGCCTCGAGCTCTTCGGCGTTCGTGGCCTCGTTCACGAGCACGTTCTTCACGTACTGCATCGTGAGGGTGGACCCGCCCTGCTGTACGTCGCCGGATCGCGTGTTCGACGCGACGGCGCGCAGGGTGCCGCGGACATCAACCCCGTTGTGATCGAGGTAGCGGGAGTCCTCGATGGCGACAGTTGCTTGGCGCATGACCGGGGCGACGCTCTGCAGCGGGATCTCAACCCGGTTCTGGTAAAAGAGCGTCGCGATGACGGATCCGTCGGACGCGAGGATCTGCGAGCGCTGGGGCAAGGGCGGGGTGTCCATGGTCTCGGGGAGGCGCTCAAAGCTCTGGACGACGTTTCGTGCGGTCACGCCAGCCCCGCCGATCAGGGGCAGCGCCATGAGGCCGGCAATGAGCCCGGCGATGACAGCGGCGGCGAGCAGGGCGAGGAGGCGGATCATGAGTCCGCCGATACTTGGTCGCGGCCGAGCCGATGGGTGCATGGACATGAGACGTCCAGCGTACGTGCGTTGGTTCCCCTCACGCACCTCTCGTCCCAGACTGATCCGACCTCACCTCAATGGCAGACGGTGAAGCGGCCAAACGTAATGACTCAAAATAACTACTAACTAGATAGTCATTAAGAGCCTATGCGGAGACCTTCACACAGGCGTAGCGTCCCGGCTCACACGATGTCGTTGATCGTGATACTCACGAGTAGCACGTTCAAGCAGGTTTCACACAGGTACTGCACGGCTCCGCCCAGCAGCGGAGTTCGTCCACAGAGGGGTAAGACGAGCATGACCTTGAGTAACGACTGGGCCGCCAAGGCGGCTTGTCGCACGACCGACCCGGACACGCTGTTCGTGCAGGGAGCAGCACAGAACCGAGTGAAGGCGATCTGCCTCGGGTGCACGGTGCGCACCGAGTGCCTTGCCGATGCCCTCGACAACAATGTCGAGTTCGGTGTCTGGGGCGGAATGACCGAGCGTGAGCGGCGGGCGCTGCTGCGCCGTCGCCCGCACGTGACCTCGTGGCGCAATCTCCTTGAGACCGCGCAGAGCGAGTTCGAGCGTCAGTCCCTCCTCGTCGAGCCGGTTTCTCGGGTCTCCTGATGCACTCACCTGGCTGATCGTTGGCCGGGTAGGCGTCAGTCGGGCTAGGCGTCGGCGAGCAGTTGTCCGACCTCGCGCAGTCCCTCGAGGTCATGCACGTCCTCTGCAAGCGCCGGCACCGTCGTGACCGGAACGCCCGCGTGGGCGGCGGTGAACCGCTCGGCGAGATGGTGCTGCCGCGCCGCGATCTGCTGCCGCTGGGCGTGCAGCCGAAGTAGGGTGGCCGTCAATTGATCGGTGGCGTCGCCATCCTCGAGGCGATCGGCTGAAGCGACCGCCTCCTCCTGCGACATGTCGCTGAGCGTGACCAGTTGCACCCGATTGAGGACGAGTCCTGCCAGCGGCATTGAGTCCGCCTTGAGGCGCTCGACGAAGTACGAGGCCTCGCGGAGCGCATCGCGTTCGGGTGTCGCGACAACGACGAAGGAGGTTCCCGGATCCTGCAGGAGCGCGTACGTGGCATCAGCGCGCTCGCGGAAGCCGCCGAAGGTGGTGTCGATCGCCGCGACGAAGGTGCCGATGTCGCTGAGCACCTGAGCTCCGAGGATCTTGCTCAGGACTCCAGTGAAGAGCCCGAACCCCATGACGGCGATCTTGCCGATTCCGCGACCCGCACCGCGGGCCGGTGCGGTGAGGATACGAATGAACCTGCCGTCGAGAAATGACCCGAGTCGTGCCGGGGCGTCGAGGAAGTCCAGGGCATTTCGGGCGGGCGGGGTGTCGACGACGATGAGATCCCAGGTGCCATCGCGATCGGCCTCCGTGCGCAACTGGCCGAGCTTCTCCATCGCCATGTACTCCTGCGTCCCGGCGAACGACGACGAAAGCGACTGGTAGAACGGATTGTCGAGAATCGCCTGCGCCCGTTCAGGGTCCGAGTGCGCTTCGACCACCTCGTCGAAGGTCCGCTTCATGTCGAGCATCATGGCGTGCAGGGACCCGCTCCCTGCAATCCCTTCGACGGCTCGAGGCGTGTTGTCGAGGGTGGTGAGGCCCATGGCCTGGGCAAGTCGCCGTGCCGGATCGATGGTGAGGACGCACACCTTTCGACCTTGCTCCGCGGCGCGCAGGGCAATCGCAGCCGCGGTTGTCGTCTTTCCGACGCCACCGGCTCCGGTGCACACGATGATGCGAATGGACCGATCGCCGAGGAGGTCATCGATGCGCAGGGCCGGAGCGTCGACCGCGACTCGACCCCTGACGGTCATCGGACCCCCTCCGACCGGAGTTTGAGGGCGAGTTCGTACAGGGCGCCGAGGTCGATGCCATCGGGGATCATCGGCAGGGTGAACGTCGGAAGCTCGAGCTCAGCGATGCGCGAGCGCTCTCTGGTCTCCAGATCGACGCGTGCCGCGTGGTCCTCGGCTTCCTGCCCGAGTGCGGCCGCGACCAGTGACGGATCCAGTCGCACCCCGGCCCCCGCCGCTGCGGCAGCGATGTCATCGAGCGGAAGGGTGCCGGCCCGCGCCTGCACCAATTGGTCGGCCGAGAGCATCGAAGGACGGGTCATGTTCACGAAGATCCCGCCGACCGGGAGCCCATCGGCTCGCAACTCCGCGACGCCGTCGATCGTCTCCTGCACGGGCATCTCCTCGAGGAGGGTCACGAGGTGGACGGCCGTGCGAGGTGAGGCGATGACGCCCATGACCAGCTCGGCGTGCTTGTGAATCGGCCCGACCTTCGCCAGCCCGGAAACCTCCGAATTCACGTTGAGGAAATTGGCGATCCGGCCGGTTGGCGGTGCATCGAGGACGATGGCCTGATAGGCGTCGGGGGCGTTCTTGTCGATCCTGCGAACGAGTTCGCAGGCTTTTCCGGTGAGGAGGACGTCACGTAGCCCTGGTGCGATGGTGGTCGCGAAGTCGATGGCGCCGATCTTCTTCAACACTGAACCTGCGCGACGCAGGTTGTAGAAGATTTCGAGGTAGTCCAAGAGCGCCTCGTGCGGATCCACGGGAAGCGCCCAGACCTCGCCGCCCCCCGGGGCCACGGCTACCTTGCGCTCGGTGTACGGCAGCGGCGGAGTGTCGAAGAGCTGAGCGATACCCTGCCGACCCTCGACCTCCATGAGGAGGGTGCGCTTGCCATCGTGTGCGAGGGCGAGCGCAAGGGCCGCCGCGACGGTCGTCTTCCCGGCACCACCCTTGCCCGACACGACGTGCAGGGCAACGCCCGGCCATCTGGTGTCAGTCATGGCCCCAGCGTAATCGGGATCGGCTGAACGAGGGCTAGTGTGCATCCATGACCAAATGGGAGTACGCCACCGTTCCGCTGCTCGT
>JBMOKH010000190.1:0-4404 GCA_049315365.1 Candidatus Nanopelagicales bacterium
CGTCCATTCGAGCACTGACCAGCCGGGCCCTGGCCAGCCGAGCGCTGGCCAGCCGGGCACTCAACAGTCGGGCAACAAGGAGGGCCTCAGCCGCGATCACCGTGGCGATCGCTATCCGCAGGCTGGCCTGCGTCCCAGGGGCCTGCCCGAAGCCGTTGATCCAGACCACCACCGGCCAGCCCACCATGACAACCGCAATTCCGGCCAGGCCCTGCCTTGAATCCAGGCACTCCGCCCAGAGCCACCCGGCAGCGACGATGGCCATCACGCCGACGATGGTGCCGAGTTGGTCGCCGAGGAAGCCGTTGAGTGCCTGCAACCCGGCGACGTCGGACACGACGACGAGCAGGATGACGGCCGGAACCTCGGAGTGCGCTCGCAGCCATGGCAGCAGCCTTGACGACGCGCCTAAGCGGGCTCGGACATTGCACTGCGTGCGGACGTGGACGATGAGCATGGGCAGCGCAATACCTAGGAGGGCAAGCGCCACGGGCGAATAGCCTCCGGTTGCCGATTCGGCGGGCGCGGGTCCGATCCTCGCGAGCGCGATCGACAGGGCGATCGCCACGCCCATGATCATGAACTCCGATGCCGCGTAACGCCTCAGGAGACCGGGGGCGGCCGGTTGCCCAGTGACGCCATGAAGTTGAAGCACATCACGGCGCTGGCGGTAGCCGAGGCCGACGAGCCACCCCAGCAGGACGGCCTTTCCGATGATGAGCGACCCGTAGAGGGTTCCGACGAATTCGCTCGGAAGGGTCAACCGCAGGGACGCGTTGAGCAGCCCCGTCTCCGCAATGAGGATCACGCACCAAAGCGCCATGATGCTGAATCGAGGAAGCACGGCCATGGCCGCCCCCGGCTCAGCTCGGCCAAGGGCGACGACAACCACGAGCCCGCCTACCCACAGGCTCACGGCCGCGATGTGAATGAGCAGGCTTACCGTTGCCGCCACATGCGAGTCGTGCAGGCCGGCGTGGCCGACGAAGGCCGGTGCCGCCGCAGCCGAGACCGCCAGCAGTGCGCAGACCCATGACAGCACGGCGCGGGGCTGCCGCGTCAGTCCGCCGTGCGCTGGCATCACCGCGAGCGCCCACGCAAGGCCCGTCAGAGCCACCAGCGCCACGAATTGGAAAAGGAACACCCGACCGACGATCTCGTCCACGAGAAGGGGCAGCAGGCTGTCCGGCGACAGGGCGGCGAGCGGCGAAAGCGCCTCCACCTCGGATCGGGTGAGGAGGAGGCCGAGGACAACCAGCGCCAACCATGCGGCCGCCCAACGAATGGCCCAGCCGAGGGCTCGCGCCGAACGACCCGGCACGAGGAGCGCGCCCACGACCACGGCTCCGACGGTGAGCGCCGCTGCTATGTCACGCGCATATCTCGCCGCCGGAAGCAGCCAGTAGGTGAGGTCCGGCGGACTCGGAAGCCCGGGATAGCTCACCACGGACGTAAGACCCGCGAGCCACAGGATGCCGAGCAGAACAGGCAGGCCCCACCACAGCCGGGACCCGCTCGGAAGGCCGCTGGGTGCTTGCGCAACGTTCGTCATGTCACGTCACTTAATCATTCATTGGCTGAATCGATCAAGGTGGCCTTCAATGAATCGATCAGCCAACCGAACAACTATCTATTCGATGACTGCGAGAACGTGCCGAACGTCGGGCTGTTCGTATTCGGGCTGACCTTCATCGTCGTGGTGACGACTGCCCCGAGCAGTACGGACACGCACACCCATGTCATCCACATGGCAACGAGTCGCACGTGTGAGTGGTCGTGTTGGGTGAAGAGGCCGGCGCGCGTGCGATTCATGATTGCCGTGGTGAGGAACAGCACGACAGACAGGTGCAGTGCCGTGGCGAGGGCCAGCCAGAACGTCGCGGATGCGTAGGCTCCGTCTCCGATGTCAAACGGGAACGTCGACAACTGAACGATCTGGCCCACGAACGTCACGAGGACGATCACTGACGCGAGCACCGAGGCGAGGATCAACTGCCCGCGATGGCCCTTCGAGATCCCGCGCAAGCCCCACCACATCGTGGCAGCCGCAAGAACTACCCCTGCGAAGATGAGCCAGAAGGGGAGGTCAGGCGCGAAGCTGTCCTTCGGCGGAGCCCACGCGCTGTTCACGTTGAGTGACCAGAGGTACACGTACGAGATAAGCAGCGCGACCGTGCCGGTCGCATCCGAGACGATGCACAGCCAGATGCCCAGGCGATTGCGGCGTGCCGTGGTCGTAACCGGCTCGCCGGTCGTGGCCGACCTGGGGATCTGCTGGGTGGATGACGCTGTCGTCGTGCTCATCAGGCCCCTACCTTCACGTTCTCGTCCGTCATCTTCAACTCGATCGCGTCATATGGATCGGGAACCCCGTAGCCGTAGGGATCACTCGTCACGACCGGGAGCACCGGGAAGTTCTCCAGCGGCACCGGGGTCGTGGTCTGCCACTCGAGGGTCTTGGACCCCCAAGGGTTCGCCGGCGCGATGGTTCCCGTGCGCCATGAGGTGATGATCGCGTAGAGGAAGATGAGCATTCCCACGCCGATCGTGTAGGCGCCGATGGTCGAGATCCAGTTGGAGATCTCGAACGCATTATCGAACTGCAGCACGCGACGCGGCTGGCCCTGGAGCCCGGCGACGAACATCGACCCGAAGGTCACCTGGAAGGCGAAGAAGGAGACCCAGAAGCCGATCATCCCGAGCCGATGGTTCAGCATCTTGCCGGTCATCTTCGGGAACCAGTAGGCGATTGCACCCATCGCGCCGAAGAGCCCGGCACCCATGAGCATGAAGTGGAAGTGCGCGACGACGAACATGCTGCCGTGCATGTACTGATCCACCGGAACATCCGAAAGGTAAACACCGGTGATACCGCCGATGATCTTGCACCAGAGCACTGCGTAGACGGTCATCATCGGCAGCCTGGTCCAGACCTTGCCTCGCCACATCGTTCCGAGCATGACGAGGACGAGGAAGCCGAATGGAATGGAGATCAGCTCTGTCGAGAGCATGAACGGGTACCCCGCCGACGGGGCCCAGCCCGTCATGTACATGTGGTGGACCCACACGACCGAGCTGATGCCCACCACCCCGGCAAACCCCGCGACCGCCACCTTGTAGGAGAAGAGCGGCTTGCGCAGGAAGACGACCATGAGCTCCAGGAGCGCTGCCGTCGCGGGCACGACGATGACGTAGACCTCCGGGTGGCCGAGGAGCCAGAAGAGATTCTCGTACAGCCAGACGCTGCCGCCCTCCTGCGGTATGAAGAACGACGAGCCGACGACCTTGTCGCTGAAGGCAAGCACCTGCGAGTACTGGTACATCGGGAACCAGACGAGGCCCATGATGGCAGCCGCGAGGATGCCGATGACGAAGATCGGGACGCGGTTCCAGGTCATGCCGCGGGCTCGCATCGTGACGATCGTGGTGATGAGATTGACGCCGGCGATCCCTGTCGAGAAGGCGAACGTGATGATGCAGATCTGGTAGCCGAGCATGCCGATCGGCGCCTGGGTGCCGAGTGGCTGGTAGACCGTCCAGCCGTCGCGGATACCGCCGAGGAGCAGGTTGCTGAGCAACGGCGGAACCGCGGCGAACAGCAGCCAGAAGCTCAGCGCGTTGAGCCTGGGGAACGCCATGTCGCGGGCACCGATCATGAGCGGCATGATGAAGTTGCCCAGCGGACCGGCGACGACGATGATCATCGCGATGATCATCACGATGCCGTGGGTGCCGATGAGCGAGTTGTAGAAGTTCGGGTCGAAGACCTCTTGCCAGGTGACGCCGAGTTCAGTCCGAATGAGCATGGCGAAGAAGCCGCCGAATCCGAGCAGCGTCAGCGCCATGATGAGGTACTGGATGCCGACCACCTTGTGGTCGGTCGTGTACTTCCAGTACTTCCACTTGCCCTGACCCTTGCCCGCCATGTACTCGGCATCGTCATGGGTGAGGTCATGGCCGAGCATCCAGCGCACCGGGCCCGCGAATGCGCCGATCCCGATCATGAAGCCGATGACCCAGGCGACATAGGTCGCTCCCACGAGAGCATTGAGGCCCACCTGTGAGAAAACGGCATCCTGCGTGCCCCAGGGGACCAGCTTTGATCCGATCGCATAGGTAGCGACCGAGAGGACGATTCCCAGGGCACTGCCCGTGAGAATGTTCGTGTGACGCAGGAAGCCGCCGGCCTTGCCATGCTGCTTCGGCTGTGGCACGGCCACTTGCTCGTGGATATCGGAGGTTTGGATCACATCGGTGCTCATATGGTCTTCTTCCCACCCATCTCGCGAATCCAGGCGTCGAATTGCTCCTGCGTGACCACCTTGATCTGGGTCTCCATGTACGCGTGATGGAGGCCGCAGAGCTCAGCGCACCTGATATTGAACGTGCCCAGCTTGTTCGGGG
>JBMOKH010000016.1:0-19479 GCA_049315365.1 Candidatus Nanopelagicales bacterium
GCGACCTGATCGACGAAATCGAGGATGGCGGACACGGCCTAGTGATGTGCATGGGCAAGGGCGGCGTGGGCAAGACGACCATCGCCGCCGCCATCGCCATCGCCCTGGCCGAACGCGGCCACCCGGTCCACCTGACCACAACTGACCCGGCCGCGCACCTCGAGCAGACCCTTGACGGTCGCATCGACAACCTTCGAGTCACCCGCATCGATCCCATCCAGGCGACGCAGGAGTACCGCGACCACGTGCTGGCCACCAAGGGTGCGCACCTCGACCGCGCGGGCCGCGCGAACCTCGCGGAGGACCTGCTCTCACCGTGCACCGAGGAGGTCGCGGTCTTCCGGCAGTTCTCAGCGGTCATTCGGGAGGGTCGCAAGGACTTCGTCATCGTCGATACTGCGCCGACCGGCCACACGCTCCTACTCATCGACGCAGCCGGCTCCTACCACCGTGACATGGTGCGCCAGATGGGGGCGACAGATCACGTAAAGACGCCCATGATGATGCTGCAGGACCCAACCCTGACGAAGGTCATCGTCGTGACGTTGCCCGAGCAGACTCCCGTGCTCGAGGCGAGCATCCTGCAGGCCGACCTCGAACGCGCCGGAATCCATCCGTGGGCCTGGGTCGTCAATGGATCGGTGGCAGCCGCACATCCGACGTCAACGTTCTTGCGGATGAGAGCTGCATCAGAGGCCGGTCCCATCGAGGACGCACACCAGCGTGCAGATCGACTCGCACTCGTCCCCCTGCTGGAGGAAGAGCCCACGGGTCACACTGCCCTTCGACGCATGGCATCGGTGACCCTCGCACCCGCCTGATTCGGGGTCATCGGCTCCAGCAAGGCGTCACCCTTCATCTCGGCGTCGGGAGGCTCCACGACACGCGATGATGAGGGGTGGGGCCCAGCCGAGCCAATGCCTCAAGGTGGTCCGGGGCCCCGTACCCCTTGTTGCCAGCCCATCCATACTCCGGGTGCTGATGGTGCAGGTCGACCAGCAAACGGTCCCGGGCCGTCTTGGCCAGAACACTGGCGGCCGCAACCCCAGCGCAGCGCAGGTCTGCCTTCACCATCGTGGTCACGGGCGGCACCGTACCCAGTGGAGAAAGCCGCCCGAACAATGTCGGCTGCCCGGGCTCGGAGATGTAGTCGTGGTTGCCGTCCAGCAGGACGTGGTCTGGCGCCAGGGGCAGGGCAGCCAGCGCCCGCTGACCCGCTAGGCCAAGGGCCGCCATGATGCCGATTTCATCGATCTCCTGCGCTGAGGCCATTCCCACCGCATGAGGTGCCCAAGCTTGGATCCTTGGCACCAGTGCGAACCTCTGCGCTGGGGTCAGCAACTTGCTGTCCCGTACTCCTTTGGGGGCGGCCGGGGTCGACGCAGTCACGACCACCACTCCCAGACTTACCGGCCCACACAAGGCACCCCTGCCAGCCTCGTCGGCACAGGCCAACGCCGTGATCCCCGCGCGCAGCATCGCTCGTTCATGACGCAGCGTGGGGGCGCCTGCCGGGCTCGACGGGCCCACCGGCTAGTTCTCGCCTTGCCCCGGGGCCGCTGGGATCAAGCCAAATGCGGCGGGGATCGGCAGGGTACCAAACGACGAGAACGGCCACACAACAAGGACCACCCGACCGACCGCGTTCGCTAGCGGGATGGCACCGTTGTTCACTTCGAGGTGATAGCGCGAGTCGCGGGAATCGCCACGGTTGTCGCCGAGAACGAACATCGACTGGGGCGGCACCACGATGTCGAACGCCACCTGGTCGGTGGGCCCCTTAACGTAGGGCTCGTCCAGCGCCTTGCCATTGACCTCGATGCGTCCTTGGTCATCGCAGCAGACGACCCGATCCCCCGAGATGCCGATCGCCCGCTTCACGAGATCCTGGCCCGTGTCGCTCGGCAGCAGTCCGATGAATGTGAGGGCGGATCTCGCCTTGCCTCGCAGGGTGTCAGCCGGAGGCGGAGGGTCGGGCAGCCAGCCACCAGGGTCCTGGAAGACAACGACCTCGCCCCGGGTCACCCCTCCGATCCTCGTCGAGATCTTCGAGGCGATGATGCGGTCGCTCACCATGAGCGTGTCCTCCATCGATGCGCTCGGAACGTAGAACGCCTGGACGAGGAAGGCCCGGACGAGCGCGGACAGGACGAGCGCGGAGATGATGATGAAGACGGTCTCGCGAGCACCGCGCCGAAACCCGTCGCCCCGGGAGGGCCGAAGATGCCGCCGACGGGTACGAAGACCGTCGGCGCCGCCGCTGCTCATGTCACTTCGACTGTCCGGCGGTCACTGCCGAGAAGGAATCCGGTAGCGGCACGCTCGAGATGCGACCGAGGGGCCACAGCACATTCATGACACGCCCCACCACTCGGCTCTCCGGGACCATGCCGCCACCCGGATCACCGAGGTGCGCACGAGAGTCCGCGCTGTTCGATCGATGATCGCCCATGAGCCACAGCATCCCATCCGGAACGATCACATCAAATGCCTGATCGCTCGGCGAGTCGCCGGCGTAGAGGTATGACTGCTCCTCAAGGGGAACGCCGTTGACGGTGATTCGCCCGTAAGCATCGCAGCAGACGACGTGATCGCCTCCGACCCCGATGACCCTCTTGACGAAGTCGGTGCCGTCCGGGGGGATTATCCCCACAGACTGCCCCACCCAGGTCACCGCCGCACTCACCGGATTGCGGGGCTCGACAATCGAGGCCGGCACGAACGAATCGGTCCCGTCGAACACCACCACATCACCGCGCTCGATATCGCGCAGGTGGTACACCACCTTGTTCACGAGCACGCGATCACCGACCTGAAGGGTGTCCTCCATCGAACCCGAAGGGATTGAGAAGGGCTTGGCGACGAACGTCGTGATGAGGAGAACCATGGCGAACGCGAGGACGAGCGTTACGGGAATATCCCACCATGACTGTCTCCCCTCGGTCACTGCCGACACAGGCTCCGAGTCAGGCGCCTGGCTTGGCGGGAATGCGATCGCGCTTCTCCTTGATCTTGGCTGCCTTGCCGCGCAGGTCGCGCAGGTAGTACAGCTTCGCCCGACGGACGTCGCCTCGAGAAACGACCTCGATCTTCTCGATGATCGGGGTATGGAGAGGGAAGATTCGCTCGACGCCAACTCCGTACGAGACCTTGCGCACCGTGAACGACTCGGCAACGCCTGAGCCTGCCCGGGCGATCACGACGCCCTGAAAGACCTGGACGCGGGTCTTGTTTCCCTCAACGACCTTCACGTGCACCTTGAGGTTGTCTCCGGCGCGAAAGGCGGGGATGTCGCTTCTCAGCGAATTGGCATCGACAGCGTCGAGTGTCTTCATTGTGTGTCTCTTCCTGCAGGCGCCACAGGTCGCCCACGGTTGTGGGAGCGGATCTGGCTGCAAGCGCAGCGGTCGTATCACGACGCCGGCGCACTCCCCTGTGGCGGAGGGCTTCGGCAATTGCTCGTGAGGCTCCTATCCTGCCATAGCCAGTCCCTGCGAACGAATCGGCCCACGGCAGGCCGGCCGCAGGGCTGCTTCACGGGGCGCGCCCTTCAGTCGGATCAGCGAAGCAGGTCGGGGCGGTGCTCCCTGGTTCGCGCGCGCGCCTGCGCGGCTCGCCAGGCCGCAATGTTGCCGTGATGTCCGCTCAACAGGACCTCGGGAATCCCCAACTCGCGCCACACCGGTGGCTTCGTGTACACCGGGCCTTCGAGCAGTTGCTCCATGGCCCCGGCTGCGAAGGAATCGTCCTGGACACTCGCGGCGTTCCCCAGGACTCCGGGCACCAGCCGCACGACCGCCTCGATCATCACGAGGACCGCTGCCTCCCCTCCCGCGAGGACGTAGTCGCCGATCGACACCTCATGGACGCCGGCCCAGTCGCTGCGGCCCGAATAATGCGCCATGACCCGGGTGTCGATGCCCTCGTACCGCCCGCAGGCAAATACCAGCCAGTCCGTTCCGCTCCACTGCTGCGCCGCCTGCTGACTGAATCGCTCGCCGGAGGGGGTAGGGACGATGAGCGTCGGGCAACCACCGGAGTCTGTCGCCGCGATCTGATCAAGGGCCTCGCCCCAAGGGGTCGGGCTCATCACCATGCCCGGACCCCCGCCGTACGGGGTGTCATCGACGGTGTGGTGGCGGTCGTGGGCGAACGATCGAAGGTCATGGACACGGAGGTCGATGAGTCCTCCGCCGAGGGCCTTGCCGACGAGCGACAGTCGCAGGGGCTCGAGGTACTCGGGGAAGATCGAGACAATGTCGATCCGCACGGCTAGTCCTCGGGGTCGATCAGTCCGGCGGGGGGGTCGATGACGATGCGTCGCGCGGCGATGTCGACCGTCGGGACGAAGAGTGCGATGAAGGGAACGAGGAGATCTCGCTCATCCGGAGTCTGGATCGCGAGCATGTCTTGACTCGGCAGGTGCACGACCTCGGTCACCACACCGATGACGCTGCCATCGAGTCCTTCGACGGTGCATCCGGTGAGCGCGCTGTCGTAGAACTCCTCGGGGTCGTCAGGGGTCTCATCGGCGCCCCGCTCGACCTCGACGACGAACCCCCTAAGGGACTCGGCCGCGGTGCGGTCGAGTACGTCCTCGATGGTGAGCAGGAGCCTGCCGGAATGCCAATGGATCCGATCGACGGTGAGCCGCCGATCGGATCCATGGACATAGAGCACGGAGCCGGGCGCGAAACGCTTGTCCGGCTCGTCGGTGCGCACCTCGACGGTCACCTCACCACGGATACCGTGGGGGCGGCCGATGCGACCGACGACAACGCGCACGCGAGGGGTGCGAAACTCGTCAGCGCTCGGCGGCATCGAGGAAATCGATGCGCACCCCGCGGCCGTCGTTGAGCGCGGTGATGACCGAGCGCAGGGCGGACGCCGTGCGCCCCGCCCTGCCGATAACCCGTCCCATGTCTTCGGGATTCACCCTGACGTCAAGGCACTGACCACGGCGCTGGCTGCGCTCGCTGACGGTCACGTCCTCGGGATTATCGACGATTCCGCGTACGAGATGGCCGAGGGCCTCCTCGAGCATCAGGCGACATCCGTGGGCTCGGCGCCAGGCTCAGCAACCTCGACCGCTTCAACGACCTCGACCGCTTCAACAGCCTCGACGGCCTCGAGCACTTCGACGGCCTCAACCGCTGCCACTGCTGCGTCT
The DNA here is from genome assembly GCA_049315365.1 of Candidatus Nanopelagicales bacterium. Classification (GTDB taxonomy): domain Bacteria; phylum Actinomycetota; class Actinomycetes; order S36-B12; family S36-B12; genus WLND01. The sequence goes on from JBMOKH010000016.1 coordinate 5,171, forward strand.
GCCTTCGGCGCCTCAGCCGGCACGTCGAGCTTCGGCTTCTTCGCCGGGCTCTTAGGCTCCTTCGCGGCCTCCTGGACGGCGGCTTCGAAGACAAGGACCTTGGCGACCTTGGGCTCGGCAACACGCAGCGTGCCCTCGGTTCCGGGCAGGCCCTTGAAGGTCTGCCAGTCACCGGTGACCTTGAGGATTGCCGTGACGGCCGACGTGGGCTGCGCGCCGACGCCGAGCCAGTACTGCGCCCGCTCTGAGTTCACCTTGATGATGCTCGGGTCGTTCATCGGCTGGTAGATGCCGATCTCCTCGATCGCACGGCCATTGCGGGCCGTGCGAGCGTCGGCGACAACGATGCGGTACTGGGGTGCATGGATCTTGCCGATGCGCTTGAGCTTGATTTTTACGGCCACGGTGGGCGTATCTCCTGTTTTTTGGGACGGTGCGCGCCATCCGTCGCGTGGGGACACGACATCGGGCGAAAACCTTGCGGGGTGCCACGCCGGAGGGATAGAGGGCCAACCGGAACGGCAAATGCCCCCTTATCCTGCCAGACGCCGGGGGGTGATGAACACCAGTCCCCCCGAGCACGGGGATCGGCTCCGGATCCGACGGGCTTGCGCAGCCCCGGTCCCTACCCGAGCAGGCGCTTGAGGTCGTCCGGCAGTTCGAGGGTCGTGAGGTCCGCGGCCGACCCGGAGCCCCCTATTCCAAGCATCGAGCCGGGACTCGACGAGGCAGAAGCCGAAGCCGCCTCCGGCAGGCCAGCCTCCTGGTCTGCGCGCTTTGCCGGGTTGCCTGATCGCCCCTTCTTGGACTTGCCCTGCCCCTGCGACTTGCCCTTGGACTTCTTGCTCCCGCCGCCCATGCCGGGCATTCCGCCCATGCCCGGCATTCCCGGCATGCCCCCGCCGCGGCCCATTTGCTTCATCATCTTCTGCGCCTGGGCGAACCGATCGATGAGGCCGTTCACCTCGGTGACGGTCGTGCCCGCGCCCTTGGCGATGCGAAGGCGCCGCGAGCCATTGAGAATCTTCGGGTCCTTGCGCTCGCCCGGGGTCATCGACTGAATGATGGCGGCCACGCGGTCAAGGTCCTTGTCGTCGACCTGATCGAGTTGGGCCTTCATGTCGCCCATTCCCGGCAGCATCCCGAGGATCTTTCCGAGCGAGCCCATCTTCTTCACGGCCTGCATCTGCTCGAGGAATTCGTCGAGCGTGAAGTCCTCGCCCTTCGCCACCTTCTTCGCCATGCGCTCGGTCTGCTCGGCGTCGAAGGCGCGCTCGGCCTGCTCGATGAGGGTGAGCATGTCGCCCATGTCGAGGATGCGGGATGCCATGCGGTCCGGGTGGAAGACCTCGAAGTCGGTGAGCTTCTCACCGACCGAGGCGAACAGGATCGGCTTGCCCGTGACGCCCTTGACCGAAAGTGCCGCGCCGCCGCGGGCGTCGCCGTCGAGCTTCGTCAGGACGATTCCATCGAATCCGACCGCCTGCATGAACTCCTCGGCGGTGCGAACGGCGTCCTGCCCGATCATGGCATCGACGACGAACAGGGTCTCGTCGGGTTCAGCCGCTGCCTTGACCTCGCGCAGTTGCTGCATGAGCTCCGCATCGATGGCCAAGCGTCCGGCCGTGTCGACGATGACGACATCGTGCTGCTTTTGCACCGCGAAGGCCCGTGCATCCCTCGTCACCCGCACCGGGTCACCGACGCCGTTGCCCGGCTCCGGGGCGAAGATCGCGACTCCGGCACGCTCGGCCATGACGCGCAGTTGGTCCACCGCATTCGGACGCTGCAGGTCGGCAGCGACGAGCAAAGGAGCGTGACCTTGGCCCTTGAGCTGGAGCGCGAGCTTGCCCGCGAGCGTGGTCTTGCCTGCGCCCTGGAGCCCCGCGAGGACGATGACGGTCGGTGGCTGCTTCGCCAGGCGGATCGGCCGCGCCTCACCGCCGAGAATGGTGACGAGCTCCTCGTGGACGATCTTCACGATCTGCTGCGCCGGATTCAGCGCGCCCGACGCGGCAGCGGCGAGCGCCCGCTCCTTGACGATGGCTGTGAAGGCCCGAACGACCGGGACCGCCACATCGGCCTCGAGGAGAGCCGTTCGAATGTCAAGGACCGTTGCGTCGACATCGGCCTCGGAAAGACGGCCCTTGCCACGAAGGCCCTTGAAGGTGCCGGCCAGCCGGTCTGAGAGGTTCGCGAACACGGGTTCAGGGTACTTGCTGCTCGAGCACCCTCGTCACCGTCACCTCAACTGCCGCCGCATGCTCCCTGGAGAGTGGCAGGCCGTCGACGTCCACGAGAAAGAACACGTCGACGGCCTCCGAGCCCAAGGTGGCGACCTTGGCCCCGGTAATCCCAGCGCCGGCAGCCGACACCGCGCCGGCGATTCGGTGCAGGAGCCCTGACTCGTCGTGAGCCCGCACCTCGAGGATCGTCGCCCGGTGCGCCGCGTCGGTGATGACGTCGACACGGGGTGCCGGCCTCGCGACGGCAGGCGCCCGCGCATACGCCGCGTCGCGCTCGGCGAGCCGCGCCTGCACGTCGATCGCACCGTCGAGCGCCCGACGCAGGTCCTCGGCGAACTGGCCGACGCTCGGCGGATCGCCGAACATCGGCTGGACGGTCCAGACCTGGGCGGCGCGGCCCTCGACGGTGACGACGCGGGCTGCCCGAACCTGGAGCCGGTGCAGCGAGAGCAGGCCTGCGACTGTGGCGAGTAGCCCCACTCGATCGGGCGCGGCGACCGTGACGTTGAAGTGGTCCTCGTGCGGCTCCATGAGGACGACGACCCCGCCCTCGGCCAGGGCCGCCTGCTGCCCCTCCGTGAGCGTCGGCGCCTGCGGCGCAGGTCGCCCCGCCAGGACCTCGTGGCAGCGGCGCCCGAGGTCATCGACCAGCCTGCTTCGCCAGTCGCTCCAGGCGGCCGGACCGGTGGCCAGGGCGTCGGCCGTCGTGAGTGCGGTGAGCAGCTCAAGGCACTCGACCGTGCCGATCCGCTCCGCGACCAGTGCCACGGTCGCAGGGTCGTCGAGATCGCGCCTCGTCGCCGTCTCGACGAGGAGCAGGTGGTGCAGGACGAGGGTGACGATAATGGCCGACTCCTCCTCGTCGAATCCCATCATCGGCGCCAGGCTGGCACTGATCTCGGCGCCGACGACGCTGTGGTCGCCGCCTCGTGCCTTGCCGATGTCGTGCAGCAGTGCTGCGACGAGGAGCAGGTCCGGACGGTCGACGGATCGCGCAAGCGCACTGGCCTGCACTGCGGTCTCGACGAGATGGCGGTCGACGGTGAACCGGTGAACCGCATTGCGCTGCGGTGCCGAGCGCACGACCTCCCAGCCTGGCAGGAGGCTCGAGATGATGCCCGCCTGGTCGAGCGCCTCCCACACGCCAATGGCCGAGGCGCCCGCGCCCAGCAACGACACGAATGACTCCCGCGCCGATCTGGGCCACGGGCGCGGAAGCGGCGCCCCTTCGTCTGCGAGCCGCTGGACCGTGATGGGGGCGAGCGGGAGACTCGCCTGCGCGGCTGCGGCGGCGGCTCGCAGGGCAAGTGTCGGGTCCTTCTCCGGGCGGGCGTCGGTTGCGAGGACCACCTCCCCCGCCTGCACGACGACTCCGTCTGCCAGAGGGACGCGCTGGGCTCCGGCCCGGTGCACCTGACGCAGCGCGAATCGCGGCCCCTTGCTTGTCAGTCGACTCACCCGGTGCCAGGTCGAGTCGGAGGCATAGGCGATCGATCGGGCCGCGGCGTAGGCCTCCCGCAGCAGCGCATCGGCGTCCTGGAGTCCGAGTGCGGCAGCGACCTGCTCCTGCTCCTGGAGGCGGAGCACGTCGCTGGATCGGCCGCTCCCGGCATGAAGCGCCCACCGGACGTCGAGGAGGAAGTCAACGGCCTCCTGCCAGCCCGTATGCGGGATGTCCGTGATCCACGATGCCGCGATGGCCCGCAGGCAGGTGGCCTCGCGCAGGCCTCCGTACGCCTCCTTGAGGTCTGGCTCGAGCAGGGTCGCAAGCTCGCCGAATCGCTCGCGCCGCAGGTCGACGAGCCCTCGCAGGTCCGTCATGCGCTTCGGCGACATCGAGCGCCAGTCCGAGAAGACGCTGTCCTTGAGCTGGCCCGCCACCGTCTCGTCTCCGGCGACCACCCTCGCATCGAGCAGGCCGAGGAGGACCTTCATGTCCTCGCTCGCGAGTCGACGTGCCTCGCCGAGGGTGCGCACGCTGTGATCGAGCCGCAGGCCGGAATCCCAGATGGGGTACCAGAGCCGCTCGGCGGCGCGTGCGGCTCTCCGTGGATCGGTGCGGTGGAGCACGACGAGGTCGAGATCACTCCCGGGTGCGAGTTCCATCCGGCCGTGACCACCCACTGCGAGCAGGCACACGTCTGCGCCGCTGCCCTCAGCCGACCGAAACAGGCCCCGGAGCCAGTCGTCGGTGAGCACCGTCAACGCCGTACGTCGCCCCGGTCCGATTGGCCCGGGGCGACGCACGAGTTCGCTGCGCGCAGCGAGGAATGACTCCATGATGATCGGCGTCGCAGTTCGAATGCCGCTAGAGGGCTTCTGCGCCACGCTCGCCGGTGCGAACCCGCACGACCGACTCGACGGGCACCATCCAGACCTTGCCGTCGCCGATCTTCCCCGTCTGGGCGGCACCGACGATCGCGTCGATCACCCCCTCGGCATCGGGATCGTCGACGAGCACTTCGACGCGAACCTTCGGCACCAGGTCGACCGTGTACTCGGCGCCCCGGTACACCTCCGTGTGGCCGCGCTGGCGGCCGAAGCCCGAGGCCTCGGACACCGTGAGGCCGTGGATTCCCTTCGCCTCGAGGGCCGCCTTCACGTCCTCCAGCTTGAATGGCTTGATGATCGCGGTGATGAGCTTCATGACGTCTCCTCCTGCTTGACTCGGGCTGCGTGTCCGACGCCGGCGAAGATCCCGCCGCCACCCGACTCTCCAAGGACATATGCCGACTCAGCGTGCTCGGCCAGGTCGATTCCGCTTACTTCCTCGTCCTCCGAGATCCTCAGGCCGATGGTCACCTTGATGAGGTAACCGATGATGAGGGTCACGATGAGCGAGTAGAAGAGCACTGCGCCAGCGCCGATCGCCTGCTTGCCCAGTTGATCGGCACCACCACCGTAGAGCAGGCCGTTCACCCCTGCCGGCGCTGCCTCGGTCGCGAGGAAGCCGATGAGGAGCGTGCCGATCAGGCCGCCGACAAGATGCACGCCGACGACATCGAGCGAGTCGTCGAACCCGAACTTGTACTTCAGCCCGACGGCGAGCGCGCACAGCGCACCGGCTATGGCGCCGATGGCGATTGCCCCGAGCGGGCTCACTGCCGAGCAGGCCGGGGTGATCGCGACGAGGCCCGCGACGACGCCGGAGGCCGCACCGAGGCTGGTGGCGTGACCGTCGCGGATCCGCTCGGTCACGAGCCACGCAAGCCCGGCGGCGCACGTCGCGATGAATGTGTTGAAGAACACCACCGATGCCGAGTTGTCCGCCGCGATCTGGGATCCGGCATTGAACCCGAACCAGCCGAACCACAGCAGCCCGGCCCCGATCATGACGAGCGTGAGGTTGTGCGGCTTCATCGGAGTCTTGGGCCAGCCGAGACGACGACCGAGAATGATCGCGAGGACGAGAGCAGCCGCGCCCGCATTGATGTGCACCGCGGTGCCACCGGCGAAGTCGATGACGCCGAGCTTGTAGATCCAGCCGCCCTCGTCGCCATTGAGGTTGAACACCCAGTGCGCGACCGGGAAGTACACGATCGTCGCCCAGATGCCCGCGAACACGAGCCATGCGCTGAACTTCGTCCGATCCGCGACCGCGCCCGCGATGAGCCCGACGGTGAGGCACGCGAACATCGCCTGGAAGGCGACGAATGCCATGGCCGGCACGCCGGCCTCGGGGTCATCGACCATGAGTCCCTCGAGCCCGAGGTACTGCGTCACGTTGCCGAGTAGCCCGGCCTGGCCGTATGAGTCGCCGAAGGCCATCGAGTATCCGTAGATCACCCAAAGGATGCCGACGATGAAGAGCGCGCTCATGATCATCATGAGCATGTTGAGCACCGACTTCGAGCGGACCATGCCGCCGTAGAAGAAGGCCAAGCCCGGGATCATGAGCAGCACGAGCGCGGATGCGGTGAGCATCCACGCGGTGTTGCCCGTGTCTAGCGCGGATTCCATGTGAGTCTCCCTCTCGTAGGGGGTGTTCCCTGGGCACGAGAGTGGACGCCTGACGTTTCCGCCGGATCGTTCCCGCGTTACTGGGCGATCACGCGGGCCGCCGCCCGGTAACGTCCGTGTTACGAAGGCCGGGTCTTGCGATGATCATTCCTTCGGGACTTCGACTCATTCAGGATCTCGGCGTCAGCGGCGAGACGGCGACGTCAATTCGCCACGAGCGCGTCGACGAACTCGATCGGATCGAACGGCGCGAGGTCATCGGGGCCCTCGCCGAGCCCGACCAGTTTCACCGGCACGCCGAGTTCGCGCTGCACGGCAATGACGATGCCGCCCCGCGCCGTGCCATCGAGCTTCGTCAGGACGATCCCCGTGACGCTAACCGACTCCGCGAAGACGCGCGCCTGGACGAGTCCGTTCTGGCCGGTGGTGGCATCGAGGACGAGCAGCACCTCGTCGACTGCTGACTGCTTCTCGATGACGCGCTTCACCTTGTCGAGCTCGTCCATGAGGCCCGCCTTGGTGTGGAGCCGGCCAGCGGTGTCGATCACCACGGTGTCCGCTCCGTCCCGCACGCCGGCCGATACCGCGTCGAAGGCAACCGCTGCGGGATCGCCGCCCTCGGGTCCGCGAACGACGGTGGCGCCAACGCGGTCGCCCCACGTCTGGAGCTGATCGGCGGCAGCCGCCCGGAAGGTGTCGGCCGCGCCGAGCACCACCGACCGGCCTTCGGCCACGAGGAGACGGGCCAGCTTTCCCGTGGTGGTCGTCTTGCCGGTTCCGTTCACGCCGACGATCATGAGGACCGCCGGCCGGCCGGGCGCCAAGGTGACAAGCTCGCGGTCAAGGCCCGGGTCGACGAGGCTCAGGAGGGCCGCGCGAAGTGCCTCCCGCACATCGTCCGCGGATCGCGAACCGCCCTCGACCTTGAGCGCCGTGCGCAGCCGCTCGATGATCTCGTTCGTCGGGCCCACTCCGAGATCGGCAAGAAGGAGTGTCTCCTCGATCTCCTCCCAGGTCGCTGCATCGATCGAATCGCGGCTGAGCAACGCGAACAGGCCCTGGCCGATCGCGGTATTGGAGCGCGCCAGCCGCGCACGAAGGCGGTGAAGTCGACCGGCCGCCGGGTCGGGGACCTCGACCTCGAGGATTCCCATCTGCGGCCCGGCCTGCGATGGCGACTCGGTGGGCTCTGGTAACTCGGACAGGTCGGCTACTGCGACCACTCCGGCTGACGCAGGCCCTGACTCGACTCGGCGTCCTTGACCACCGCGTCGCCGGAACGCCACGGCGGCAATGACAAGCACGAGGATGACCGCAACGGCGATCCCGGCATACACAAGGCTCGAGTCCATGGCGGACATCCTCTCAGGCGGTTGCGGCCTCGCGTAGCCGCTGGCCGATCACCTGGGTCACCCCGTCGCCCCGCATCGACACTCCGTAGAGCGCGTCGGCAATCTCCATCGTGCGCTTCTGGTGGGTAATGACGATGAGCTGCGAGGTCGACCTGAGCTCCTCAATGATGTCGATGAGCCGGCCGAGGTTGACGTCATCGAGGGCGGCCTCGACCTCGTCGAGGACGTAGAACGGGCTCGGCCGGGCCTTAAACAGGGCCACGAGGAAGGCAACCGCCGTGAGCGACCGCTCGCCGCCCGACAGGAGGGACAGTCGCTTCACCTTCTTGCCCGGCGGCCTGGCCTCGACGTCGACGCCGGTGTTGAGCATGTCGGAGGGATCGGTGAGGATGAGCCGGCCCTCCCCGCCCGGGAACAATCGTGCGAAAACCCCGGTGAACTCCCGCTCGATATCGCGATAGGCCTCGGTGAACACCTGCTCGACGCGCCCGTCGACCTCCTTGACGATGTCGAGCAGGTCGTCGCGCGAGCGCCTCAGGTCATCGAGCTGCTCACTGAGGAAGGTGTGGCGCTCCTCCATGGCGGTGAACTCCTCGAGCGCAAGGGGATTCACCCGTCCGAGCAGCGCAAGGCCCTTCTCGGCCTCCTTCAGCCGCTTGGCCTGCTCCGCCCGGACGTAGGGATAGGGCTCGGGCTCGGCGGCGTCAGCCGGAACCTCGTCGCCGGGCGCCACCGGGCTTGGCGGAACGAGCTGGTCGGGCCCGTACTCGGCGATGAGGACGGCCGTATCGATGCCGAAGTCCTCAAGGACCTTGTCCTGCACCTGCTCGATTCGCATGCGCTGCTCAGCACGAGCGACCTCATCGCGGTGCACGCTGTCCTTGAGCAGGTCGAGTTCGGCGCTCAGCTCACGAATCCGGCCACGAACGACGACGAGTGTCGCATCGCGCTCCTTCGTGATCCGTTCGACCTCGAGGCGGGCGCGGCTTGCATCCGCAACCGATGCCTCGATCCGCGACAGCGCTACCCGTGATGCAATGAGGACGGCCTGGGCCACGACGAGCTCGCGCGCACGGCGTTCGCGACGCTCGACCGCCGCGACTCGTGCCTGCCGCTCCGCCTTCGCCGCGCGTTCGAGCTGCTCAGCGCGGATTCCGACCGCGGCGACGCGCTCCTCGCCGGTGCGCAGGGCCAGACGGGCGTCGACCTCACGCTGCCGGGACTGCTTGGCCACCTCTGCCAGCTCCCCGCGCAGGTCCTGAAGGTCGCTCGCCTCGGGCTCGACCTGCGCCGCGTCCAGCCGCTGCTGGAGCTCGGCCACGGCCGCCTCGTCAGTCTCGCGAGCCGTCTGCGCCGCGACCAGAGCCAGGCCGAGCCGCTCAGCCTCTGCCGAGGCGGCGCGGGCGATCTGGCCGAGCTGGCCGAGCTGCTCGGCGACCGCAGCCATCCGGGCATCCGACTCGTGCAGGCGGGTGAGCGCGTTCTCGACTCGCTCGGCCGCCTGTCGCTGAGCCTCCTTGGCCGCGACGAGGTCGAACCTAGACCGCTCGACGGCGTGCGTTGCGAGCTCGAGTGCTGCCTCGGTCTCGTCGTAGGCAGCCTTCACCTCGAGCAGGCTCGGCGCGCTCGTCGATCCTCCGTGGACGACGCCGTCGGCGAAGATATCGCCCGCCTCGGTGACGAACACGAGGTCGGACCGCTCCGCCTGGGCGCGCGCGACGTCGCCGAGGTCGCCGACGAGCACGCATCGAGCGAGAAGCCGGTCGACGACCGGTCGGACGTCCGCCTCGCAGGTAACGGTTTCGCGAAGCCATCGACCGACGGTGAGATCGGCTCCGGGACGCATGACGGCGTCATCGACAGGGCTCAGGCCGGTCACGACAAGGGCGGCGCGGCCTGCATCTTGCTCCTTGAGCAGCACCAGCGACGAGACCGCGGCGTCGAACCCTCGCACGACGACGGCGTCGGCGATGTCGCCGAGTGCGGCTGCGACCGCGGCCTGGGCGCCCGGCTCTATGTGGAGCAGGCTCGCGAGCGATCCGAGGACACCCGAAAGCTGCTCGGCTGACGACACGAGCATGGCGGCGGCATCCTTGCGGGAGAGCCCGAGCTCAAGTGCCCCGAGGCGGGCGCTCAGCGCGCCTCGTTCACGCTCGTTCACGGACTCGGCGGTACGCAGTTGCTCAACCGCGGCGTCGGCGGTCTCGAGCAGGCTGCTTGCGTGCTCATACTCGTCATCGAGGCCCAGTTCACCCTCGTCGAGGCCCGCCACCTGCACTTCGATCGACTGGAACTCCGCCTGCGCAGCCTCACCGCGCTGACGCGCCTCGGCGACCGAGGCCACGAGCCGTTCGATCTCGTTGGACCTGGTCTCGAGCCGCGATCTCGCCGCATTGACCTGCCCGGTGACCTTTGCCAGGCCCTCGCGGCGATCAGCGGCCGCCCGCTCCGCATCGGCGATGCGGCGCTCCTCGAGTGCCGCTGCCTGCTCGGCAGCGTGACGGGCAGCCTCCGATGCCGACAGGGCCTCACGGGCCACCTCGACCTCGCGGCCAAGCTCGAACTCCTGCTCGCGCAGGCCGCGTGCCTCGGTCTCGATCTGCTCGGGGTCGCGGCCGGAGGACTCCTCCTCGGGCTCGGGCTGCAGGTGACGGGTTCGCTCAGCGCCGACCTGGACGAGGCCATTGAACCGCTCACGCAGTCCACTGAGCGCGAACCACGTGTTCTGTGCATCAGCGACCCTCGGGGCATCGAGCTCGACGGCCACCTCGGCGTCGGCCTCCTGAGATCGCAGCCCCGCGAGGAGTCCATCGACCTGGGCCTGCCGGTCGCGCAGGGCGGTTTCGTCGGCAACCTCGGCGGCCAGCGCCTCACGCATCTGGGTGAGGTCGTCGGCCATGAGGCGCAGCCGCGCATCGCGGACATCGGACTGGATGACCACGGCACGTCGCGCGACCTCGGCCTGCCGACCAAGTGGCTTCAACTGGCGGCGCAGCTCATTGGTGAGGTCCTGAAGCCGCACGAGATTCGCCTGCATCGATTCGAGCTTTCGGAGTGCCTTCTCCTTGCGCTTGCGATGCTTGAGGACTCCGGCTGCCTCCTCGATGATGCCGCGACGATCCTCGGGGGTGGCCTCGAGGATCGCGGTCAGGCGGTTCTGGCCGACGATGACGTGCATCTCACGGCCGATGCCCGAGTCGCTCAGGAGCTCTTGGACATCGAGCAGTCGGGCCGTCTCGCCGTTGATGGCGTACTCGGATCCGCCGTTGCGGAACAGGGTGCGCGAGATGGTGACCTCTGCGTACTCGATGGGCAGCTTGCCGTCCGAGTTGTCGATGGTGACCGAGACCTCGGCCCGGCCCAACGGCGCCCTGCCGGCGGTGCCCGAGAAGATGACGTCCTCCATCTTTCCGCCGCGAAGGCTCTTGGCCCCCTGCTCCCCCATGACCCATGCGAGGGCGTCGACCACATTGGACTTGCCGGAGCCGTTCGGGCCCACCACACAGGTCACGCCCGGCTCCAGATGCAGGGTCGTTGAGGAGGCGAAGGACTTGAAGCCCTTCAGGGTCAACGTCTTCAGGTGCACGGTTCTCCGGTGGTCGGTGGGTGATGCTGGACGTCGGTCGGTCCGAACCTGTGCAGCCTACCGGGACGCCGAGGGGCCCGGGTCCCTCACGATATCGGCTGGCAGTGCGGGCAAAAGGCGCTTGAGCGATTCATGAAGCGCTCGCGCTCGATGGGCGTGCCGCATCGGGAGCACGGCTCTCCCTCCTGGCCGTAGGCGTCGAGGGACCGGTCGAAGTAGCCGCTTTCCCCATTGACGTTCACGTAGAGGGAGTCAAAGCTCGTGCCGCCCTGAGCGAGCGCCTCGGTCATGACCGCCCGCACGTGGGATAGGAGATCTCGAACGCCAGATCCGACCAGGGATCCCGTCCTGCGCCTGCCGTGCAGCCCGGCCCGCCACAGGGACTCGTCCGCGTAGATGTTCCCGATTCCCGAGACGAGAGACTGGTCGAGGAGGGCCCGCTTGATCTCCGTGTCGCGTGCCCGAAGCCGGGATTCGAAGGACTCCTCGTCGAATGCCGGATCGAGCGGATCACGCGCGATGTGGCTGATGATGTCTGGCACCCGGCCTCCGGCCCCGTCAGGTACGAGCGAGGTCACCATGAGGCCCCCGAAGGTGCGCTGGTCGACGAACCGGAGCTCAGCACCTTGATCGGTGAAGGTGAACCGCGCACGCAGGTGGGCCTCATCCGGTGTCGACGGCGGCTGCATGAGCAGCTGGCCGCTCATGCCGAGATGCGCGACGAGCGCCGCGCCCGATTCGCGAAGCGGCATCCACAGGTACTTGCCGCGACGGCTGACGCACCGGATCCGCTCGCCCACGAGGTCATCCCTCAGTGAGCCCTCGTGTCGGCGAACGACCCGTGCGTGCAGCACGGCCGCATCGGCAACGATCCGGCCCGTGACCCATCGATCCAGTCCGCGCCTGACGACCTCGACCTCTGGGAGCTCGGGCACTTCAGCGAACTCCCCCACGGTCGACGAGCGCGCGGTAGGCCTGCTCGGCTGCCTGCTGCTCGGCCACCTTCTTCGACCGGCCATGGCCGAACCCGAGCGCTTCGCCCGCGATGACGACGCGCGCGTCGAATTCCTTCTCGTGGTCAAGGCCAGAATCCTCGACCTGGTAGTCGGGGAGCCCTAGGCCAGCATTGGCCGCAGCCTCCTGCAGCGAGGTCTTCCAGTCCAGGCCAGCGCCCAGCTCTGCCGATGCACTGATGAGCGGGTCGAAGAGCCGGTGTACGAGCGCGCTCGCCTCGGACTGACCCGAGGAGAGGTAGACGGCGCCGATGACCGCCTCCATCGCATCGGCGAGGATCGACAGCTTGTCCCGTCCCCCTGTGGTCTCCTCGCCGCGCCCGAGCAGCAGGTAGCTGCCTAGGTCCAGCGTCCGCGCGACATCGGCGAGGGCCCTCGCATTGACGACCGCCGCCCGAAGCTTGGCCAACTGGCCCTCCGGCAGATCGGGATAGGTGCGATAGACGGTGTCCGTGACGACGATACCGAGCACCGAATCCCCAAGGAACTCAAGCCGCTCGTTGTGCGGAAGACCACCATGCTCGTAGGCGTAGGAGCGGTGGGTCAGCGCGAGGTCGAGCATCTCCGCCTCGATCTCGATCCCGAGGATCTCGCGCAATTCGAGCAGTCGTGCGGCCCGCTTCCTCATGATTCCCGACCCTCCATCAGCCACCGGCTTCAACGACCAGGGACGCGAACAGGCTCCGGGTGGAATCGATGATCCCCCGGTCGGCCGCTCGGGCGGCGAGGCGCACGCAGGCCCGAACGCCATTCGCCGACCCGGACCCGTGCCCGACCACCGTGACGCCATTCACGCCGAGAAGCATGCCCCCGGCGAAGTCGCCGCTCGCCACCTCGCGAACGACGGCACGGGCCGGTCCGAGGTCGCCATAGGCGCCGCCGATCCGCTGCGCGGCCCATGCCACGGTGCCCTCGATGCCCTTAAGGAGCACATTGCCGGTGAATCCATCCGTGACGACCACCTGGGCGCGCAGCCCGTCGGCAGCGTCGCCACCCTCGATGTTCCCGATGAAGTCAATCCCGAGCGGAGGCAGCCTGGCGGCGAGTTCTTCGAATGCGAGTGAGCGAAGTTCATCACCCTTGCCCCGTTCGTGGCCGATGTTCAGCAGACCGACCTTCGGCTCCACCACTCCGAGGGTCCGCGCAAAGCTCCAACCGGCCATCGCATACTGGGTCAGCGTCTCAGGCGATGCATCGAGGAATGCTCCCGCGTCGACGAGAACGACGGGCCCCTCGATCGCGGGGAGCACGACTGCGATCGCGGGCCTCATCATCCCGGGCACCTTGCCGCAGGCAAGGACCGCCGCCGTCACCGAAGCGCCCGTATGGCCCACCGACACCCATGCGTCAGCGGCCCCGGCATTGACGGCGAGTGCGGCGACCATGACGCTCACGCGTGGCACCTCGCGCGCGGCGTCCATGCGCAGGACCTCAAGGGGGTTGGCATCCATCGGCACCACCTCGAAGGCGGGCAGCACTTCTAGCCGTCCGGGGTTGACACCCCGCACGGTAAGGAGATCGACGGCAAGATCGGGCGGACCCACGAGGACGAGGTCGATGTCGGCATCATCCTGAAGAAGGGCGACGACGGCATCGGCCACGACCTCGGGGGCTCCGTCGCCGCCCAACAGGTCGAGGGCGACTCGGGCCACTTCGGCCTAGACGTCGAGGACGCGGCGCTTGGCGTACGTGCCGCAGGTCGGGCATGCCGTGTGCGACAGTCGCTTCTCACGGCAGGTGGCGCACGTCACGAGGTTCGGCACGGTGGTCTTCCACTGCGCCCGACGGCTCCGGGTGTTGGAACGCGACATCTTCCGCTTCGGTACTGGCACGGTATTTCCTCTTCTTCGCTACTGCTTATCTGGCTCCACGAGGCCGGCGAGTGCCGCCCATCGTGGATCGGTCAGTTCATGCGCGTGCCCGGGGGCACTGTCAAGACGCACCCCGCACTCGGAGCACAGGCCCGCGCACTCCTCGCGACACACCGGCGACAAGGGCAAGCCCAGCACCACCGCATCACGAAGCGTTGGCTCCAGGTCGATCAGATCATCCCGGATCCCAGGCAACGGGTCTTCGTCATCACCGAGTTCCGCGACCGCCCCGGCACGATCATCCGTGTCGACGTAGACGAACAACTCGCTGAAGTCCACCG
>JBMOKH010000191.1:0-4397 GCA_049315365.1 Candidatus Nanopelagicales bacterium
ACAACCGCAGGCTCCAGAACGACCGTGCCGTCGGGCTCCTCGTGGACGAGGTACGACCTATCCGCCTGACCGACGGTCACTCGTCCACGAGGATCGGCCGTGACAAGGCGTGACGGTCCCATGAGTTCATTCCCTTCGTCCCTGTTGAGGGTACCGGGGAGACCCGCAGGGGGCAAGGGGGCGGGGCCCACATTCCCGCACTTGGGCAGTTCCCACACCACGCCCACTCCACGCCCACGCCAGGGACACCCAACGCCGAATGGTGACAATGCAATCAGAGATAATGCCCCGGTGGCTGGACTGAGCAGGCGTGCATTCATGGGTTCTGTCGCGGGCCTCTCGGCCGTCTGGGTCATGCCCACCGAGGCGCTGGGCTCGCGACTCGCCACGCCACTCATGCCCGGCAGCGCTCCGAGCACGCTTGATCAGACCATTCGCATCGGGTCGCCATCGAAGGGAAGCTACCGAGTTCTGGCAGCGGCGCCGGGTGAGAGCTACATCCCCCGCGTCGACCTGACGGGGGTCGCGCCGAGCGCAGCCCGCGTAGGGCAGCGGCGCTCGCTGTTCTACTGCGGCCACTTCTCCGACCTGCACATCATCGACGCGCAGAGTCCGGGACGACTCGAGCCGCTCGTCGCCTTCGACCACTCGCTCTTCTGCGGCGCCTTCCGTCCTCACGACACGCTCACGTCTCATGTCGGGGCCGCCATGGTCCAAAGCGTCTCGGACCTCCGCGTGTCGCCCGTCACCGGGGCTCCCCTCGCCGCGGCCTTCGTCACCGGAGACAGCGCGGACCAGATGAGCGAGCTCGAGACCCGCTGGTACATCGACCTGCTTGACGGAACCCCCTTCGTCGCAAACAGCGGCGCCGCGGACGTGTACGAGGGGGTGCAGGCCTGGTCGGAGACCTACTGGGCGTACCACCCCGATAACCCCGCGGGCGATTGGTTCGGTGACTACGGCTTCCCGCAGGTGCCCGGCATGCTCGAGGCCGCCGTGACCGAACAGGCCGACAGCGGCGGACTGCCCAGTCCCTGGTACACCGTCTACGGAAACCACGACACCCTCTACATGGGGACCTTCGCGGTCCCGGCGGCGCTGAAGCAGTTCGCGATCGGGCAGCACAAGTACTACGACTGGCTCGCCCTCGGTCTGGGCTATGTGCAGGGCTGGGCAGCGGACACGACAGCGCTCACCCGGGCCTGGAATGCGGTATCGACAAATGTGGGTGCACTGTACGGAAGCAAGACCGTCACGGCGGATCCCGGCCGCAAACTCCTCGAGCAGACCGCCTTCATGCAGGCACACTTCTCGACCACGTCGAACCCCGGGCCGGTCGGTCACGGATTCACCCAGGACAACCTCACCTCCGGTCGCACCTACTGGAGCGCCGATGTCGGCCCGTTCATGCGCGTCTTCGGACTCGACACCTGCAATCAGATCGCCGGGCCGGATGGTGCAGTGCCGGAGGCGCAGTTCGAGTGGCTACGCGAGGGCCTCGCACAGGCTGGTCGCGACGGCAAGCTCTGCTTCATCCTCAGCCACCACAACTCGTTCACGCTCGAGAACGACGCGCAATTAGCCACTGAGCAGCAGCGGCTGATTCACGCGGAGGAGTTGATCGCGCTCCTCACGGGAAACCCGTGCGTCATCGCCTGGCTCAATGGCCACACCCACAACAACACGATCACGGCTCATCGCCGCCCCGACGGGTCCCCGGGTGGGTTCTGGGAGATCACGACTGCCTCCTGCATTGATTTCCCGCAGCAGCAGCAGGTGCTCGAAGTCGTCGATAACCGCGACGGCACGCTCAGCATCTTCACCACGGTTCTCGATCACGCCTCCCCGGTCGAGTGGGACGGTGACCTCAGTCCGACGGGACTCGCGAGTCTCAGTCGGCAGTTGGCCGCGAACGATTGGGTTCAATCCCCGACCATGCGGATTGGGTCGCCCCTTGACCGCAACACTGAACTCCTGATGCCTGCGCCGTTCGATCTCAGCCGCATCACCGACGCGGCGATCGAGACGGCCCAGGCCGCGGATCGGGCTCGGATCATGGCCTGGGAAAGCGGGTGGCCGACGTGACCGTTCGCCTGCGCACCGCCTCGCTCGCGTGCGCATCCGCACTCGTCCTCGTGGCATCGGGCTGTGCAAGTCAGATGAGTGCCCTCGCGCCGGTCGGCGGCGACAACATCTTCAAGGTGCGCACGGCGACGATCGACGTACTCCTCGGTGAGGGCCTAGCACTCAAGGTGGTTCCGACGTGCGTCCAGGAAGCCGAGGCAGTGGTGTGCGAGGGCACGACGATGGACGACGCGAAGATCAGCGTGACCGCTCCTGGGAAGGGCACGACCACCATGGCCATCACTGTCGGCGGGGTTGTCGTCTACGACGGCTCGGTCCAGGCGATCATCGATGCCGCTGCTGGGCAATCGTGAACGCGCCGTACCGGGTCTCTTCGCTGGCCTTCGCGTTCGTCCGCATGTGGCGCGGATGGCGCATCATCGTCCCCGCCATCGTCCTCAACGCACTGATCCAGGCGCTCCTGATCTGGCCGCCCTTCACCTACGACTCTGGTGCGTGGACGATGCTCTCGGCCGTCGTGAGCGCCATCGCGATGGCTGTCTGGTTCGCCGCGATTGCCGCATCGGCATTGAAGGTCGCCGATGGTCCAGTGCAGTGGGCCGATGTTGTGCCCGCGGTCCGTGAGAATGCAACCCGATACCTCGTCTGGGCTCTCGTCTGGGGAGTGACGGTAGCGATCGGCTTCGCGCTCTACGTTGTCCCCGGCATTGTCATCATCGCGCTGACGCCATTCCTCGCCATCTCCGTCCTCGATGGCCAGGGAAGTCCGCTGCGCGCCAACTTCGAGGTGATCCGTGCAAGGCTCGGTCGATGGCTGATCACGATCGTCTTGGTGATGCTCCTCGGGGTCATCTGCTGGGACATCGCCGGTTTCACCGCCTTCTTCCTTCGCGGCTCAATCGCAACGCTGCTCGTCTGGCTGGCCGGCGGTTGGCTTGTCACCTGGTTCGTCACGGCATTCGGCCTCATCTACCGCGGGGCGCGTACGTCGGCGTCGGATCAATGATCTGTCGGGTTTCGTTCTGAACGAATAGGTTTTCCCTGTGACGCTGTGGATCGGTATCGCGGTCATCGCCCTGGCCATGTTCGCTGGCGGCCTGACAATCTGGGTGGTGAGTCGCAAGAGCCCCGAGGGCTCCGTTGCGGACCGCATCCCGACGAACGTCTACGCGGTGACTGCAGGGGCCATGACATTGCTGATGGGCTTCACCTTCTCGGGAGCGTTCTCCCAGTACACCAGTGCGCAGCAGGCGGTGCGGGCGGAGTCGGCGGCAGTCCTTCAGATGTATCGGGCCACGGCCTTCATCGCCGAACCACTTCAAACGAAGTTGCGCGGCGACCTGCTGTGCTACGCCGCTCTCGTCAGCACCGAGGAGTGGAAGGAACTCGGCGAAGGTGAGGTGAACCTCCAAGGGCCGGTCCAGCAGACGATGATCGCCATGGACAATGCGATCTCGTCTCCGGAAGGACAGCGGTTGGCCGGAAGCGGCCTATCGATCTGGGAGACCGGCAACACGAACCTGGCAACCGCCCGGCAGCTGCGCTTCTCAGTCGCCGACTGGAACGTGCCACCCATCATCTACTTCGTGCTCATCCTGGGCTCCCTGCTGACCCTTGCCTCGCTCTTCGCCTACGCCGACCGGAGCAAGCCCGGGTGGGGTCACGCAGCCTTGATCGTCGGCCCGATCTTCGTTGCTGCGGCGGGTCTGGTGGTCATCGGCTTCCTCGACAGTCCATTCATCGAGACTCCAGGAGCTGTCACGCCCGAGCCGATTCTCCAGACCGTGGAGTTCATTCAAGGGGATCTGGTAAGCCGTGGATTGAGCAGTCAACCTCCCTGCCCTACGGACACCGCAACTCGAACGGTGCTCGGCTGAAGTACCAGCTACTTCACGAGGCCTGCCGGATCACTGCTCATTCACGCGCTCGTTGTGCCCAGTAGCGAATTCGTTGCCGAGTTTCTGCAGACCGACTTCGACGATGCGCCACACCGGAGCATCGGGCGGCGTGACGAAGCTATCGAGCAGAACGGCTGGACCGGGCCCTGGATTGACGTTGCTCATCGGGATCATCGCCGGCATGTCCACGCATTCACCGGCGTTCGTCCGCTGCGGTTCGGAACCCTCGAGGTAGAGGACGGCCTGACCGCTGACGACGCAGGTCCAGCCACCGAATGGGTGAATGTGGATGGGCGCGCGGGTTCCGGCATCGCGAACATCGCGATACACCCGCACCTGCCGTCCGTCCTTCATCGTGTCGAGGTTCTCGACCGATGTGTGCACCAAGGTCGCCTCGCCCGGTGGGACCTCGCC
>JBMOKH010000192.1:0-4377 GCA_049315365.1 Candidatus Nanopelagicales bacterium
CCACGACATCGCACGCGCTCACGCGCAGGAAGCGAGGAAGCCGGTGTTCGCAGAGGTCGAGCTCGGACGCGAGTACGTCCTGGCGACAGGAGGCGCGGCGCCGGACTCCGGCTACGCCGACCAGTACATGCGTCACCTGCAATCGGAGGGGCTCACCCCGATGCTCCGGCAGCCGCGTGGCACCCGCGACTTCGAGACGGTCGACGCCGCGGTGATCGGCACCTTCGGGTCGCCGCAGGCCTGGGGCAATGAGCTCAGGCCGGGCAGCCGGGCCGATTTCAGGATCATGCGTCCTGTCGACGGCCCCCTCGTGCTCCTCGTCGCGACCCGATCGATGCCGGGGGTCGTGCGGATTGACGCCGTGGGCCCCGGCGGCCCGGTGCACGAGGAGGTCTACCTCGGCTCGGTCATCACGCTCCCGCTCGGGTCAGGCGTTGCAGGCGAGCCGGCGCAGGTGAGCCTCACCGTGACCGATGCCCAGGATTCAGTCGAGGGGTTCCTCGGCATCCGCTCGTTCGTGGTGCTGGGCGCCGGCGACCTGCAGAGCCAGGTCGTGGCGCTCAAGTCAAGCGCCGACGCCTTGCGGCAGGAACTCGACTTCGTCCTCAACACCCGGTCTTGGAAGGTGACGGCACCCCTGCGCAGGCTCAAGGGCCGAGGAGCGTCCTGAGCTGATCCTCGAGCGAGATTGCCCGCGTGGTGGTCTTCACCGGCTTGGCGGCAGCGCCGGAGGCTGAAGCCGAGGCTGCCACCACCGACACGGTGTAGGTCGCCGACCCGGGCGAGTTGGCGGCATCGCCGGGCGAGATCGCGGTGACGAGGCATTCCCCGGCGGCGAGCGCGGTGAGGACGGAGCCGTTGACGAAGCAGTCACCCGATGCGCTCAGGAGCACCGACGTGCCGGAGGCACTGGTGCCCGAGAGGGTCATGGACTGCCCAGGCGACATCGTGATGGGCAGCGCGACCGACCACGGGCCCTGGCCGGCAGGCGTGACCACAATGGAGTCGGTTGGGCGGGCTCCGAGCACGAACACCGGTTGAGTGGCAGTGCCACTGAACCCTGGGTTCTTGCCGGTGTATTCAACGGAGATCGTGTGAACCCCGCTTGCCGGCATGGTCACGAGTTGTGAGGCAACCCCGTCGACGGTTGGGGATGAGCCCACGGGAGTCGATCCGTCGATGAGAAAGGCGACGCTGCCGTCCGGCATGCTCTGCCCGAGAACCGCTTGAACCACCGTGGGTGAACCGGCGTACAGGGCAGCCGGCCACCGGACCGAGACTGTTGCGTTCGCGGTCGTGGTGTTGGGCGTTGAGAAACTGCTCACGGACGCGAGTTGACCGCCGGACGAGGGTGCATAGGTCGCCTTGATGGGGATGTCGCCGCTTGACGTTGGGGTCCAGGGCAGGGAGGAGCTTGATGTTGCGGTCGCTCCCGCGATGAGGCTGGACGTCGACGCGGTGCCGGTCGTGCTGGCAAGGGTGGCCGAGGAGATCGCGTTGCCGGTGCTTGTCGACAGGGCAAGGGTGCCCATCGGCGGCAGGACGCCGATCGGGGCGACAACAACTCCCAGGAGGCTGTTCGAGACCCCCTCTTGAAGGTGGTTTTGGGCGAGGAGGACGGTGTATGTGGGCATCGGCGCGATCGTGATGGTGGTCGAGCCGGCGGCGATGATAGATCCGAGCCCGCTGATGGTCCAGGTGCCGGCTGCCGTGGGCGTCCACGCGATGGAGCCTTCACCCGCGGCCCCGAGGGTCGTCTGCGTAGTGAAGGCGGCAGGGCCTGAAAGCAGGCCGACGGTCACCGTCCGGCCCGCTGCGGGGGGTGCGGCGATCGTGATGGTCTGGGGGACTCCCACCATGCCATTCGGCGTCACGACGTAACTCGCGGTGGTCGCGCCGGCGCTGCCGGACGAACCGAAGCTGAAGCCTGAGAGCAGGGCGAGTGCGAGCACTGTCGCGATGATCGGGCGTTGCAGGGCTGATCTGTTCGTCATGGGGGAAGTGATGACGGTCTCCTCGCTAGGTCCGCTGAGGCTAGCCCTTCTTGGGCCGTGCCGCAGGCAGCTTTCGTACTCAAGGACCAGGGCATGGAGCAAAACTCGGGGTTGAGGTGCATCAGCGTGCTACCGTGAAAGACGGTGCCGTCAAGTGAGATCGCATCAAGGGGGAAGCATGAGTGGTACTCGTTGGTCTTTGGGCCGTAGAGCATGGTTCGCAGGTATCGGGGTGACAGCTATAGCCGCGCCCCTCATCGTGTTCGGTGGGCTGGGGGCGAACGCTGCGGTCATCGGTACCCCTGACCCTTGGCCGGATGTGGAGCGCTCAGGGCGAATCCGAGCACTTCCATTTGTTTCCGGTACGGATTACCGGACGTCCCCGGATGGAACAGACCCCATTGGATGTCCACTGGGAAGCCAGATAACTCGGGAGGTCTGGGCGGCCGGAAACTGGGAGATGTACTGCATCAAGACGTGGCCATACACGCGGTATCCGGAGGACCCGGCTGATGTCGTGACCCCAACGCCGAGTCCGACACCATCCCCAACCGCTTCACCTTCAGCTTCCGCCACATCGTCGGCCGGCGCTTCGGGTTCTGGAGGCGCGAAC
This sequence comes from Candidatus Nanopelagicales bacterium, assembly GCA_049315365.1. GTDB lineage: Bacteria > Actinomycetota > Actinomycetes > S36-B12 > S36-B12 > WLND01. The sequence goes on from JBMOKH010000192.1 coordinate 2,608, forward strand.
GTTGGCGAAACCACGAGGCCCGCCGTTTCGATCCCAGCGCGGCCGACGGTCACTGATCAGGGCGATCAGGAGGGAATGAGCGAGGATACCGACGCGGAGATCACCGTTGCGTCGATAGGTAGCCGATGGCTCGTCACGCTCATCACCAACTCACCCGACACCGATTTCAGTGTGACGGCTCGTAAGCCCGGTGCCAAGACCATCTCGTGGAAGATCAATTCGGGAGCTTCGGGCGCAACGTCATTTCGAACGAGCCGTTCACTTGGTGGATACGTCGTCCGAGTGAGATTCCAGGGCGAGACATTGGATCTCGCAAGGGTCTAGTCGGGCGCGAGGGCTAGCCCTTCTTGGGGGGTGCCGTCACCGCGATCGTGTAGGTGGCCGAGGAGTTGTCGTACGCAGCACTGCCGGGTGAAACGACCGTGACCTGGCACTGCCCGGCGGCGAGCGCCTTGAGCACGGCGCCGCTGATGATGCAGGGCCCCGTCTCGGAGAAGATCACGGTCGCTCCTGATGCGGCCGTGGCTGCCAGCGTCACGCTCGTGCCCGCCTTCATGACGATGGGGGATCCGACGGACCATGGGGCCTGTCCGACCGGGTCGACGACCACCGTGTCAAGGGGGAGGCCCGGCTGGACGCTCACGGCTTGGCTCGAGGTGCCGCTCACGTTCTTGGGGGCACCGGTCGAGAACTGGACGGTGATCATCTGGTTACCGAGCTTGCCGGGGGTCCAGTGCTGGTATGCGATGCCGTTCGTCGTTGGCACGGAGCCGCCGATCGTGGTCGTATCGACGATGAAGGCGGCGCTGCCGTCCGGCACACCGGCGCCCAGCACCGCGGTGAGGAGCGTGGGCTGACCGAGTCGCAGCACGGGAGCGAATTGCAGTGAAACGGTTGGGTTGTCTCCGACGACGTTCGGTTGGGCGGTGCCACTCGTTGAGGCGGTGTAAGCCCCGGATGCGGGGACGTAGGTGGCGATGATCGGGAAGGGGCCAATGGACTCGGGGGTCCAACTGACCTGTGCCAGGGCGCTCGTGGTCCCGGGGTTGGGCACGAGTGCAGCGGTGCCGACCGGGTAGCCGAATGCGGAGGAGATCGAGACGGTGCCGGCGGGCGGGATCGAGCCGAGGGTTGCGCTCACGATGACGTTCAGCACGCTGGGGACCCGCCGCTGCACGTTGTTCGGGGCGATGAGGGTGGTCTCGGTCGGCATGGCGGCGACGCTGACGGTGGTCGAACCCGCGGAGATGGCGTTACCGAGCCCCGCGATCGTCCAACTACCGGGCGTGGTCGGGGTCCAGGTGACCGAGCCGATGCCGGTCGCACCGAGTGTTGTCTGCTGGGTGAAGGAGGCGGCGCCCGAGGTGAAGCCGATCGCGACGACCTGGCCCTTCAGCTTCGGGGCGGAGACGATGACCGTCTGGTCGACGCCGACCATGCCGTTCGGGGTCGCGACGTAACCCGATGCTGCGGCGGTGGCCGCGGGCGCGACACTGAGGCCAGCGACGGCCAGCCCGGCGCTCGAACCGATGGCTATGGCTGCGACGAGAGCCGCGCGGGCAGGGCGGTGGGCGCGGCGTGGGGTGATGGCGGTCATGGGAGCCTCCTTCAGGACTGGCGCCGACAATACCGACGAAGGGGCGCGTTTGGACGCAGGGCCGGCCGGCAGCGGCACGTTAGGATCGGGTCGTCATGAATTGGAGAGGTGGGCAAGGGTGCTGACCGACCTCTACACGCGTCGGGCCCTCATCTCCGCCTTCGCGAACCGCG
>JBMOKH010000193.1:0-4341 GCA_049315365.1 Candidatus Nanopelagicales bacterium
GTGGCCATCGCCTTGCGCAGCGCCCCGACGATGTTGAGGGTGCCCTCGGCGTTGTCGGAGGGACCGTGGAGCACCTGTGCGAAGACACCGACCTGCTGCAGCACGTTGCGCTGACCGCGGGGCAGGTGGGGATGCCACGCCTCAGCACCCCAGTGCGCGCCGGCCCCGGGGGCATCGGTCGCCCGGGCCAGCACCGAGCCGAGCATCGCAGCGTCGGCCCCGCACGCGAAGGCCTTCACGATGTCGCCGCTGCGCCCCATCGCACCGTCGGCGATGACGTGGACGTAGCGGCCACCCGACTCGTCGAGGTAGTCGCGGCGGGCGGCGGCGACGTCGCTAACGGCGCTCGCCATCGGCACCCTGACCCCGAGGACATCGGCGGTCGTGTGCGCCGAGCCGCCGCCGAAGCCGACGAGCACGCCGGCCGCACCGGTCCGCATGAGGTGGAGTGCGGCCTGATACGTGGCGCAGCCTCCCACGATGACGGGAGCGTCGAGCTGGTGGATGAATTCCTTGAGGTTGAGCGGGACGCCATCGCCGCTCACGTGCTCGGCGGAGACCGTCGTGCCCCGGATCACGATCATGTCGGCGCCAGCGGCGGCGGCGACCGGCGCGAGGGACGCGGTGCCCTGCGGGCTCACCGCTGCCACGACCGTGACGCCGGAGGCCTTGAGGTCCGAGATGCGCTGCGCGACGAGTTCGGGGTCGACTGGGTGCGTCGAGTAGATCGCCTGCATTCGCGAGGTGACCCGATCACCATCGAGCGCGGCAATCTCGCGAAGGAGCGGCTCCGGATCCTCGTAGCGGCCCCACACTCCTTCGAGGTTGAGCGCGGCCGGCATGCCGAGGGCACCGAGGCAGCGAACGCTCGCCGGCGACACGACGGAGTCCATCGGTGCGGCGATGAACGGCAGGTCGAAGTGGTAGGCATCGATGGTCCACGAGGTCGAGACCTCCTGCGGATCTCGGGTCCGCCGGCTCGGGGCGATCGCGACCTCGTCGAATGAGTAGGCGCGACGGGCCCGCTTCTGGCCGCCGATCTGGATGTCGTTCAACGGGTTCCTAACGGCTTGAGTAGTTGGGGGCTTCGATGACCATCTGGACGTCGTGCGGGTGGCTCTCGCGCAGGCCGGCGGCGGTGATGCGGACGAAGGAGCCCTTCTCATGGAGTTCGGCGATGGTCGCGGCCCCCGAGTAGCCCATGGACGCCCGCAGGCCGCCGACGAGCTGATGGGCGACATTGCTGAGCGGCCCCCGGTAGGCGACGACCCCTTCGATGCCCTCGGGGACGAGCTTGTCGTCGCTCAGGACATCGTCCTGGAAGTAGCGGTCCTTGCTGTAGGAGCGTGCCTCTCCACGGGACTGCATCGCGCCGAGGGAGCCCATGCCGCGGTAGGACTTGAACTGCTTGCCCCCGACGAACACCACATCGCCGGGTGCCTCCTCCGTTCCGGCTAGCAGCGATCCGAGCATGACGGTGTCGGCGCCGGCGACGATCGCCTTCGCGATGTCGCCTGAGTACTGGAGGCCGCCATCTCCGATGAGCGGTACCCCGGCGGGGCCTGCGGCGAGCGACGCCTCGTAGATGGCGGAGATCTGCGGAACCCCGACCCCGGCCACCACCCGGGTCGTGCAGATGGAGCCGGGCCCGACTCCCACCTTGATGCCATCGGCCCCCGCATCGACGAGCGCCTGCGCGCCAGCCCTCGTCGCGACGTTTCCGCCGACGATGTCGATCGAGGTCTCGAGCTTGAGAAGCCGCACCATGTCGATGACAGCCCTGGAGTGCCCGTGCGCCGTGTCGACGATGAGGAAGTCGACTCCCGCGTCAGCGAGCGCGTGAGCTCGCTTGCGCGCATCCTCGCCGACCCCGACGGCCGCACCGACGACGAGCCGGCCACTCGAGTCCTTCGTCGCGTGGGGGTATTTATCGGCCTTGACGAAATCCTTGACCGTGAACAGCCCGCGCAATCGCCCATCCGCATCGATGAGCGGGAGCTTCTCGACCTTGCGGGTCGCAAGGAGTGCGAGTGCCTCATTCGGGTCGATCCCCACCCGAGCGGTGACGAGGGGCATGGGGGTCATGACCGCCGACGCAGGCTTGCCCATGTCGTCCTCGAATCGCATGTCGCGATTGGTGACGATCCCCACGAGGATGCCGTTGGCGTCGACCACGGGGACACCCGAGATCCGGTAGCGACCACAGAGTCGATCGACGTGCGCGAGGGTGTCGGTCGGCAGGCAGGTCACCGGGTTCGTCACCATTCCGGCCTCGGAGCGCTTGACGAGGTCGACCTGCGCCGCCTGATCGTCGATCGGCAGGTTGCGATGCAGCACCCCCACCCCGCCCTGGCGCGCCATGGCAATGGCCATTCGCGCCTCGGTGACGGTGTCCATGGCGCTGGAGATGAGGGGCATTCGAACAGTGATGTTTCGGGTCACCCGCGATGACGTGTCGACCTCGCTCGGAACGACGTCGGACTCCGCCGGCAGCAGGAGGACATCGTCATACGTGAGCCCGAGATACCCGAACTTCGAGTGCCCCTGTCCCTGGGCCCCGGCACCGCCTTCGCTGGCGAGGGGATCGTCTTGCCTGCCGATGGCCAACGCGGGCTCCGATGTCTTGGGCTGCTGAGTCAGCTAAGGCTACTCGCCGACGGCACGTGCAATTCGCACGACTGCATCGCTGAGGCTCGAGACGCGATCGACCCCGCGCGGCAGGTCGCCGCACCATCCTGGCCCGCCCACGAGGACGCTCGGCGTAGGGCGAAAGTGCGGTAGGGAGGCCACCTCCTGCGGGTCGCCTGTGAGGTTCGTCTGCGACCACACGAGGACCGCTGCAGGGCCGATGCGCTGGACGGCCTGGGCTAAGGAGGCAGCCGGCATCGGCTCGCTCAGGAGCCGGACAGCGATCCGGCGTTCTGCCAGCCCTGCTGCCACTGCCCAGAGCGGCAAGGAGTGCTGTTCGCGGTCGGCGGCGGCGAGGATGACCGCGCGTGCATTGAGGGGGGCCTTGAGCCGGTGCATGACCTCAGAGAGCGACGAGACGACGGCTCCGGTGAGCGTGTGCTCGATCTCGATGCCCTTGCCGCTCGAACGCCATCGCTCCCCCACTCCTGCGAGTACCGGCACGAGTAGGTCGTTCCACGTCGTGACGACGCCATGCTCCTCAATCGATTCGTCGATGATCGCCGAGCAGGTCGGTCCGTCGAGTGCGAGGGCTGCTCGGGCCAGACCGCGTGAGGTCGCCGGTGCGCCGGGAAGGGCGATAACGCGACCGCCGCCGGGCCTGCCCACAATCTCGGGAAGCGCGGTGTCCGTCGAGGCAGCGGGATGTCGGATGAGTTCAGTTACCGAGGCCACCTGTGCCTGCGTCGGCTCGGGTGCATCCCCGTCAGCTGGAAAAATCTCGGCGTGGAGCGCATCGCGGGCAGCGTCGACCGGGGGCACCCCTGCGATGACGAGCCGGCGCATGTGCTCGAGGCGAACCATGTCCTGCGCCGAGTAGCGCCGATGGGCGCCTGCCTCGTGACCGGATGGACCGAGGCCGTATCGGCGATCCCATGTGCGCAGCGTGGCGGGCGCGACCCCGAGGCGGCGCGCCACCGCCGAAACCGTGAGGCCGGGAGCGATTCGAGCGGGCTGCATCAGCACATTGTGAGTGCCAAAGCCCCGAATCGCATCTCGTCGATGGACGGGGGATGAAGAATCCACCCGTTGAACCATCTTGACCAACCTATGCAACGTTTTGTATGGTGGAGTCATTCGTTCATCAGGAACGGAATGCACCATCTCTCAGGAGGTCTCCCATGGCCGACATATCCCGCCTTCCCGGTCCGAACGCGGACTTCTGGGACTGGCAGTTGCAGGGAGCCTGCCGTGGCGAGGATCCCAATGCGTTCTTCCACCCCGAGGGTGAACGGGGTGCGGCCCGTGAGACCCGAGCTGAGCAGGCAAAGCGAATCTGCCGCGGCTGCCCAGTCCTCGACGAGTGCAGGACCCACGCCCTAGCTGCCCGCGAGCCGTACGGGGTGTGGGGTGGGATGTCCGAGGAAGACCGCGAGGCGATGTACCGTCGCAAGCAGGCACTCGCCCGCGAGCGCACAGCACCAGCCAGCGCCACCGTCCTCGCCAGCTAGCCCCACCACCACTACCCCACCCCGTATACCCCCCCCCCCCCGGGGGTGTCCATGCGGTAACCCCGCGAGCCTGCACGCGGCGGGCATCCAAGACCGGCGCTGCCGCGGGCACCAAGACCGGCGGCCAGTCTTCGCGGACATTGTTAATGAGTGAATAGAGTTGATGAGTGAGCCGAGTCTCCGCGGAGGCATGGCACGGCCT
>JBMOKH010000194.1:0-4334 GCA_049315365.1 Candidatus Nanopelagicales bacterium
CTCAGACATCGACCTGAGGCCCGCCTCGAGGGTCTCAGCGAGGACGCGCAGGTAACCCGCCTGGTCCTCCGCAGCAACCATCGACGCGACATCCCCGCCCGCGCAGAACCGGGGGCCATTGCCGGTGAGGAGCACGACGCGGGCCGCACTCTGCTCCGTGCGTTCGATGACCGAGCAGAATTCTCGTGCCGCGTCGAGGTCGAATGCGTTCGACTGCTCCGGGCGGTTGAGCGTGATGCGGGCGATCGAATCCCGGACCTCGAGTAGAACTGCCTGATCGGTCATGACGCCCCTTCGACTCCTGTGCGCGGCACATGCGCGCGGGCACATCGTGCCATGCAGTCGGCGTCACCATTCCGAGGCCCGAGTGCGCGTATGACATCGTCATTGCATGACGACCTTTCTCGACGATCTCGGCCGCCCGGTCCGGTTCGAATCGACTCCCAGGCGGATCACCAGCCTCGTCCCGTCGCTCACCGAGGCCCTTGCCCTGAGCGCGCCCGGCACCCTCATCGGAGCGACCGACTGGTGCAGCCATCCGTCCGATCTCGACGTCGCTCGCGTCGGTGGTACGAAGAACCCCGGCGTCGATGCCATCGTCGCGCTTGCCCCCGACCTCATCGTCGCCAATGCCGAGGAGAACCGCGCCGATGACATCGCCGCCTTGCGTGCAGCGGGCCGGCAGGTGTGGGTCACCGATATCCGCAGCGTCGATCAGGCGCTTGAGTCGATGTCACGACTGCTCGCGGCGATCGAAGCGCCGGCATGCGACTGGCTCGATGAGGCACGCGCCCGGTGGAGCTGCCTCCCCGACATCGCACGCCCAGAGCGCAGGCATGCGGTTATCCCGATCTGGCGCAAGCCCTGGATGCACGTCGGCAGCGACACCTACGCAGGCGACGTGCTCCGCCGACTCGGAGTCGACAATGTCCTCGCCGACTCCCCCGAGCGCTACCCGCGAATCCGACTCGAGGACCTCCCCGAATTCGACCTCGTCATCCTGCCGGACGAGCCCTACGCATTCACCGAGCACGACGGACCGGAGTCATTCACTCCCGTTGCCTGCGCCCTCGTCGACGGACGATCGCTCACCTGGTACGGCCCGGCCATGGTCGATGCGCCGGCGATCCTCGCGGAGCAGATAGCCCGAGCGACCGGTCGGTGAACTAACGGCCGATGAACTACCGGCCGATGAACTGCGCCTTGCCCGGCCCGTGCTCAATGAAGGACGCCATCCCGGCCTTCTGGTCATCGGTCGCGAACAGGCTTGCAAACGCCTGCCGCTCGATCTCCAGCCCGGTGGCCAGATCGGTTTCGAGCCCAGCATCGATGGCTCCCTTGGCCGCGGCAAGCGCGAGCGCCGGGCCGCGGGCGAATTCGGCAGCCCAGACGTGCGCATCGGAGTAGACGTCCTCCGGTGCGACGACACGATCGACGAGCCCGATAGCGAGCGCCTCCTGGGCCTCGATGAAGCGCCCGCTGAAGATGAGGTCCTTCGCCCGCGACGGACCGACGAGCCGGGTGAGCCGCTGGGTGCCACCGGCCCCGGGGATGATCCCGAGAAGGATCTCGGGCTGACCAAGGCGGGCGTTATCGGCGGCAACGCGAAGATCGCAGCACAGCGCGAGTTCGCATCCGCCGCCTAGCGCATAGCCGGTGATCGCGGCAATCGTGGGCTTGGGGATTGCTGCGACCGCAGCGAATGACCCCTGCAGCCCCCGCGAATGCCGGGCCATGTCCTGGAAGGACATGTCGGCCATCTCCTTGACGTCGGCACCGGCCGCGAATACCTTCGGGCCTCCGTAGATGACGACAGCGCCGACCTCGTCATTCGCCGACGCCTCGTGCGCGGCGTCGCGGATCTCACGCTGCATCTGCAGGGACAGCGCGTTCATCTTCGGACGATTCAGGGTGATCGTCGCCACCCGGTCAGCGACGTCCAACGAAACGAAATCAGCCATGCCACACCCCTTCGGTCATCGTGTGGGCGAGCCTAGCGGTGACGTGGCGGCCCATCATTGCCATGCTCGTCACCGCCCGACATACGCATCACCTCCCGCCGTGCCCATCACCTGTAGCCTTCGGTCAATGGCGAAGCGATCCCGGCCCCCTGCCCCGAGCGCGAGCTGGGACCCACTCGGCGTGACCCCTGACGGCCGCGGCGGCGCAAACGTGGCGCTCTGGGCTGAAGGCGCGTATTCGGTCGAACTGTGCGTGTTCGACGACGACGGCAGCGAGCGGCGCATTCCGATCACCGAGCGCGTCTTCAATGTCTTCCATGCCCACGTCGATCACCTCCCGCCCGGCACTCGATACGGGTTTCGGGTCCACGGACCGTGGCAGCCCGAGATCGGACATCGCTGGAATCCAGCGAAGCTCCTCATCGATCCGTATGCGCGCGCCATCGAGGGCGAATTCCGCCTCGACGCGGCAATCTTCGACCACGTCGGGAGCGATGACCTTGCGATGAACGGCGACGACTCGGCCCCGTTCGTTCCGCGGAGCATCGTCGTCGACTACGAGTTCGACTGGAAGGGCGATGCCCACCCGCGCACCCCCTGGGGCGACACCGTCATCTACGAGGCCCATGTGAAGGGCCTCACGCAACTGCATCCCGACGTTCCGCCGCATCAGCGCGGTACCTACGCCGGCATCGCGCATCCATCGGTAACCGACCACCTGCGCGCACTCGGGGTGACCGCCATCGAGCTCATGCCGACCCATCACTTCGTCGACGAGATCCACCTCCTCGAGCTCGGGCTCTCGAACTACTGGGGCTACAACTCGATCGGGTTCTTCGCTCCTCACTCCGGCTACTCCTCCTCCGGGACGCGAGGCGAGCAGGTGCAGGAGTTCAAGAACATGGTGAAGGACCTGCATTCCGCCGGTCTGGAGGTCATCCTCGACGTCGTCTACAACCACACCGCCGAGGGCAATCAGTTCGGCCCGACGCTCTCCTTCCGCGGCATCGACAATGACGACTACTACCGGCTCGAGCCGGGCGGCAGGCACTACACCGACTACACCGGTTGCGGGAACACGCTCGATGTCTCCAAGCCGCACGTGCTGCAGCTCGTCATGGACTCCCTTCGATACTGGGTCACCGAGATGCATGTCGACGGCTTTCGGTTCGACCTCGCCTCCGCCCTCGCCCGCTCGTTCCACGATGTGGACATGCTCGGCAGCTTCATGACGACGATCCAGCAGGATCCGGTGCTCAGGCGGGTCAAGCTCATCGCCGAGCCTTGGGATGTCGGCCCCGGCGGCTACCAGGTCGGCGAGTTCCCGCCGTTGTGGACGGAGTGGAACGGCAAGTACCGCGACTGCATGCGCGACTTCTGGCGAGGATCGACCGGCATCGAGGAGCTCGGCTGGCGCCTGACCGGCTCGGCCGACCTCTACGCATCCGAAGGCCGCAGGCCGTACGCCTCCATCAACTTCATCACGGCCCATGACGGCTTCACGATGCATGACCTCGTCTCCTACGAGCACAAGCACAACGAGGCCAACCTCGAGGGCAATCGCGACGGCACCGACGACAACAGATCGCGCAACTACGGGGTCGAAGGCGAGACCGACGACCCGGTCATCAATGCCACCCGAGTGCGGCAGATCCGAAACCTCCTTGCGACGCTCGCCCTTTCGACGGGGGTGCCGATGATCACCGCAGGCGACGAGTTCGGCCGCACGCAGCTGGGCAATAACAATGCCTACTGCCAGGACAACCCGATCTCCTGGATCGACTGGAACCTCGAGCCCGGCCAGCGCAGCCTCCTGGACTTCACGCGTGGGGTGCTACGCCTCAGGCGTGATCATCGGGCCTTTCGGCAGCGGTACTTCTTCGATGGCAGGCCGATGCACGAGGGCGGTCCCAAGGACCTGGCCTGGATCGCACCGGATGGCAATGAGCTCAGCGCCGAGGCCTGGAATGACGAGCGGGCCCGCACCCTCGGCATGTACGTCTCCGGCGAATTGCACGCCGTGCACCCCGATGGCACCCACGTCAAGGACGACTCATTCCTCGTTCTGCTTCACGCCGGCGAGTCCGCACAGGCATTCGTCCTCCCGGATGGCCCGTATGCCCGTTCCTATCGGCGGGTCATCGACTCGATGACCGGCAGCACGACAGAGTCGTCAGCCGACGAGTCCGCCGGGAGCGTCGTCATGCTGGCACCGCACAGCCTTGTCGTCCTGCGGGTCTCCTCCTGAGGCGCTACCCCGCAATCTGAGGCGCTACCCCGCGAGGGTTGCGGCCGGCAGGACCTGCAAGCCCATCTCTTCCGGCGCTGCGAGCCCGGCATGGTGCGGCAGGATCCGCACCGTGTAGCCGAACG
>JBMOKH010000195.1:0-4317 GCA_049315365.1 Candidatus Nanopelagicales bacterium
GGGTGCCGAGAGCGTCGTAGACAGATTGCCGGGAGATCGCGCCGATCTGCTCCCTGACATCCGATGCCACCGTGTCGGCCGTGGCATGCGGGTGCCGCTCAACCGCCCGCAGGACTGCGAGCCGCTGGGCGGTGACCTGGACGCCGCGCTCCCGAAGGACACTGGCCGGGTCGGGAAGCATGACGTCAGGTTAGGCCGATCCTTGGATTGAGTCAAAAGTTGGACAGGCGTCACCTTGACCTTTCCTTGAGGATTTGCATAACCGCTGCGTACGAAACCGGGCCCAAGGTGGGCTCATGGCTTCCACGCCTGCACCCCTCGCCGATTGACCCGTCATCAGTTGGTTGATTCTCCCAGCGGCGGAGCAGGCGGCCGCTCAAGGCAGGTGAAGATCTCCTCAAGATGCGGCGGCCCGGGAGCGACCTGGCCCATTCGTGAGGTGGGTGCGCAAGCGACGCCATGAGCGCCGATAAAGCACTGGTGGCTCGTGCCTGAAGTCCTTCCGGGCTATTGTTCGGCCAAGGGCCATGAGGTCACATCGTCGAAACCAAGTCAGGTGTGACATGAGCAGTGTCGTCAGGGTGTTGACCGTCGGTCTGGTGCTTGCCGCCATCGGGTTGGCTGGTTGCTCGTCAACGACCGAGAGTCCCTCCGGTGCAGTGCAGGACGACGTGATGTCGACTTCGCCGTCCGGCGGGTCGTCCGTGTCTTCGGCGGCGGATGCTGGCGTCCCGTCGCCGGCTGCCCTGCTGGGTGGTTCGGAAACGTGCGATCCGGGCCTGGCGTATGGGTGCGGGGATACCGGTCCGGGAACCGGGACAGTGTTCTATGCATCGTCTACCTCGTTCGCGTGCGGGGCGGGCATGGCGTCAATGTGCAATTTCCTCGAGGTTGCCCCGAACCTCTGGGCTCCCAACTAGGAGAGCACATGTCCCCGTGAGTGCGGTGGCAATACGCAGCAGACCTCCGACTTCTCCAGCACCGGCAAGGGGTTCACGTGGTGCATGGGCAGCGGAAACCAGGAAACCATCAAGGGTGCGGAGAGCCCGACTATCGGGTCGGGGTACGAGAACACTTCGGCGATGATCGCGGCGTGCCTATGGGAGGACGCGGGCTATGCCGCCCGAAGTTATGCAGGTGGCGGCATGACGGACTGGTCCCTTCCGTCATGGTGGGAACTCATCTGGCTCTACCACTACCCGAACCGGAACACGATTGGCGGGTTCGGAGATAACAAGTACTGGACTTCCACGGGCAGCGGGGAGACACAAGCTGGAAACATTGACTTCGTCGAGGGGGATCAGTCGAACCAAGCCAAGAGCCTCACCTTCGGTGTCCGCCCTGTTCGGTCTTTCTAGCCAATCATCTGGGGATCACTGAGCCTGCCTTCACCATCTGGGCACGGGACTGTCCGCTTGTCCCTTCGTTTCGCCCCAAGACTCCAGACCAAGTCCGAGTCAAGGCCAACCGCCACGACTTCACACACGAGCCACTAGTGGCCGCCGAGGCCGGTGATCCTCGGAGTGAAGGACGCGCCGCCGTCGACTGACTCCAGGACGGTGTCCCCCACGAGGGCCGCCACCGTTGTTCCCGTTGCGGCGAATGCCGAGGGCTGCGAGGGCAGGGAGCCCAGGGGTTTCCAGGTGATGCCGTCGTCCATTGACTCGTGGATCCGGCCATCGACGTCAGCCCCGTACAGGGTGCCGCCGGCCCAGGCGAGCAGGGCGAGCAGGGGCGCGCCACCCACTGCATTGAAGCTGGCGCCCGAGTCGATGCTGCGGACGGGACCGCTCTCGCTCGTGCCGACGATGACGGCCGGGTCTGCGGGGCTGACGGCGAGATCGTAGAGGCCGGGTGCTCCGAGGTCGGTCCAGGCGGAGCCGCCATCGCGTGACCGAAGGAGTCGTCCGTCGTGGGCGTTGACTCCGACGACGATAGCGCCCGATGCGGCGAGGCGGTGGAAGTCGACCTCTCCGCCGAGCGACACCTCGGCCCAGGTCCGGCCTCGGTCGGTGGACTGGAGGAGGCCGAGGTCAGCGGGCGCGTCCATCCCCTCGCCCGGGTGCCCGGACGCCAGCCAGCGGTCGCCGGCGATGGTCAGGCCCATGACGTCGAACGCGTCGTCGGACACCTGGGCAGGCCTCGCGCCGGGCGCCTGTCCCCACAGGCCCTCGTGGGTGCCGATCAGGAGCTGGCGCCCGTCGTAGGCGAGGTTGTGGATGTGCCCGGCCATGTCAGCTCCGCTGATGGGCTGCGCCGCACCCACCGATGGCACCGGAGACTTGGACGGCGCTGCCGGCCCCTGCACGGCGCTGGCGCCGGTGGTCGTGCCGGTGGTCGTGCCGGCGGTCGTGCCGCAGGCGGTCATCGTGACGGCGAATGCGGCGATGGCCAGGACGCTCGATACCCGAGTGGATGGGTTCACGCTGCAACCATGGCGAAGCCGGCTCCGTGGATCATGCGGCATAGTCGGGATCGGCGACCACTGCGAGTGCGGCCCCGGCGCCTACGACGGAAGCGACGAATTCCCTTCTCGTCAGGTCCATCTCGATGCCCTCCCGCCGTCCCGGTTCAATCTGTCGAGCATGCGCCATGCTCGGTCATGAAGGGCGCGAGAAAGCATGAAGGTTCCATGAAGAAGCGGGCCGGCGGTCACGCGCAGGCGATCCGTGGACCGGTCAGGCAGCCGGTGCTTCGCCGATTCTGGTGATGCGGCCATCCAGTCGGGGAACGAGCGTGACCCGGCCGGCGGCGAGATCCTTCCTGAAGGCCTCAAGGACGGCCTCGAGATACGGCTCGCGCATGACCGAATCGGTGGCGGAGAAAACCGATTGGTAGCCGTCTCCACCTGAGATGAGGTAGTCGATCGTCGTCACGGTGTACTGCTGCGAATCGGCGGGGATCGGCGAACCGTCAGATCGACTGACCGACAGGATTCGCGAGCCGACAGGCTTGTTCGGGTCGAACGTGAATCGCAGGCCAGACACCTGCGGGAATCGACCGTCCGTCGGCCACTTGGATACGCCATTTTCGAGCCCACTCCACAGTTGCCTTCCGGTCATCGTGGTCGTGGCAACGTTGTTGCCGAAGGGGAAGACGCTTAGAAGGTCTCCGAGCACGACGTCGAACGGCCCCGGCTGGCCCGGTTTCGGTCGTCGCAGGGTCTGGTCCTGCGGGATGTAGGTGCTCGCCGGGAGGGTGTCTCGGATGCCGCCGCCGTTGAGGAACGCGAAGTCGGTTCCGTACTTTGCGCGGACAGCGTCAGCCGAGAAGTCGCCCATCGCTGTCTCCCCTGATCGCTCGACGGGAGGATTTCCGCCCCGGGCGAAGACCCCATCCACGGTGCCCACCCTCTTGTCCAGCCGAGTGGTCAGCGCGGTTCGGTAGCGCTCGACGAGGGCGGCCACCCGGGCATCCTGCGCCGTGGGATCCAGCGACTGCCGGGTCACGAAATCAACGCTCGTGCCGACGGGGCGATCAGTCTGGGTATCGAGGCATACGATCGTTCGCGAGTACATCTGGCCGGAGTTCGGGACCTGCACCACGGGTCGACCGTCCAGAATTGATGCGTGCTGCTGGTGGGAGTCGCCGCCGAAGATGATGTCGACCCCCGGGAGCAGGCTCGCCATATCAATGAGTGGCCCGGTCGCCTTGCCGTTGACGTTGGCATCCCAGCCCCGGTGCACCAGTGCCACGATGAGTTGGGCCCCCTGGGCTTTCGCGCTCGCCACGAGCCGGGCGACCCGTGCGGTGCTGTCGCGAATCTCCAGTTGGTCATCCGGGGCGACCTGCAGGGACAACGAGCTCACCCGGCTCGCGAGGTCCGAGGTGTTCAATCCGATGAAGCCAACCTTGACTCGCCCGCGCTCGAGGACGACGACGTCCCTGACCTCCTTCGTCGGCGCCTGCAGCGGCTCGATGCTGTCGTAGTTGGATGCAACCCACGGGAAGTCGGAGATCTCGATGATGTTGCGCAGGTGCTTGAGGGGCTTGTCATGCTCGTGGTTGCCGAATGCCGAGATGTCCAGGCCCATGAGGTTGAGTGCCTTGATGGTCGGCACCTCATCGAACTCGCTTGAGATGGCCGGCGCTCCACCGATGTTGTCGCCGCTCGACACGACGAATGTGCTCAGGACGGTGGAGCGGTCCTGGGCAATCGAGGCGGACATTGCCGCCGCACCCATGTTCGCGGAGGAGCGCTCGATGGCTCCGTGGAAGTCGCTGAACTGCACGAACTGCACATTTCGGAAACCGTCGCTAGTTCGGTCGGGCACGGTGACCGCGGGCGCATCTGCGTTGGGGGAGAACCCGTAGTTG
>JBMOKH010000196.1:0-4312 GCA_049315365.1 Candidatus Nanopelagicales bacterium
GGGATCGACTCTGGACGCCGCATCGCATGTCGTACCTCAAGGGAGAGAGCCGGCCGAAGCACACGGAGGCGGGGGACGAGTGCCCGTTCTGCCGGGCGCCGTCTGATCCGTCCGACAACACCCTCGTCGTCGCCCGGGGCACTCACGTCTTTGCGATCCTGAACCTGTTCCCGTACAACTCCGGTCACCTCATGGTCTGCCCGGTTCGCCATGTGGCGGACTATCCGGACCTCACGACCGGTGAGGTTGCTGAGCTCGGCGCGTTCACGCAGCGGGCAATGACGGTTATTCGCAACGTGTCCGGCGCCCAGGGCTTCAACATCGGCATGAACCAGGGCTCGGTGGCCGGGGCGGGCATCGCCGGGCACCTGCATCAGCATGTGGTGCCGCGGTGGGGTGGCGACACGAACTTCCTGCCCATCATCGGGGCGACGAAAACGATTCCGCAGTTGCTCGAGGACACCCGGGTGATGCTCTCGGACGCCTGGGGCCCTGGTTAGTTGCCGAGAATTCGTCTTGCTGCGGCCGGAGGCATGGGGGACATGCCCGCTGGCTGGCGGGTGAACCGGCCGGTGCCGTGGGTCACTGACCGGATGTCGATGGCGTAGCGAGATACCTCCGCCTCGGGCGCTACCGCGGTGATGAGCGATTGGCCCGTGGGCGTGGACTCCGTTCCGGTCACCTGAGCCCTTCGATGCGCAAGGTCGGACAGGACGGCCCCGACGTACTCGTCCGGCACTTCGATGATCAGGGTCACCATGGGCTCGAGGAGCGAGACCCCGGCCTTGACTGCGGCGTCCTTCAAGGCGAGCGCACCGGCGGTCTGGAAAGCGATGTCGGACGAGTCGACGCTGTGCGACTTGCCATCGGTGAGCGCCACACGAATATCGACCACCGGGTACCCCGCGACGAGGCCCTTCGCGAGCTGCTGCCGGATGCCCCTTTCGACCGAGGGGATGAACGACCGGGGGATTGCCCCTCCGACGACACGGTCAATGAACTCGAATCCGGAGCCGATGGGCAGCGGCTCGACCTCGATCTCGCAGACGGCGTACTGGCCATGACCGCCCGACTGCTTCACCACCCGACCGAGGCCGCTCGCGCCCGCGGCGAACGTCTCGCGAAGGGTCAGGCGTAGCTCCTGCGGATCGACTGCGACTCCAAATCTAGATCGCAGCCGATCGACGACGAGCACGCCATGAGCCTCGCCCAGGCACCACACGATCATCTGGCCAGAGGCCTCGTCGTGTTCGAGTCGCAGGGTCGGGTCCTCAGCGAGCAGTCGCGCGAGCGCTGAGCCGAGCTTGTTCTCGTCGCCGGCCGAGTGGGCCACCATCGCGATCGGTAGGAGTGGCTTCGGCATGGCCCACGGCTCCATAAGGAGCGGTGCGCTGATCGACGAGAGGGTGTCGCCGGTCTCCGCGTGCTCGAGCCGGCTCAGCGAGACGATGCTGCCTGCAATAGCCCCGGAGACCGGGCGAAGGACGTCACCGAGGGGTGAGGAGACCTGCCCGACCCGTTCGTCGAGCTCGTGGTCCTCGCGGCCGCGGCCGGCCGCGAAGTGCCCGGTCACATGGACCCGGTCATCGGCCCCGATGCAACCTGAGAACACTCGCACGATCGAGATGCGTCCGACATACGGGTCCGACGTCGTCTTGATTACTTCCGCGCACAGGGGCCCGTCCGGATCGGCCGTGAGCGGAGGTCGCGGGTCCCCGCCGGGCGAGGTGACGAGAGGAACGTCACGTTCGAGGGGGGACGGGAAGGCGCGGACGATCGTCGTCAGGACGTAGCGCGAGCCGACAGCGGCCGTGCCCGACACGTGCGCGAGGACTGGATGGAAGTGGCCCCGTGCCACGGCCCTCTCGAGATCGGCCGTGAGCGTCGTGACGTCGATCGCCTCGCCATCGACGAAGCGATCCATGAGGGTCTCATCCTCGGACTCGGTGATGATCCCCTCGATGAGTTCGGTGCGGGCTCGGTTGATGAGCTCTTGGTGCTCGGGGTCGCTGTCCTGCTCCTGCTCTGAGCCGCTCGTCCACTCGTGGATGCGGGTGGTGAGCAGGTCGATGAACCCCACGACCTCGCTCGCACCCGGGCGATTGGGGCGCGCATCACCATGGATCGGCAGGACGAGGGGGAGGACCCCGCCTCCGCCAGTGAAGACGCGGTGGCAGATGGACACGGTCTCGTCGAAGTCAGCACGCTCTCGGTCCAGATTCGTCACGACGACCGCCCGGGGCAGGCCGAGCGACTCGCACTCATTCCAGAGCTGCTGGGTCGACGCGTCGATTCCGTCGACGGCTGAGACGACGAAGAGCGCTGCATCGGCCGCTCGCATCCCCGCTCGAACCTCCCCGATGAAATCCGCGTAGCCGGGAGTGTCGATGAGGTTCACCGCAACGGACTCCCAGGCGATCGACGCCACCGCCAGGCCGACCGACCGCTGGCAGCTGATCGCGGCGGGATCGCGGTCACAAACTGTGCTGCCATCGGCAACGGAGCCCGGACGGTCGATCGCGCCGGACTGTGCGATCAGGTGCTCGATGAGGGATGTCTTGCCGGAGCCGGCCGGCCCGACGACGACGACATTGCGGATGAGTGCCGGGTCGGACGGCTGTGTGGCGGCCGCCTGCTTCACTGTCACGGAGGACTCCTGTTCGGCAGTAATGCAAGGTCGTTGGTGCATGGCGCAATGCGCGCCAACGCGCTCAGCCTCCCGCGTGAGCGGCGCTCGAAGCAACCGCGCAAGGCGCGAGCTCGCGCACGGGCGTCGGCGCGGACCCGACCGGATAGCATCGGAGACTCGAGTCCGGACCACGGACCTTCGGCGAGGAGAGCAATGCTCAACAATCCGGCGGCTCGCCGAATGGCAAGCGGGCTGATCGAGCCTCCGGCGAGGCTGCTGCTGCGCATGCACGTCTCGCCCGATGCGGTGACCGTTTTCGGAACCGTCGGGGCCGTCGCCTCGGCGCTCGTATGCTTTCCGTCCGGCAGATTCGTACTCGGCGTCCTGCTCATTGCCATCTTCGCGACGAGCGATCTCATCGATGGCACGATGGCGCGGATCTCGGGCACGAGCGGCCCATGGGGCAACTTCCTCGATGCCACGCTCGACCGCGTTGCCGATGGTGCCATCTTCGGAGGGCTCCTCATGTGGGGGGTCTTCCAGGGCGATGCGGGAACGGCGGCTGCTGCCACGCTCGCGCTCGTCACCGGGCAGGTCACCTCGTACGCCAAGGCAAGGGCAGAGGCGGTCGGGGCCACGGCGAATGTCGGGATCGCCGAGCGAGCCGAGCGTCTCATCATCGCCCTGTTGGCGGCGTTTCTCACCGGGTTGGGCGTGCCCTACGTGCTTCCCGCGGCGCTGTGGCTCATCGGCGTACTGGGCGTCGTGACGATCGTCCAGCGGATGGTCGTCGTCCGCCGGCAGCTCCGCCCATGAGCGGCGTCGCCGACGCCGTCACCGAATGGGGATTTGAGGCCGGTTGGAGCATCACCAAGCGGCTGCCCGAAGGGGCATCGCGCCGGATGTTTCAACTCATGGCCGACCAGATGTGGCGCCGGCGCGGCCCTTCGGTGCTGCAACTCGAGCGAAACCTCGCGCGCGTCGACCCCGCGTGGACGTCAGGCGAGATCCGCGAACTCAGCCGCGAGACCCTGCGCGGCTACCTGCGCTACTGGAACGAGGCTTTTCGGCTTCCGTCTTGGTCGCCCGAGCGGATCCGCGACACGTTCGACCTCGAGAATAAGGAATGGATGGACGAGGCGGTCCGGACGGGCACCGGTGCAATCCTCGTTCCGGGGCACATGGCGAACTGGGATCATGCAGGCGCGTGGGCCGCGCTGCGCTACGGCGGCATCACGACGGTCGCGGAGCGGCTGAAGCCCGAGGGATTGTTCGACCAATTCCTCGCCTACCGTCGAACCCTCGGCATGGAGGTGTTCCCGCTCGGTCACCCCGACCTCGTTCGCGACCTCGCCCGGCGGATCAACGACGGGCGCATCGTCGCGCTTCTCGGCGATCGAGACATCAGCCGAAACGGAATCGAGGTGTCCCTCTTCGGCCAGCCGGCCTCGATGCCCGCGGGGCCTGCGATCCTGAGCGTCATGACGGGCGCGCCGCTCTATCCGGTCTCGATGTGGTTCGACGGGGATCGGGTCGACGGCCACATATACGAGCGGGTCGTCGCTCCGTCGGGGGTGGACCGCAGTGAGCAGATCAGGCAGATGACCCAGCAGGTCGCCCACTGCTACGAGGACGGCATCCGCAAGCGGCCGACCTCGTGGCACATGCTGCAGAAGGTCTGGC
>JBMOKH010000017.1:0-19083 GCA_049315365.1 Candidatus Nanopelagicales bacterium
TGCCGCGCCATCCCTTTCGAGCGATCGATGACCGAGTAGTCCTGTCCGGCATCGGATGCGAAACAGAACAGCGTCACCAACGGCTGATCCCCCGTGTTCACGCTGCGATGGATCCATCGACCCGGTACATAGACTGCATTTCCGGGGGCCAGCGGCTCGGCGATTGTGTGGCCAGCTTCATCTTCCATCAACATGACGCCCTGCCCGGCCAGGCAGTAGTACACCTCAGCTCGGTCCACGATCTCGTGAGCGTGACCGCGGGTCATCATGAACTCATCGCCGATCAATCCAGGCATAACGACACTAGTTCCAAAGACCAGCTCGCCGGGGTGCTTGGTCCGCTCGTTGGAGTACACCTCGTACGCCACTGAATCGCCATCGATGACAGCCGCCGCTGCGGTATCGACGAATATGTCGGCCACCTCGCGGAAGTACTTGACGTAGTGCTCGGCAAAGGCTGACCCGGCACCGGTTTCCGCGTCAATGGAGACTGTGAAGGGCGATGGTGAAACCGACATGCCATCCTCCGTGAAAGATTCCTACATAAAAGGGGCCAAACTCCCACTGAGATCCCTTGATCCGGAGATGTAGAGACCTGCACTGGGTCGATGTGTAGTATTACTACCAGATCTAGCCGTCCAAACACAAGGGAGAGACACATGAAGGCTCACCTACTGCCAGTCTTTCTGGAGGACGAGGCTCAGCCAGCCTTCGTACGACAGCTCGGTGCCCTTTTCCATCTCCTCGACGACCAGGTCACGTGGTTAGAACCGGTGCACATCAGTGCCGCCTCCGGGACAACGGCCGATGCGGTCATCGTTCCGGACATGAGCGGGGAGGCGTACCGACGACTAGGTGAGTTTCGAGACATCACCGTGCCGATCCTCATCGTGACGTCCGAGTTTGGAACAGTGTCGATGTGGGACTGGGAGATCCGAGACTTCCTGCGCCGGCGCGGTGTGTCGACGGTGGCACCCACGTCGGCGGGTGAACTCGAAGTCGTCGTGCGCTCGCTCGGTGTCCGCCGCAGACTGGCAGGCGCGACGATGCTGGCCTATCAGGACGATCTCGGCGCAGGGAAGCAGCCGGATATCTTTAAGCGCTTCTTCTGGTATGAGCCTGCATGTGTCGATGTCTTCGCCGAGCGGTTCGGCGTGACTGTTGATATCCGCAGTTACCGTGATCTCGTGGCTCGGTCGAAGGCGATCGACGTGGCTCGCCTCGAACAAGCGTTCCCAACCGGGCTACCTGCATCAGGGGTCGCGGCCCGTGCCCTTGAGAGCGCTGTGCGACTCAAGTTGGCGCTCGCCGATGATCTTGACGGTGCGCAGGACGTGATCGCGGCTGGAATCAACTGCCTAAACGAGTCCGCGACTGCCGACACAACCCCATGTCTGGCGTGGAATCTCCTGTTCGAGGAGCGGGGTTTGATCTGGGGTTGCGAGGCCGACCTGACGTCGATGATTACCAAGTTCATTGTCTGGGAGGCCCTGAGGACTCCCGTGATGATGTCGAACCTGTACCCCTTCCTTATGGGTCAGGCTGCATTGAAGCATGAGAAAATCCCCTATTTCCCTGAGGTTGACCACCCCGAGAATCACATATTGGTCGCTCATTGCGGCTTCTTTGGGGTGGTGCCTCAGTCCTGGGCCACCGAGTGGACGCTTCGTCCGCCCGTGCTGGAAATCGTCGACCCCAACTCTCACGTAATCGATGCCCGATTCCCCGTGGGCGACATCACCTTGGTGAAGATCGCAAGCACATTGGACACGCTCACCTCGGTCCCGGCCGAGCTGCTGGGCTACGAGCAGTACGCGGATTCGGACTGTCTGAACGGGGCAGTTCTGCGGGTCGAGGACGGCTACCGCTACGTCGAGGCGCTGCCGTCGCACCACGCGATTCTGGCAGTGGGCGACCTGTCCCGTCGTCTTGAGCTCGCTTGCTCGGTGCTCGGTTTGCAGTTCCAGCGAATCTAGGCGCCGTCGCTTCGTCGACAGCGTGTGCAACGCAACGGAAGCCTACGACCGTGGTGCATCATCGGACATCATCTGACCCGAGGTGCGCATGGCATGGAGTCTGTGCTTCATCCGTCTGAGGGCCTGGTTCGACTCACGTCCTCGGCGAAGTGCAACGACGACCGAGAGAGCATCGACAACAGCCAGATGGGCGAGTCTAGAACTCGTCGGCGTGTACTCGTTCGTGTCTTCCTCGCCACCGGCCAAGAGGACGAGGTCGGCGATCTCGGTGAGGGGCCCCTCTCGGCCGCTAAGCGCAATGATGGTCGCGCCCCGTGACTTGGCTTCCAAGGCGCTGTTGAGTACCTCAATCGTTGCTGCCGTGTTCGAGATGGCGATGACGGCAGTCGTGGGGCTGGCGAGCGTTGCAGCCATGAACTGCTGATGGGCATCGGCTGGGGCATTGATCGGGAGGCCGAGAAGGGGGAACTTCTGGGCGAGATCCTGACCAACGATTCCAGATGCCCCGAAACCCAGCACGATAAGTTCCGAAGCAGCGCCTATCGCATCGGCAACGCGGCTGAGAGTATCCACGTTGAGTGAGTCACGGAGACTGGTCAGCGCAGTGATGCTCGCGTCGATCGTCTTTGTGATGACTGTTTGCAGTGGGTCCGACTCATCGATCAGGGAGTGCACGCCCACGAGTGGGCTGGCAAGGCTCTGGATGAGCGTGTACTTGAAGTCCTGGAATCCGGAGGAGCCCAGTGACCTCGCAAAGCGCACGACCGTCGGTTCGCTCACCTCGGCCCGGCCAGCAATCTCTGACAACGTCGCTCGGGAAAACCATGAGGGGTCAGCAGTCAGGACCTCCGCGACCTTTCGCTCGGAGGGCCGCAGGCTTGCTTCGCCGGGGAAGCCGTATGACGCCAGATCCATTCGCAGACGCTCCTTTCCGTTGAGCAGTTTCAGGTTGCGTTCATGTGTGTTCTAGTACTACACGATCTTGGCACGAAGGACCACTTAGATCGTGCACGGCTCAGTCGCAACACCGGATTTATGTAACGATTGAGTAACATGCGCCGAAACTAGTAGCCCTTCTCCATTTCTGTAGTAATACTACCACCAAGTGGTACTTGCTGAGGAGGACGCTAGATGGCGCTGCTAAGGGTCTTGGATCTCTCCAAGTCCTTCTTTGGTGTGCGGGTACTCGACGGCGTCGACTTCGAGCTCGAGGCCGGTGAGGTCGTCGGGCTGGTTGGGGAGAACGGTGCAGGAAAGTCGACGGTCATGAAGATCGTGGGTGGGGTCCACCTGCCCGACTCTGGATCCATCGAGCTCGACGGCACGACCCTGCGGCTCGGCCGCCCACTCGACGCGGAGAGGGCCGGCATCGCAACGGTGTACCAGGAGTTCAACCTTCTCGCGGACGCCACGGTCGCGGAGAATATCTTCCTCGGTCGCGAGCCATCCCGGCTCGGTCTGGTGAATCGCCGCGCGATGGAACGTGGTGCCGAACAGGTTCTCGCCGAGATCGGTGTTGTCGGTATCTCCCCTCGCGACCGCGTCAGCGAGTTGTCGGTGGCACAGCAGCAGATGGTGGAGATCGCCAAGGCTGTGAGCATCAACGCGCGAATCATCCAGATGGACGAGCCGACCTCCGCCCTCGCTGATCATGAGGTCGAGCTTCTCTTCTCAGTGATCCAGCGGCTGAAGACCCGCGGGGTAGGGATCATCTACGTTTCCCACCGTCTGCGGGAGGTCTTCTCGCTCTGCGACCGCGTGGTGATTTTGAAGGACGGGGTCCTCGTCGCGGCAATGGCTACGGCCGAACTCACAGAGGGTGAGGTCGTGCGCTTGATGGTCGGCCGTCCGATCGCCACATATTTCCCGGATCGTGTATCGGAATTG
The DNA here is from genome assembly GCA_049315365.1 of Candidatus Nanopelagicales bacterium. Lineage (GTDB taxonomy): Bacteria > Actinomycetota > Actinomycetes > S36-B12 > S36-B12 > WLND01. Next base: position 3,864 of record JBMOKH010000017.1, read on the forward strand.
GCCGAGCGAACTCCCGTGCTCACTCTTGCCCACGTAGGCAATGACTGGGTCAACGACATCACCCTCGAGGTCCGCGCGGGCGAGATTCTCGGGATTGCTGGCCTGCAAGGCTCTGGGCGGACGGAGTTGCTGGCCGGCATCTTCGGATCGATTCCCTTCACTCGGGGTACGGTCATCGACCCTGGAGGCGAGGTACGGGCGTCCAGCCCCCTAGAGGCGATCGGACGCGGGATCGCGATGATTCCAGAGGACCGAAAGCGTGAGGGCCTACAGATGGAGCAATCCATCCGTGACAACGCCTTGGCGGTCATCCGCGCAGCGTTTCCAACGAGGATGGGCGCGGCGAGTGAGGGTGCGCTGAAGATACTTGGCCGCCTCGAAGTCGTCGCTCGCTCGGACATGCAGGACGTCAAGTTCCTCTCTGGCGGCAACCAGCAGAAAGTGGTCCTTGCGAAGTGGCTAATTGCTGAGCCCAAGGTCCTGCTCCTCGACGAGCCGACGCGCGGCATCGACGTGGGCGCGAAGGTCGCGATCTACCGCCTCATGCGCGATCTGGCGGATGCAGGTTTCGCGATAGTCATGGTCTCCAGCGAGCTGCTCGAGGTCATCGGCATGGCCGATCGAATTGCCGTGATGCGTGACGGGACTTTGGCGGCGATCCTGCCCCCGGGCTCCAGTGAGGTCGAGATCCTCGCGGCGGCCATGGGATCGGGGGCCGCAGCATGAGTGCACGGACCGAATCCAGGTTCACACCGGAGGCAATCGTCTTCATCGTGCTCGGAGGGGCGATCATCGTCGGCACCGTGCTCGTCGCTATGCAAGGACGAAACTTCTTCTCCACCGGCAATCTCGCGGACGTCTTCACCGGCATGAGCGTGCTCGGCCTGTTCGCTATCGGCCAGACCGTGGTCATCCTCGCCGGCGGCCTGGACTTGTCGGTGTCCTTCGTTGCGAGCCTCGCGAGCCTTGTCGCAGCTGGGACCATGGCAGACCGAGTGACATCCATCCCCACGGGAGTCCTCTTTGCCCTCGCGGTCGGTGTTGGTGTGGGCATCGTGAATGGGCTCATAGTGAGCCGGCTGAACGTTCCGCCCTTCATGGCCACACTTGGCGTCGGGCTGATCCTGTCCGGCTACCTGGCTACCAACTACAACGGCAGTTTCGGCAATACGCCCGATGAGTTCCAACTGATCGGTGCCACGCGCATCGGACCCCTACCTGTGTCGACCCTCATCATGATCGCCCTAGCGGCGCTGGTCTACCTGATGCTCCGCCGCACGCGCTTCGGCCTGCACGTCTACGCCGTCGGCGGTGACCTCGGCGTGGCCCGGCTGTCAGGCATCCGCACGACGCGAACACTCCTCGGCGTCTACATCACCTCCTCGGTTTTTGCGGCACTCGCTGGACTACTACTGGCCAGCAGAACCGGTGTTGGAAGCCCCACGGTGGGCAGCCAGGGCGGCTACGTCCTGTTGTCGATTGCCGCTGTCGTCCTCGGCGGAACAGCGCTCACAGGTGGTCGCGGTTCCATCGTCGGCACCATTGGGGCGGTGGCAATTCTCGCCGTTATCGCGAACGTGATGGCCGTGATGGAGATCAATCCCTTCCTGCAGGAGACAGTGCAGGGCGTCGTCATCGTCGCAGCCGTTGCGGTCTACGCACGCCGCACCATCCTGCGTCGCCCGCCACGCTTCGGGCGGCACGGGACAGTCGCACCGTCCTCGACGGGCGCGGAGGTATCGAGTTGAGTGCGACGCGTTCCACCTTCGAGACCGGTCAGTTCGCCAACGAGTCGTTCGGTCGGCGCGTTGTGAGTTTCCTCGCCAATCCGAACGCGTCCGTGTTCATTCTGCTCTTGGTGCTCATCGCCATCGCCACGATCAGCAACCCATCCTTCGCCGAACCGAGTCAGTTCATCCGTTTCGTCGCGCGGGTGGCCCCGATCGCGATCGCCGCCGTGGGTCAATACTTCGTCATCGTCACCGGTGAGATTGACCTCTCGATGGGCGCACTCGTTACCGCTCAGGTGGTCATCTCAGGCAACCTCATCGGAGATGACTCCAGTCGTGTCGTCCCCGTGCTACTCCTCATGGTCGGGCTCGGCGTGCTCGTCGGACTGTTGAACGGGTTCGTTACGACGGTCCTTCGGGTGCCAAGCCTTATCGGCACCCTGGGAATGATGCTCGCGCTCACTGGCCTCATTTTCTACTGGACCGGCGGTTCAGCAGGAAACAACCCTGTGGACAGCTTCCGGCAGATCGGGCGTGGTGGCATCCGCGACATTCCTGTGCTGGAGATCCTTCCCTACTCCGTCATCATCCTTCTGGTTGTGCTTGTCGCGGCGAGTCTGCTGGTGCGTCGCCCTTTCGGCAAGGGACTTGTCTCAATCGGTGGCAACCCGGAGGCGGCACGACTGTCCGGCATCCGCGTCGCGCCCGGCAAGCGTGTCGCCTTCGTCATCTCGTCACTCTCGGCGACCATCGCAGGAGTTCTCCTCGTCGGATTTGCCGGGGTTCACCCGTCCGTTGGGCAGGGATACGAGTTCTTCACGGTGACAGCGGTGGTCCTTGGTGGCGTCGCGCTGACCGGCGGCCGTGGCTGGGTCCTATCCGCCGCGGCCGGTGCTTTCGCACTGGAGACGCTCTTCGTTGTCCTGAATTTTATCGGCGTCCAGTCGACATACCGCGACTCGGTACAGGGAGTGATCATCATCGCGGCGGTCGCACTGTCACAGGTCAATTGGGGTGCGCGGGGAAATCGCCGACGGCAACGGAACGCCGACACGGCCAGAGGGATCGTTGATCCCGCTACAGCAACACCGCAGTAACGACGTGCCCGTCCGGCACGATAACGATAGGAGAATAGATGAAGCGACGTCCAGCAATACTGGCGGTCGTGGCGGTCGCCGCGTTCGGCCTTACTTTGGCCGGCTGCACGACCGACCCGGTCGCGACCGGAGAAACCTCGGTAGCAGCCGCGCCGTCGGAGGCCGCACCCGCGGCTTCGGCCGAGTCTTCGGTAGCGGCAAGTGCGGAGCCGGCCGCGGTCGATTGGTTCGACCAAGGCAAGTACGACGCGCAGAACGAGCAACTGACCGGAACCTTTGAAGGTGATCCCGCGACGCCGTACCTGCAGTACTACACGGGAGCCGAGATGGTCGACACGTCGCAGTACAAGGCGGACGGCCCCAAGAAGCTCTGCTTCGCGAACGCCTCCATCAGTAATCCCTGGCGTGTCACTGGCTGGATCACCATGAATCAGCAGTTGCAGGTCCTCAAGGACGAGGGCATCGTCTCCGAGATGGAGACCCGCGACGCCAAGGACAGCGATGACCAGCAGATCGCTGACATCGACTACTTCATTGGCGAGGGAAACTGCGACGTCTTTGTCATCTCTCCCAACTCGACAGCGGCGATGACGCCTGCTGTCGAGCGAGCGTGCGCCACGGGCAAGCCCGTCGTGGTGTTCGATCGTGGTGTGCAGACTGACTGCATGACGACGTTCGTCCATCCGGTCGGCGGCTTCGGCTTTGGTATCGCCTCAGCCAACTTCTTGTCCGACAACCTCAAGTCCGGCGATCGCGTTGTTGCACTTCGGATCTTGCCTGGCGTCGACGTGCTCGAGCAGCGGTGGGCGGCTGCCCAGAAGATCTTCGATGCCAAGGGCATCACTGCGGTCGACTACTTCACCGGAGCGGATCCTGCCAAGATCAAGCAGATCATCACCGATGAGCTGGCCAAGGGCGACGTCCAGGGCATCTGGATGGACGCTGGCGATGGAGGCACCGCCGCGATCGAGGCCTTCGAGGATGCGGGCAAGGACCTGCCGGTTATGTCCGGTGAGGACCAGATCGCCTTCCTTAAGAAATGGAAGGACTCCGGCATCAAGGCGATTGGGCCGTCCTACCCGAGCATGCAGTGGCGGACAGCACTCCTCGCAGCATCGGACATCCTGCAGGGCAAGGAACTGCCCAAGGAGTGGATCCTCCCACAGCCGTCCGTCACAGCGGACAACCTTGGTGACTACCTCGCCAAGAACAAGGGCATGCCCGACGGTCACTACGCGTTGTTCGGCGGCGAGAATCTGCCGGGATACCCGCAGGTCTGGATCGATCGACAGACCCCGTAGGGGCGAACTGATAGTGCTGGGGCCGGCTCAGTGGGTCGGCCCCAGCATCCCCCTTCATCATGAGCGCCTAGACGGAGTGGAGTGATCGCGAGAATGTATGCGATAGCGGCGAACACGTGGATCTGGCAGTCGCCACTCACCGACGACACGCTGGATGGGCTGCTCGACAAGATCGCCGAGATGGGATTCGACGCCGTTGAACTCCCACTTGAGACGACCAGCGATTTTGGGGTCCCCCATGCCCGACAGGCCCTAGAGCGCACCGGCTTGCGGTCGGTGACCGTGGGGGTGATGCCGGACGGTCGAAACCTGGTGGCAACGGATCCTCAGACCGTTCTTCGAACGCAGCAATACCTGATGGAAGGGATCGATATCGCGGCGGAGCTGGGAAGCACGACGCTGTGCGGACCGTTCTACTCCTCGGTGGGCCGTGCCTGGGCGCTATCTGAGGACGAGCGGGAGCGCGCCTACGACGACCTACGTACGAACCTTGCGCCCGTGGTCGAGCACGCACGTGCCAGTGGAATCGTGATTGGCATCGAGACTCTCAACCGCTACGAGACCAGCGTGCTCAACACGGTCGACCAGGCTCTCAATGCACTTGGTCCCCTGCTCGGGCCGGGACTTGGTCTGAGCCTGGACACCTACCACCTGCAGATCGAGGAGCGATCCACAGCGGCCGCAATCGAACGTGCAGGGGAGCACGTTGTGCATGTGCAGGTGTGCGGCAATGACCGCGGTGCGCCGGGTGGTGATCAGACGGACTGGACGGCTGTCTTCGCAGCGTTGGACCGGATCGCCTACGAAGGGGTACTGAGCATCGAGAGTTTCACCGCGCACAATGCCAGCATCGCGAAGGCGGCGTCTATCTGGCGTCCGCTGGCACCCACGCAGGATGATCTGGCACGGGAGGGCTTGGCCTTTCTGCGCGGATTCGGATAGCAGGTTGAGATTCCTGCCAGCCTGTACGACTACCAGCAACCATTGCACGCGAAAAGGAGCACATCATGTTGGTCGGACTCGATAGTTACTGCTTCCATCGGTACTTCGGTGAGATCTACGGCGACGGCCTCCAGGTTGATCCCGGCACCCGATGGGACATGAAGGATGACTTCGTGCCGTTCGCATTGTCCTTGGGCATCGATGAGGTAGCCCTGGAGGCCTGCTTCTTCCCCGCCCTCGACAACGCCTACTGCGACGCAGTGAAAGAGGTCCTCGACGAAGCCGCAATGCCGCGCATCCTCGGGTGGGGGCACCCCGACGGCCTGCACGCCGGTACGGACCAAGCAGCACTCGCCGACCTGTTGGCTCACATCCCGCAGGCTCAACGATTGGGCTGCACAATCATGCGCATCGTCGCATCGAGCATGATCCACGTGAAGGATGACCACGCTCTGCAGGTCAAGGCGTCCGTCGTCATGCTAAGAGACGCGGTGAGGGTCGCCGAGGACCACGGAATCACGTTGGCGATCGAGAACCACATCGATTTCACGTCGACGGAAATTCTCGACATCCTCGACGGGGTCGGCTCCGATAATCTGCGCGTCAACTTCGACACCGGCAATTCGCTGCGCCTGTACGAGGATCCGGTCGAGGCGGCACGCAACCTGGCCCCGGTGACCGTCTCGACCCACACGAAGGACATCCTGCCCAGCCGTGGAGGAGCACCGAGTCAGAACTTCACCTGGTGGCCGTCCTGCCCCGCCGGTGAGGGGTTCGTAGACCTCTTCGGTGTCGCTGCCGTGCTGAATGAGGGCGGCTTCACGGGGTCGCTAGCCCTTGAGATGGACCTCATGGCCGCCCCTTGGGACGCACTTCCCGAGGAGGAGAACGTGATGGCCAGCATCGCCTACCTCAAGACGATCGCCGCACTGTACGGCCGTAAGGAGGCGTAGCCATGGTTGCGCGACCCGCACCCGCGGACACCCGTTCGAGGCTGTCAATTGGAATGCTTGGGTACGGCTTCATGGGCCGTGCGCACAGCAACGCCTACCGCTCCATGGCGTTGAACCTGTGGCCCGGTGGCATCGTCCCCGACTTGTCGGTTATTGCCGGACGCTCACCTGACGCTGTCGCCGATGCGGCCACTAGGTACGGCTTCGCCGCGTACACGACCGATTGGCACGACCTCGTCAACGATCCGGCGATCCAGGTATTCGACAACGTGGGTCCAGACGAGACCCATGTTGAGCCGACGCGGGCCGCAATCGCGGCTGGCAAGGCCGTGATCTGCGAAAAGCCACTGTCTTGGTCGGCCCTCGAGGCGAACGAACTCGCGGCCGCTGCAGAGGCTGCCGGCGTCAGGAGTCTCACCTGCTTCAACTATCGATTCGTACCAGCCGTTCGCCTGACCCGCGACCTGGTTCGCTCCGGGGAGCTGGGGGAGATCTTCACCGCGTCGTTCCGGTATGCACAGGAGTGGCGCACCGACAGCGCCTCATGGCTGCCAACGAAGTCGGGGGCCCTCAACGTAATCGGCTGTCATGCCATTGACCTCGGTCATTTCATCCTCGGCGATATCGCTGACGTGAGCGGCGTCATCACGGCGCCGGTCACCGATGCCTCTCGGGGAGAGCCCGTCGACACGGTCACGAGCCTGGCTCGATTTGCGGCCGGCGCAGTCGGCACCATCGGGGCCACACTCATTGCTCCGGGCCGCCGAAACCACCTCACCTTCGAGATTTCGGGATCGAAGGGCACCGTCTACTGGGATCTCGAGAACCTCAACAACCTGATGATGTTCCGACGGGACGGTTCTGCGGTCAACGGATTCGCGCAAGAGATCGTGTGTGAGGCACACCACGAGATCGCCAAGGACTGGTGGCCAACCGGACACATCCTTGGGTGGGAGCACTCGCACATCAACATGCTGGCCCACTTCCTGCGGGCCGTCGCAGAAGGCACCGAGGTCGGTCCTGACGCGGCAACCTTCCGTGACGGGGCTCGCGCTGCTGACGTCGCTCAAGCGATTACGGCCTCATCTGCGTCCGGGCACCGCACTGCGGTGGTGTACGGCTGATGGCGGATGTGCCGCTCTATTTGACCGTTCATCTTCGCCCGCGTTCCGAGCGGCGTGATGAAGCCAAGGCACTGCTCAGCGAGATGATCGCCGCCAGCAGGAAGGAGGGCGGATGCGAACTCATGGAGTTCGTCGCCGTCGAACAGGATCCGGTTGAGTGGATGGTCTTCGAGCGCTGGTCATCACGCCCGCTTTGGGAGGCGCATGCAGCGACGGATCGAAATGCTCGCGATGGGGCACGTCTGGCCCCCATGCTGATGGAGCCGCTGAGCCTGCGGTTCTTCGTGTCCTTGTGACGGTCGACCGGCGAGAACCGAGTGAAGCCGCCCGCGACTATGAGTGGATGGAAGGCCCTTGATACTGACCATGGAACAGATTGCGCCCCGACGGATCATCCCCGTGGTCGTCATTGAGGACTACCAGTGCGCAGCCCCCTTGCGTGCAGCGCTTATGCGTGGGGGCCTGGACTGTGCCGAGATCACGTGTCGGACCAGCGCTGCGATCGACGCCATTAGCGCGATGGCTGAGGACCCCGGATTCGTGGTCGGCGCGGGGACCGTCACGACTGTTGACCAGGTCGAGCAGGTCGTTCGAGCAGGAGCGCAGTTCGTCGTGTCCCCGGGGTTGAGCGATTCAGTGGTGCGGGCATGCGCCGATGCGGGCGTGCCGTGCGTTCCGGGGACGGTCACCGCCACGGAGGTGATGCGGGCCATCGAGTTGGGCGTCACGACCGTCAAGTTCTTCCCCGCGGAGACGAACGGGGGGCTGGCAGCGATCACAGCGCTGGGAGGCCCATTTCCAAGCATTCGTTTCGTTCCCACTGGAGGCATACGACTGTCCAGTCTCGGGACCTACCTCGCATCGCCCGCAGTGGCCGCAGTCGGCGGTACGTGGCTCACTCCCATTGAGGCCCAGCGCTCCGGCGACTTTGCGTCAATCGAACGTTTGGTCGCAGAGTCCGTAGATGTCTCGAAGGCGGCCGCATGATTCTCGCTCACGACATCGGGACGACCGGGAACAAAGCATCCCTGCACGACGACAGCGGCCGAATCGTGGCTGCGACGACCGCGCCCTACGACACCCGATATGAGTCGAATGGTGTCGTCGAGCAGAATCCAGATGACTGGTGGAACGCGTTCTGCCGGGCGACGAGGACCCTTCTTGAGCAGACCGGGGTGAATCCGAAGGATGTCGAAGTCGTTGGTGTTTCTGGCCAGATGATGGGTGCAGTGTTTCTGGATTCCGCTGGGGCTCCGGTGCGTCCTGCCATTATTTGGGCCGATACCCGTAGCCAGGAGCAATGCGCCACCCTGATCGAGAGGCTCGGCCAGGAGGCGGCTTACAAGCAGTTGGGCCATCGTCTCAACCCGACCTACTCGATCACGAAGGTGATGTGGGTACGCGATCATGAGCCTGACGTCTTCAACCGGACGACGACGGTGTGCAATGCCAAAGACTTCGTCGCCTTCCGACTCACGGACGTCCTGGTCACCGATCCTTCCGATGCTTCCAGTACCAATGCATTCGACCAGCATCTGGGGACGTGGTCCGTTCAGGTCCTTGAGGCCGCCGGCATTTCCCCGGCACTAATGCCGACCGTTGTCCCGTCAACGACGATTATCGGCACGGTGACCCGGAGAGCCTCTGAGGCCACCGGCCTGATCGAGGGAACCCCAGTCGTCATCGGCGGGGGCGACGGCCCCACGGCGGCTGCCGGTGTTGGCATCGTGGATCCAGCGGACGGGGCGTATGCCTACCTCGGCTCCTCGTCGTGGATCTCCCTGGCAAGCAACGAGCCTCTCCTCGACCTGCCACTCATGCGGACGATGACGTTCAACCATGTCCTCCCGGGCCGCTACGTGCCGACCGCGACAATGCAGGCTGGAGGGGGATCCCTGCATTGGGTCGCCGACCTCCTAGCGGACCGCGACGACGGGGATCGCTTCACGCGACTGGTCGCCGACGCGGACACGACCGATGCATCCGGAGAGGGTCTCTACTTTCTGCCCTATCTGCTCGGCGAGCGCTCACCTCTGTGGAACCCGAATGCGCGTGGAGCCTTCGTCGGGCTGAGTCGCAACCACGGGCCAGCCCACCTCACGAAGGCAGTGCTGGAGGGGGTGGCGTTCAATCTCGGGATCTGCGTCGACGCCTTCCGTGATCGCGGCGTAGTGATCGACCGCGTCGACGCGATCGGCGGGGGTGCGGCCAGCGACGTGTGGTTGCAGGTACTGGCCGATTCATGGGACTGCACGGTCCGACGTCGCACAATCGTCGACGAGGCGAACTCGCTTGGTGCTGCGGTCACGGCTGGTGTGGGCGTGGGCCTATTCTCCGACTTCACGGCTGCAAGGTCGCTGTCTCACGTCACGAGCGAATTCACGCCGGATCCGGTTCGGGTGGCTGACTACCGGCGCCATCGCGAGATATTCGTGGACGCCTATGAGTGCCTTGAGCCGTGGTTCGAGCGGAACGCGTGATGGCGACAGTCCTCGTGACCACTAGGTCGTTCTCCACTGGTTCCAGCGATGTCGAGCGTCGACTGGTCGACGCGGGACTCCTCGTCGCACGCGGCCCGGCCACACATGAGTTTGAGGCCTTGATGCCACACCTGACGGAGACTGTCGCCTGGGTCGCAGGGACAGGCCCCGTCACTGCGGAACATCTCGACCGCGCGCCGGGGCTGAGAGTTGTGGCGCGCTACGGAGTTGGTGTCGAAGCGGTGGACCTCGATGCTGCTCGGGCTCGTGGAATCGTTGTGACCAATACGCCGGGCGCGAACACCGATGCTGTCGCAGACCACACGGTGGCGCTTCTCCTCGCGGCACTGCGCGGTGTCGTCGCCGGGGACCGCCGCGTGAGGGCCGGGGACTGGCGGGTCGAGCGGACCCGTGAGGTGGCCTCGCTTCGGGTTGGACTGATCGGCGTCGGGCGGATCGGCCGCGCCGTCGCCCAACGACTAGCCGGCTTCGCGGCAGTTGTGTTCGGTGTCGACCCGCACCTCACGAATGAGGAGCTGGCCGCCCTCGGCATCATGCCCGGTGGAGATGCGATTCCCGCGGGCGTCGACGTCGTTTGCCTTCACGCCCCGGGCACCGCTGTCATTGTCAATGCGGAGTGGATCGCTCGGGCCCGGCCTGGACTGATCCTCGTGAACACGGCGAGGGGTTCGCTCGTCGACGAGCAGGCCGTGGCCGAGGGTTTGCGGCAGGGATATCTGGCGGCTTACGCGACCGACACTCTCGCGGTCGAGGGTGGGGTTGCTACGAGTCCATTGCTCGCCCCGGACATCGCCGACCGTGTCGTGGTGACGCCCCACTCGGCCGCTCAGACCGTCGAGGCGGTCGACCGTATGGGGTCCATGGCAGTCGACAGTGTGCTGGATGTGTTGGCAGGACGGGTGCCGCGAGATGTTGTGGAGGGGAGTGGCAGTGTCTGACCGCGGCTACATGGGATTCGTCGGTGTAACGACGGGCTCTTCGTCCATCATGCGCATCTTTCCTGCTTGGGCCGAGGAGCTCGGCCTTCCCACGCGCACGATCATCGGGCATGACGTATCACCGAACGCTCCGCGTGACGTGTACCGATCCCTTGTGTGTGAAATCCGGGACGATCCGCGGCATTTTGGCGCCTTGGTGACGACCCACAAGATGAACGTCTTCGAGTCGGCGCGCGACCTGTTCGACGAGATTGACCCACTGGCCACCGTGTTCGGTGAAGTGTCGTCGATTGCCAAGCGAGGCGCCCGCCTCACGGCCGCGGCGAAGGACCCGATCACGGTGCGCCTCGCCTACGAGGAGTTCATCGACGACAGCTACTTCGCCCGTACAGGAGCCAACGTGCTCTGCTTCGGCTCGGGTGGCTCCGGGTCCGCACTCGTGCATCAACTTGCTGGGCGCTCGGATCGACCGGCCCGCATTGCCATCACGGCTCGCCGTCAGGTGAAGTTGGACGAGGTGCGAGAGCTCGTCGAGCGCTCCGGAATCGATGGAGACGGTATCGACTACGTCCTTGCCCCTGATCCCGATATGGCGGGGGAACTCCTTGCGTCCCTGCCGCCGGGGAGTCTCGTGGTGAACTCGACCGGCATGGGCAAGGATGCGCCGGGGTCGCCACTAGGTTTGCGCGCGCGGTTCCCACACGAGGCGATCGCCTGGGACTTCAACTACCGAGGGACGTTGGAGTTCGTTCACCAGGCACGTGAGCAGCAGGCGATGGGCTCACTCCGGGTGGTCGACGGATGGCGGTACTTCATCCACGGTTGGTCTCAGGTGGTCGCTGATGTCTTCGACATCCCGATGCCACCCGAACGGGTCGACCGGCTTGCCGAGATCGCGGATGGGCTGCGGTGAGCATCCGGACCGTTTTGGGCGATATTTCCTGTGATCGTATTGGTGCGACGGATTACCACGAGCACGTGTTTCAGGTGTCGCCGCTGCTTCCAGGGGACGAACTGGTCGATGAGGATGTCAGTCGACTGGAGGTCTCACTATTGGGGTCGGCTGGAATTGACGCGATGATTGACGCCACTCCAATTGGCCTGGGTCGAAATCCTTCTGGGCTCGCCCGAATCAGTGCCGCGACCGGCATGCACATCGTCGCGACGACCGGCTGCCATCGCCGAGTGCACTACACGGACCAGACGTGGGTGCTGGAGCTCACTGTTAGTCAACTCGCGCAGCGCATGACCTCGGACGTGGTCACGGGGATGCCACCCCTGGACGAGAGCCGCACAAACGAGCCCGCTCATTACGACGGTGCGCCGATACGAGCGGGGGTACTCAAGGCCGGAATCGACTACTGGTCAATTGACGACTTCGCACATCGAGTGATCGAGGCGATCGGTATCGCGCACGGCCACACGGGCGCACCAGTGATGGTGCACCTGGAGCATGGCTCAGCTGCATTCGAAGTCCTGGAGGCATTTACCGCGGTAGGAGTGGCACCCGACGCAGTTGTGTTAGCCCACGTCGATCGCAATCCCGATCCAGTGCTTCACGCCGATCTCGCGGCGCTCGGCGCATACCTTGGCTACGACGGGCCAGCCCGACACCGCGAGCACCCGGACTCCGCGATCCTCGCGTGCATGCAGGAGGCGATCGAGCGTGGCGCCGGAGATCGGATCCTCGTCGGCGGCGACGTGGCACGCGCGTCACGGTATGTCGCCGCCGGTGGTCTGCCAGGCTTGGCGTACCTGCCACGGCGATTCGTTCCGAGGATGCGCGAAGTACTTGGAACTGCCGCAGTGGAGCGCATCCTCGTCGACAATCCCAGAACGTACTTGGATCGTTTCGCGGACGTGGAGAGGGGCTGAGCAGGGTGGATCAGGACAGGCGGGTCATCGTTGTCACAGGTGCTTCAGGAGGTATCGGGGCTGCCGTGTGTGCGAGGTTCAGGATGGAAGGCGCGCGAGTTTTCGCCCTCGACGTCAACCCACCCCAAGGGAATTCGGAAGACACATTCGTCAGTGTCGATGTGCGAGACGCCGCCAGTGTCGTGGATGCGATCGGCCAGGTCGTGAGCTCGGCTGGGGTTATCGACGGCCTCGTCGCAGCAGCAGGACTGTCCGAAGAGCCGACGCCGGCGGAGAACATGGACATTGAGGTGTGGGATCGAACCATCGACGTGAATCTGCGCGGGGTCTTTCTCACCTGCCAAGCTGTTGGACGGCACATGCTTGAGCGCGGGACCGGAAGCATCGTGGCGATCGCGTCTATGTCGGGCAACTTCATCGTCAACTCGCCTCAGCAGCAGGTCGCCTATAACGCGTCCAAGGCTGGGGTAAGTGCGATGGTGCGGTCGCTCGCCTATGAGTGGGGGCCGCGCGGCGTGCGCGTCAACGCAGTCTCGCCCGGGTATGTAGGAACTCCGTTGCTGTCATCCAAGACCGAGATGCACCCGACGTGGACGAAAGCCACTCCGATGGGTCGGTTCGCTACCCCAGACGAAGTGGCGGCCGCATGCGCATGGCTGATGGGGGACGAGTCTGGCTTCTGCTTGGGGACCGAACTGCTGATGGACGGCGGCTACAGCCTCGCCTAGCGAGGCAGAGAGGACTGCAATGAAGGCGATCCAATACGACGGACCCGAATCGTGGGCGCTCGTCGACCTGCCCATGCCCGAGCCCGGACCGAGCGACGTGCTCATCAAGGTCCTGCGGGCGGGCATCTGCGGCACCGACCGGCACCTGCACATTGGTGAGTTCGGTCCGACATATCCTCTGACGCCGGGTCACGAATTCGCGGGGGAGGTAGTGAGCACCGGGAACGGCGTCGAGTCGATCCGCGTGGGCCAGCGAGTGGTCGCGGACAACTGCGTGCAGTGCGGGGAGTGCGAGTTCTGCCGTCGCCACATGGCGAACTTCTGCGAGCACACGGTCGCCCAAGGAGTGAATGCGCAGGGTGGCTTCGCTGAGTACATCGTGGTGCGTGAAGGCAGATGCTTCGTGGTTGATGACCTAGACCTCGATACGGCGGTGCTGGCTGAGCCGACCGCCTGCGTCGTGCATGGCCTCGACCAGCTTGCTGTTGAACCGGGATCACGTGTGCTGTCCTTCGGTGCCGGCCCGACTGGGCTGATTCTCGCGCAGCTGCTCGCGAGGCACGGTGCCTGCGACCTCACCGTCGCTGCGCCAACAGCTTTCAAACTGGAACACGCGCGGGCAGCAGGTGCGCAGCACACAGTTCAGGTCGACAAAGCCGACCTTGCGGCGACGAAGCGCCAACTCGAGGAGATCTGCCCGGGGGGATTCGACGTCGTCATCGATGCGACGGGAGCGGTGTCGGTCCTAGACGAGGCCATCGGACTGACACGCAGCGGCGGCACCATATTCGTCTATGGAATGACCGAGGAGAACGCAACGTGGACGATCCCTCCTTACGAGATCTTTCGGCGGGAACTCACGATCAAGGGTTCGTTCGCACAGGTCTACTCCTTCGACCGCGCGCTCCTCATGCTGCGTAACGGGCAGGTGGACCCGGCGGGACTCATCACGCACCGGTTCTCGCTGGAAGAATACGGAGCTGCGCTTGAGATGTCCGGTCGTTCAGAGTGCATTAAGGCGGTCATTCATCCGCATGGCTAGGCGCGACATGTTCGTCGACCCCGCATGAAGGTGGCGGGCGTTGTCTTCGACTGCGACGGGGTGCTGGCCGACTCCGACGAAGCGTGGCATGCGGTCGAAGTGGAGTTTTGTGCACGCCACGGGGTCGACCGATCGTCGCTGGACATCGATACTCACGGACTATCGATGGTGGATTCTGTTGCCGTCTTGATGGCCGGGCGACCCGACGTCGACGCATCGAAGGTGACGCCTGAATTCATCGACCTAGCCGAGACGCTCGTGCCGCGGCGAGTGCGCTCCCTGCCAGGCGCGAGGGAAGCCGTTGCGGGCTGGCAGCGCATTGCCCCGGTTGCGGTTGCCTCGAACAGTCCTCGGACTGTGCTGACGGCGGTTCTTGATGCCATCGACGTCGGGGGCCTCCTGGCCACCTCCGTGGCCGCAGATGAAGTGTCCTCACCGAAGCCGGCACCTGACGTGTACCTCGAGGCCTGCGCGAGGTTGGGGGTTGATCCTGATCAGGTGCTCGTGTTTGAGGACTCCGTGGCTGGGGCACTCGCTGCGTTCGCCGCAGGATGTCACGTCATTCAGGTGGAGGCTCGGGGCAGTGCCCCGATCCCCGGCGTCTTGGCGATGGTCGGAACGAGGCAGATGGGGCCTGTTCAGACCATGGGTCAACTTGCACTGAACTGATGTTGAGAAACGCCATCGGCGCGGTCGACGCATCAACCCTCCAATCTTCAATCATCCCTTGATGTGGCGAACTCTGGGGACGTCACCCCCGCCTCCTGCCAAGTCGTTTACGTGTCTTGTCAGGTTGTTGACCTGTCTTGATACGTGACCTGTCTGTCCTGATGCTTCGCCTCTGTGTCTTGAGCAGAAGAGCAGACGAGACTGGGCGAGACCGGAGGAGAAACGAGCCTTCCGCGGCTGGCGCCGCGGGCGCCGCTCCTGCCTGGTGGACTCCTCCCGGGGTGCCTTCTTGCCATCCTGGAATGCGGCGGAACGGTCCT
>JBMOKH010000197.1:0-4293 GCA_049315365.1 Candidatus Nanopelagicales bacterium
GAGATCGACTGGAACGTGTCGGCCGGTTCCACGATCGCCCGTGTTCACCAGCATGGGGCGACTGCTGCGAGGTCTGAAGTGACGGTCACCGCTCACACCGGGGGCTCGGTCGAATGACAACGAATCGCTGGGTAGCGGGAACGAACCGGACGATCACGCCATCGGCCGTTCCCGCGGCGGCCGGCTCCATCGCCGGCGCCCATGGATCCGCATACGGAACCCCTCGCCTAGCCAAGTTGGCGTACTTGGCGCATAACGTGTTCATGAACACAAATCTGACCGAACTTTCCGTCAGCCAGGCGCGGGATCACTTCTCCGACGCCGTGAACCGGGCTGCCTTCGGTGGAGAGATCACCTACGTCACCCGTGGCCGCAATCAACAGCGCGCCGCTGCAATCGTGCCTGCCGAGTTCGTCGAGCATTACGAAGCGATGATCGACCTCGAAGACGGTCGGATCGCTCAGGAGCGGCTGGCGGACCTCGACGCCGGTCGTACCGCCGCAGTCCCTGCCGATGAGGCGGCTCGGGCACTCGGACTGTGAGAACACTCGGGCCATACACCGTCCAATATGACCCCAAAGCACTCAAAGAACTGACCAAGCTCGACAAGCCAGCCGCGCGCCGCATCGTCAAGGCCATCGATGCCTTGAGCCTTGACCCGGAACCGAGCGAATCCAGACCTCTCGTTGGATATCCAGACCTCCGGCGTATCCGGGTCGGCGACTACCGGGTCGTCTACACGGTCAAAGACGCGCAACTCGTGGTTCTCGCACTGCGGGTCGCCCATCGCAGCACGGCTTATCGCAATCCATGACCGCGGCCATCCGGTGCGCCCGTATTCGACTCGGAGAATCAGGCAGGACGTCGGAGGCAAGCGGCCTCATTATTCCCGTTAGCGTGACGAGACGGCTGGCGCATCGGTTCAGTGGTCTCCACCCGCTTGCAGGGTTCACCGGCCCCCAGCAGCGTTCGCCGAAAGGTCGGCTCTTGCGCCCGGAATCCTCGAATGCGTGCATTGCTTCGCGGACATAGGAGCTCCTGGCATGTCCGCGAAGGGACAGCGCGTTCAAGCGGGCTTCTTCGTCTGGAGTGAGCCGACCCGTGACCAATAGGTCGCCTCCCTATGGGTCACGTACACAACCGACCAACAGCACCGTTGGTGCAGCCTGCAAGCATGATCGTGCCAGTCAATGCGAGAGAGCCGCCTACGGAAACCAATTTGGAAGTCCTCGTCGTTACGTGCCTTCCAGAACGCTGTAGATCCTCGACACTATCCGAGTCCTGACGAGCGCGTCGACCTTGACGTAGGTCTCACCTATGAAGCACCAGTCGGCCGCATCCAGGTCGAGCCACTTGGCGAGATGTGCGTGCGGACGGGAAGGTCATCGACCCTTCGGGAAAGTGAATAGATCCCGCCACAACACAGACACGCCTCTTCCGGTTCGTATCCCGATTCACCCGTGGCGAGAGAGACGATTGATCGCCTCCCCGTGACAGCGGAGTGATTGACGCCTAGGCGGACGAGGCGGAAGAAGGCTTTCCGGCGACGCCTCCTGCCGCGGACGCCACCGGCACGGGCGCCCCTCCCCTTGCGCGCACGGCAACAAGAAGTACTCTTCGTCGGCAAAGCTAAGGGGATTGCCGACTGGCTGCTCATGACCAGCCCAAACTTGCCGGAGTAGAGATGATGATTCGCATACGGCTTTTGACCGTCGCCGGGCTAACCTGCATCGCCACGATCCTCGTATCCCTGTTGGCCACCGACAGCGTCAACAACCCGCTGAACCTCGGGTTCGGGGGCCGCGGAGTCGCCATTCTCATCGTTGCCATCACCGCCTTGTTCGCAGACATCGTGATCATCTACATCCACGCGGTGCAGCCACCGCACCCGAAGTTCTTGCTCTCGTGGGACCACCGGCTCTCCATCCGAGCCCACGCCATCGCCGGATCAGTCGAGACCGTCCTGGGCATCGTCGCCTGGACCACGGATTCGAGGTCGCTGGCAATCGCCACGGGTTTCGTGGCACTCATCCAGATCGCAGCGGCGTACTACCAGACACCGGGCGTGTTCGGGATGAAGGGCGTTACTGTTCCCCTTTACTACGCCGCCATCAGCGTGCACCTCTTCTGCGCGGTCAACCTCATCGCGACCGGGGATATCGCCTGGCTTGAGCGGACCTGGATCATCCTGCAGACCTACGCCTTTGTCAGAATCATGTACTTCCTGCTCGGTCGCACCTCGGCCTTCCGAGGGTCCGAGTACACCATCGCGGTCGTGCTCGGCGGGATGATCACCGGGCCGTTCGTCCTCGGGCCGATCGCCCCGTTCTTCATCGTCACGATCGTTGCCCTCTACCTCCTGCTTTATTGGCTCATCGTGAGACCAGACAAGACCGAATGGTCGGCTCTCTTCGTCGAGCACATTCGGCGAACGCTCGCCCCCCGGCTTCAGGAGGGCTGGCGCGCAATGGGCTTCGCGATCCCACAGGGCCTCAGTGAGCGCGAGGAGGCCGAGTTCGTCTTCCAGCAGCTCGATAGTGATGGCTCGGGCACCTTGAACCTCGTCGAGATGGAGCCAATCCTCGCCGGACTCGGGGTGTCAGCCCGTCTGCAGAACTGCCTCCTCCACCACCAGAAGTACAGCGACAGCACTGAGGTCACCTTCGACACTTTCTTCACGACCCTGTGGCTCCCCTCCCGAGTCGAGGGCTCCACGGGAGTGCCGCGAAGTAAGGGGCTCACTGATGAGCAAACGGGCCGAATCGTCTTCGACTTTCTCGACATTCACGGACGTGGCTACATTGACGAGATCCAGATCGAAATACTGCTCCTCGGCTGGGGGATGGAACTTCACGAGGCGCAGCGCACGATTCGCAGGATCTCCGGACAGGCGCACATGCAGTATTCATACGACGAGTTCCGCACCAGACTCAAGCCGATTTGGCGCTACGGATACGAGAGGCTGACGACCGACGCAGAATAGTCATTACGGGCTGGCACAGTCACCGCAGCGCCGTCTGGAACGCCTACCCGGACGTCGGTGGCATGACCTGTTCCTCCTCTACCCTGCCCGCGAATGACAGGGACCTACACACCCTCGATAAACACCGTTTCGCCGCGCCTTACGACACTCAGTCGCGCAAGTGGGGCAAGGCCGCCAGGGCCACCGAGCGCTACACCGGTCACCTCGTCAAACGTGGCCCCGTGACATCCGCAGCGAAAAGCATCGCTGAAGAGCGCGACGATGCATCCGGCGTGGGTGCATGCAGCGTCTAGGGCCGTCAGTGAGGATCCCCGACGCACTATGTACAGGTCTCGCGAGATTCCACGGCTGTCGATCACCGACCATGCACTCGTGACCCCGTCGGGGATGGCGGAGATTGGTCCTAGCTCCCCCACCGCTCGCGTCACGTTCGCTGCCGATGGCTCCGCCGCAGAGGGCGTGGCGCTAGCGGAGGGCCGAGGCTGCTGTGGCAACGAGGAGACGGCGGCACCACGGCGCCACACCAAGGATTTTCCGCGACGCACTCCGCGCCACTCGTAGCCGTCGAACACAATTCGCTCACCGACCCGGCGCGGAGGCAACGTCGGTCCCGTGGCAGCGGCCGCACTTGCTACCGGGACAGCCAGGAATGACGCTGCAGCAAGGAATGCCCGTCGACCCAATCTGCGCACCACAGCATTTCACCCTCAGGGTTTGATCCTGTCAATGACGTCAAGGCAAATACCTCATGAAGTTGGGGGGCACACAAGTCATGCGAATGCGTGACGCACGCCAGTGCCTCATGATTCCCCTATGAATTCACTGTCGAAGGCCACCCGGGTGTCACGGTGAGTCGGCGAATACCTGTTCCCCGAGTCGGCGACGAAGAGGGGTGGGTTCGTGAGCACCTGTCTGATCTGGTCGACGGCGAGGTAAAGAAGAGCGGTGCGATTCGCGGAGGCCAAGAGGCAGCTGATATCGCGCTCAATGCTTTTGACGTGACGGGTTACGCCGCCGACCGCAGTGAGGTGTATCCGATAGGGCGTCGCGGCGCATCGCGTCTCTCCCCCTACATCCGTCATGGCCTCATCTCGTTGCCGAGAGCCTGGAGCAGCGTTGCCAACGGTCCAGCCCGAGACGTATCGAAGTTCCGTGACGAGTTGCTGTGGCAGGAGTACGCACGCCATATGTATGCCCGCACCGGTGGCACGGCGTCGAGCATCCGCTATGCCGTCACCGCGCGGAGTTCGCCTGTGGCTCCCAACTGGATTGATGGCATGGCGTGCTTCGACCTCGTCGTCGGAGAACTG
>JBMOKH010000018.1:0-19045 GCA_049315365.1 Candidatus Nanopelagicales bacterium
CGATTTTCGGCTGTGGGTCGCCGGGGGCTCGAACCCCGAACCTACGGATTAAAAGCCTTCCCGATCACACCGCAAACAACCGAATATCAAGCGATTGCAACGGATTCCGGCCCACCCGGACCCTCTCAGAACCACCTAGGCCCGTCAAGAAAGGGCCACCGCCCCG
Organism: Candidatus Nanopelagicales bacterium; assembly: GCA_049315365.1. Lineage (GTDB taxonomy): Bacteria > Actinomycetota > Actinomycetes > S36-B12 > S36-B12 > WLND01. The sequence continues at coordinate 167 of JBMOKH010000018.1, forward strand.
AGCATGAAAGGGCCATGTAAGGGCCAGACTCAATGCTCGAGAAGCGCCTCTACCTACGCTCGACGGAGCAGGCTTCCATCCTCGCGACCAAGAGGGGAAGCCAGCAATGCGATCGCGTCCCTACCCGAATTGGACCGCACCGGCCAGCAATGCCTGGTGGGCGCTGTCGATCGCTGACCGCTGGTCATTCGTGACCGACTGCCCCGGCAGGTCGTCGATCCATGCGAACGGGTCCTCGACCGCGGTCGTTCTTCCGCTGAGGGCCTCGACAACGCGTAGGCCGCAGAACGGCACGTGGAGCGCGGAGTACCCGCCCTCCTGCACCGCGACCACTCGTCCTCCGCAGAGCTCGTCGGCGACATCCCTGATGCGGCGGGCGAGGCGGCCGAAGGCCGAGGCGGACAGCTGCATCCGGCCGAGCGGGTCGAGTCCGCCTGCGTCGAACCCCGCGGCGATCACGATCAGTTCAGGGCGGTGGGCTCGCAGGGCGGGCAGGACGATCTCGTCCAGCGCAGCCTGGTAGCCGCCCTCGCCCGTGCCGGCTGGGAGCGGGATGTTGACGTTGCTCCCCCGTCCGGCATCGGTGCCCGTCACGTCGGCCTGGCCCGAGTCCTCCGGGTAGAAGCGGTTCTGATGCAGCGACACTGTCAGGACGGTGGGGTCGTCGAGGAAGGCCTGCTCGGTGCCGTTGCCGTGGTGCACGTCGATGTCCACCACTGCCACGCGGCGGACGAGTCCACGCTGCTGGGCGACACGGATCGCCACCGCGACGTTCGCGAAGATGCAGTAGCCCCTGCCTCGGTCCCGCTCGGCGTGGTGGCCCGGTGGGCGCACCAGGGCGTAGGCGTTGTCGACGGTCCCCACCGCGACGGCCTCCACAGCCGTGGCGGCTGCCCCGGCTGCGAGGGCCGCCGTGTCGAATCCACCGGGTCCGAAGCTCGCGTACTCCCCGGCCTCTCCTCCAGCGCTCTCCGACATGACCTGCACCCGGGCGATGTAGTGGCGGTCATGCACTAGGGCGAGGTCCTCGACTGTGGCAGCACGCGGGGTCAGGTCCACGAGCTGGTCGCGCAGGCCACTGGCCTGGATGAGGTCCAGCAGGCGGCGGCGCGGCTCGGGACTCTCCAGTGCCAGGCCGCCCTCCACCCAGGGACCGAAGTCGACGGTGCTGCGGTGCCAGAAGAAGCGCTCGTCGGTGACGAATCCTGTGCGTCGAGGGTCCTCGGTGGTCACGACTCGCTCCGTTCCATGGCGATGGGGGTGATCTGGGAGATGTCTCCGCGGGGCAGGGCGCGACGCAGGACGAGAAGTGTGGCCAGGAGCGCCAGCACCGTGACCGCCAGGGTGATGGTGGCCAGGACGTTGACTTCGGGGGAGACGCCGAATCGCAGCTGGCTGAAGATGTAGATCGGCAGCGTCTTGGTCTCCGGCCCGTTGATGAAGCTCGCGATCACGTAGTCGTCCCACGAGTACGTGAAAGCCAGGAGGCCGCCCGCGACGATCGCGGGTGCCAGCCGGGGCACCGTCACCTGCGCGAAGGTCGACCAGCGATGGGCGCCAAGATCCATTGCCGCTTCCTCCTCGCTGTGGGTCAGGCCCACGAGGCGCGCGCGGACGATCAGGAAGACGATGGAGGAGTTGAATACGACGTGCACGAGGAGGATCGTCGTGGCTCCCCGGGGGATGCCGGCGATGACGAAGGCGATCAGGGTCGAGATGCCGAGGACGACGACAGGGGTCACCAGGGTCAGGTAGGCCAGGGTGTCGAAGCCCAGCCGCAGCCAGCGAGGCGCGAACCGCAGTCCTACCGCGGCCAGCGTTCCCAGGATCATGGCGATCACCGCGTTCACGGCGGCGATGCGCAGGCTGGTGAGCACGGCGCCGCGCGCCTGCTCGTCCGCGAGCACGGTCCCGAACCACTCGGTGGTGAACCCGGCCCAGACGGTGACGTTGTCCTCGTTGGCGTTGAAGGCGTATGCCACCACCACCGCGATGGGAACGTAGAGGAAGAGGACGGTCAGGATCACCCAGCCGCCGAGGGCCTTGCGCCACGCCACGGATCGCATGTCAGGTCTCCTTCCTCTGCGCCAGGAGAAGGACGATGACGGCCGTGACTCCGACCACGACGATGAGGAATGCGGCCAGCGCCGCCCCTAGCGGCCAGTTCTGGGCCTGCAGGAACTGCTGCCCGATGAGGTTGGCGAAGAGCGCCTGCTTGCCGCTGCCGATGATCTGCGGGATGACGTACTCCCCGGTCATCGGAACGAACACGAGCAACCCCGACGTGATGATTCCGGCGCGGATGGACGGCAGGGTGACCTGGAAGAAGGCACCTCGGCCTGTCGCGCCGAGGTCCTCGGCTGCCTCGACCATCGACCAGTTCATTCGCTCGAGGGTGGCGTAGAGGGGAAGGAGGGCCAGCGGGAGGTAGTTGTAGACGACCACCATGCCGACGGCGCCGATGGTGCCTAGCGGCCGGAAGGACTCCACGACGCCGGTCGACTCGATGGCGCGGACGACGAACCAGTCCGGGCTCAGGACGATCAGCCAGGCGAAGGTCCGGACGATGAAGCTGGTCCAGAACGGGATGACCAGGATCGCCAGGATCAGGTACTTGCGGCGTCCGCCGTAGCGGGCAAGCCAGTACGCGGTGGGGAATCCGATGAGGAACACCAGCGTGGTGCCGACGACGGCCAGTCCTATCGTGCGGACGAAGACGCCGAGGAACGTGGACGAGAAGACCTTCTCGAAGGAGCTGAGGTCGAAGCCGAGCTGGACGCCGGAGTAGCCGACGGGGGTGCCGACGCTGATGACGAACACGCCGATCACGGGGATGACGAAGAACAGCGTCAGCCAGGCCAGGGACGGCAGCAGCACCCAGCGCGGCAGGGCGACCACCGGTCGGGCGGCTCCCGATCGGCCCCGGGTGAGCGGGCTCACGCGCGCGCACCCGCCGGGAGGACGATGACATCGGAGTCGGACCAGGTCAGTGCGACCGGAGACTGGTCGGCAAGCTCGGACAGCCCGCGCCATTCGGTCCGCGGCCTGCGGACCGTCACCTCGCTGCCGTCCCGCAGGCGCACCAGCATGCGGCAGGCCTCCCCCACGAGAACGCGATCCAGCAGCACCGCGGGAGCACCCGCAGCCCCCGCCTCCGGTTCCCCGCCCTTCAGGTGCAGTCCCTCAGGGCGGATGCCGATCGTGACCTCGCCCTGCCCCTCGGCGCGGTCGTGAGCGGCTGTGAGGATGCCGAGTCCCGGGGTAGCGATCCGGCCGTCCTCCGTGCGCTCCCCGGCGAGGAAGTTCATCTCGCCGATGAACGATGCCACGAAGGCCGTGGCCGGCTCCTGATAGATGACCTCAGGCGAGGCCATCTGCTCGATGCGGCCGTGGTTCATCACGGCGATGCGGTCCGCCATGCCCATCGCCTCGCCCTGGTCGTGGGTGACGAAGACGAAGGTGATTCCGAGGTCCTTGTGGAGGCGACGCAGCTCTTCCTGCATGCCCTTGCGCAACTGCAGGTCGAGCGCGGCCAGCGGCTCGTCGAGCAGCAGCACCCGGGGCTTGAGGACGAGCGCACGGGCCAGGGCTACCCGCTGCTGCTGGCCCCCCGAGAGCTGTCGCGGCATGTTGTCGGCACGGTCGGCCAGCCGCACCATCTCCAGTGCGGCGAGCGCCCGCTCCCGCCGTTCTGAGGCTCGGACGCCGTGCTGCTTGAGACCGAACTCGACGTTCTTGCGGACGTTCATGTGGCCGAACAGCGCGTAGTTCTGGAACACCGTGTTGACCGGTCGCTTGCCGGGGGGCACGCGGCTGGCGTCCTGCCCGTCGATCCTGATCGTGCCCCCGTCGGGCACCTCGAACCCGGCGATCATGCGCAGGCAGGTGGTCTTGCCACAGCCCGAGGGTCCGAGCAGGGCGAGGAACTCGCCCTGCCGCACGCTGAACGACAGCCGGTCGATGGCCGTCAGGGCACCGAAGCGCTTGGTCACGTCGATGAACTCGACGTCGACGGCTGCTTCGTCAGCGTGCGGCAGGGCGATCATCATTACTGGGCCATAAAGGTGGTGTAGGCGTCGTTGTACAGGCGAAGCGTCTCAGGTGACAGGACCGGGGTCGCCAGCGCCTTCAACTGCTCGTTGGTTGCCGTGATCCACGGCACGTCGAACGCCGGGTTGGTGGCCTTGACCTCTTCGGCCGCCTCCGGCACCGACACCGGGAAGAAGCTCCACGCCATCTCGCGTGCCGCGTTCGGCACCGACAGGAGCTCGTTGATCCAGGCGTGTGCAGCCTTCGGATGCGGAGCGTCCGCGGGGATCGCCCAGACACCCACCCATGCATCGGCCGGGCCTTCGGGGATCTGGAACTCCAGCGCCGCGCGGTTGGCCTTCAGGCGCAGGACGTCACCGTTCCAGGACTGGCCGAGGACGACATCGTCACTGCCCATGAGCGCGTAGTAGTTGGCCGTCGAGACGTTGCCGATGCAGTCCTTCTTCTCCAGCAGCAGGTCAAGGGCCTCCTGCACGTGCGCCGGATCGTCATCGCCGAGGTTGTACCCCTTGGCCTGCAGGGCCGACCCGATGACGGCGGTTGCGCCCTCGAGCAGCAGGGTCTTCGGCGCGTAGTCGCAGAGCTGGTCGTAGAACTCGGCCCAGGTGGTGGGCGGGTTCGTCACGACGCCGGAGTCGTAGCCCCAACCGGTGATGCCGTAGTTCTTCGGGACGCTGAACTTCGCGCCCGGGTCGTACAGCGAATCGTCGATGAGCGCGGAGTCCACGCCAGCGAGGTTCGGGACGAGGGACTTGTCGATGTCCTGCAGCAGGCCCTCGTTGTAGAGCTGCGCGGCCGTAGTGCCAGCGAGCACGACGATGTCGTACTCCGACGTGCCTCCGGCCCGCAGCTTCGCCCCGGCCTCCTCCTCGGAGGCGTAGTTCGCGTCGACGATCTCGACGTTCGGGAACTTGGCCTTGAAAGCCTCGTAGGTGGCGGGGTCCACGTACTGTGCGTAGTTGAACAGGACGAGCTTGTCCTCGATCTCACCGGCCGCCGCGGGGTCTGCCGACGCCGCAGCCGACGCGGCGGGCGCGGACGCCGACGCCTCGGCCGGTGAGGACGATTCGGCCGGCTCGGATTCCTGACCGCCAACCGTGCCGCCGCAGCCGGCAAGGACGAGGGCCGCGGCGATCGTGAACGCGCCGGTGACGCCCCTGCGGGCCCGTCGGCGACGCCCGGCGGTGGGAAGTGCTGTGTGTCCTGTCATGGATCTACCAATCTCTCGTGATGGACGGTTACTCCCCAGCCCCGGGCAGGGTGGTGAGGGTGAGCGTGCTGCGATGGGACCCACCCGCGAGCAGGCGGTGGGTGACAGTGCGGGTCTGGACGGCTGTGAACGGGTCCTCAGCTGTGCCGGGATGGACGATCCAGCGGGGGAAGGCGCTGGCCGACACCTGCAGGCGCAGGCGATGGCCTGGGCGGACCCGATAACCGGTGTCGCCAAGGTCGATCCGGCACGATGTTGGTACGGCCGGGTCATCGACGCGGGCGACGCCCTCGACGATCAGGTGCGTCCTGCCATCGGGAAACACGTCGCACAGGCGCGCCACGACGTGCGTCGACGGAGCGTCGGCCTGTACGACCACGGTGACCTCGACCGGGCCGGCGAGATCCAGCGGCGCGCGCTGCTCCTCCCCGGTGAACGTCAGAACGTCCGGGCGCATGTGCGCCGGTCGCTCATCGGGCAGGCCGAGCAGAGGTCGCCACGGATCCTCGATCAGGTGCGGCACCGGATTGGCCGGATCGTGCGTCCACTCCACCGCTCCCTCGTGGGATTCCGGCTCCGCACCCATGGTCCCCCCCGCGGGACCATGGAGTGCGTCACCGGGCCTGCCGAGGTGCAGTTCATGGGTGACCGAGCCAGACGGAGGCCAGGTCTCGGAAGTGCGCCAGCCGGCGTTCCCCAGCTCCCACCGGACCCGCGGCAGCTCCGCGGCGGTGCCCAGGAGTACGTGACTGAGGAACTCGACCGCCGAGCCGAGGTAGCCGTCGAGGAACGGCGGCAGCAGGTCACGCTCCCGCAGGTAGTCCGGACTGCGCCCGTTCTCGGTCAGGTGATCGTCGAAGTGGTCCAGGGCACCCATGACGAGGTACTGCCGGTCGCCAGCCGGTCCTGCCAGGCTGCGCTGGAAGTCGCGCAGCTGCCCCCTGCTGAACACGTCGAACCATCCGCCGACGTGGAGCGTGGGCACCATGCCCCACGGTCCGGGCTCGCCGCCGTAGATCCCCGTCGTCCAATAGGAGGAGGCGGGTCCGTTGACGATCCACTCGTCCCAGCTCCTGCTCGGCAGGCCACCGGTGTTGTGCTCGATGAAGCGGGCGACCGGGCGTCCGCTCCAGTCGATCTCGACATCGTTCAGGGAGTTGTCGATCCACGTGTGCAGGGCCCACTCCCCCATCGTTCCCAGGTTGAAGACACCGTCCAGGTACATCCAGTCCGGGCCGACCTCGGTCGTGGTCATCCGCGGGACCATCGCCTTGAGTGCGGGATGACCGGAGAAGCCCATCGCCCACTGCGTGAACCCGTAGTAGGAGTCGCCGAACGTGCCGACGTCACCGTTCGACCACGACTGCGCCACGACCCAGTCGAGGGTGTCCCAGCCGTCCTGCACCTCGCTGACGAACGCCAAGGTCGGCCCCTCGGAGCGCACCTTGCCCCGGACGTCCTGCACCACCACGGCCAGCCCCAGGGGCGTCAGGCGTTCGGCGACCTCGGACATGAACGAGAACTCGCCGCTCTTGTCGTAGGGCAGCCGCGTCAGGACGGTCGGGAACGGGCCATCACCGTCAGGGAGGTAGACGTCCGTCGCGAGGCGTACGCCGTCGCGCATCTCGACCCAGACCTGCTCAGCACGTGGATCGACCTCCCCGAACGCGTGGGGACGGATCGCACCTGACACCTGGCACCTCCCGCTGGCATCCCCGTTATCGGGGATCCCCGAAGGCTAGGCACTGGCGGGCGACGGGTCATCCGACGAGCGCAGGACAGTCGCGAGTGCCTGTCCGACAGTCGTCGGACAGTGCCGGCCTAGGAGGGTGGACGGGCCCGGGCCACGCGGAGCAGCTTCACCGCAAGAAGGGCACGCAGGCGCCCCGTGCTCGTGCCCAGGTCAATATCGAGGGCCTTCCCGATGCGCTTGAGCCGGTAGTCGACCGAGCTGTGGTGCATGTGCGCGCGTTGAGCCACGGTCCGCATCGAGCCGCTCTCGCAGTACAGCTCGAGCAGTTGGACATCGAGCGGGTCAGCCGCTTCGAGCTGGCGCAAGACGAGGATGTCCGGCAACGCCTCGACCTCCTGCGCCGGCAGCCGGCCGAGCAGCGCAATGGCCCCCAGGTCGCCGTACGCACTCACGGCGACGCCGCGCTCCGGTGGAGCAATGAGGGCGACTGTCTGCACCGCTTGGCTCCACGACGCGGGCAGGTCTCGTGCCTGGCCCGTTGTGCCCAGCCCCACCGACAGGGCGGCCGCGGCTGGCCAGCTCGTCTCTGCCAAGGCGTCGATGGCCTGGCGAAGGGCCGGCCCGTCCACCGCGACGACAAGTGCGAACCGATCCACTGTCGCCGTCCGTGCGATGCAGTCGCCTGTGCTCAGCGCGTCCGCGAGTAGGCGCCCGGCGACCTGAGGGCCGACCGCATCGGTCCGGGACTGCACGGCCATCGCCACCAGCTCGCGATCCGCAGGCAGCTGCGCACGGGTCAAGGCCAGCTGCACCTGCGACTCGGCCAGGCCCGGGGTCACCAGCTGGACGAGCGCGCCGGGATCGAGCCGACTGTCTGCGAGCCCCTGCTGATGGACCTTGGTCGCGTCGATCGCGACACTCGCCGCCAACCGTTCAGCCACCATGAAGTCCAGGTCACGCCACTGCTTGTCGATGCTCTCCAGGCGAACAAGGCCTACAGCACCACCTGCCGTCTGAACAGCCGCGACCAGCGCCCCGTCGACCTCCACCGCACCGTAGGCCGGCAACTCCGTCTCCACAGGCTCGATCGAGGGATCCTCCTCGAACACTCCTTCCGACGTGACCTGCACCGCCCGCGCATTCCACAAGTCAGTGACCAGAACGGTGCAGTCAGCCAATTGGGCCGCCGCGCTCGCGAGTTCGCGCAGTGAACTCTGCGACGCGGTCAACTCGTCGAAGGCCGAGATCACGGCAAGCGCGTTGGCAGCGTCAGGATCCGATCGCCGGACACGCTGCACCAAGCCGCGCATGCTCACCCCTCCTCGTTAAGGCCATGAAACCACGTTGCTTCGACCCGGGACGGTCAACCTGGGCTGTTCATCCCGGAGCATCAGTTCGATTGTGTCACACGGTGGCGGCCGTTCGCGTCAACTAGGTAGCGGCCGATACCGGTCCAGTCGAACACAATGACAACGCAGCCCTGCGCAAGAGCACATCAGAGAATGAAAGGGCCAGACAGGGGTGAGAATGCTGACAAACTAGACACCACGAGGTCCATCGAGGGACCCTCGGACAGACGTAGAGCCGTTGCAGTGCAACGCATTTGGGAATGTGGGTCGCCGGGGGCTCGAACCCCGAACCTACGGATTAAAAGCCTTCCCGATCACACCGCTGACAACCGAATATCAAGCGATTGCAACGGATTCCGGCCCACCCAGACCCTCCCCGAACCATCCAGGCTCGTCAAGAAAGGGCCACCTCCTCGACCATGTAAGGGCCATGTAAGGGCAATAGAGTCAGGTCTTGGAGCCTGCAGGCGCGTCGCTTGGAAAGCGTCACTCTATGGCTAAGGGCCAGTGCCCCGCGCCTGATCCGGGCCTATCCGCTGGGGTCAGCGCCCCCGCGCTACATGCTTCGCGAAGTACGACACCTCCCGTTCCGCCTCGACGGTGTCGTCGACGAGTGCTTGGAGCAGCACTCCGCCGCCGGCAAGCGCGAGCACCTCCCCGCAGGGAGTGGCTCCGGCCAGCCGCTCGCAGGCACGCTCGTCCATATCTGTGTCGAACACCAGAGCGGTGACGAGGGCCTTGGCGCCGTTCGCCACCGCCGGCCCCGCCCACCCATGAGGCGCACCTTCTCCAAGGTCGATGTCTTGGACGAGGACGGGTCGGCCAGCCACGTCGACGGCCCAGTGGCTGCGCACCCGTCCGGGGCGTTCACTGTGCCGGCCCAACACGAGAACCTCCGTGACGAACACGCGTCCCGCGCCCTGCAGCCGCACGATCAGCGCCATGACATGGTTGGCACCCGCTGCCACGACCACAGGCTTGGGCCGCCAGTCGAACGACCCGCCATCGCCAACAGTGACGGTCACATCCGACCGCGACAACACGTTTGGCGCCGGCCCGTCCTGCACCACCGTCGCCGCAATGGAACCGCACGAGAGCGACGCCCCATCGCCGACGATGACCGTCAAGCTGGTGGCGTCCCCCCGCAGCGGCCCGCCAGCGCTGTTGACAACCATGAGTCCGTCCGCCGTCTCGCGAAGCGTCATCGGCGGGCTCCCGGCCAGGTGCGAGAGCACAGTTCGCTCCCCCGACAGGACGGCGCGAACCTGGGCCGACGCGACGAGGGCGCTGCTCATCGGACGCGCCCAAGGATCCACGCAACGACCGCGGGAACGGTGGGATCGCGAGCGATGCTCGTGAATAGGGTCGGCGCCCCGCGACGTGCGTGATCGGCGTCCCGCCGCATCACGTCGAGGTCGGCGCCGACCATCTTGGCTAGGTCGGTCTTGTTGATCACGAGGAGGTCGGATCCAGTCACTCCTGGTCCACCCTTGCGAGGGACCTTGTCGCCGCCCGCCACGTCGAGAACGAAGATGAAGGCATCGACAAGTCCCTTGGAGAACGTCATCGTCAGGTTGTCACCACCCGACTCGATAAGCACGAGGTCCAAGGGCGCGAAGCGGGCCTCGAGTTCCTCGACAGCCTCGAGATTGGCGCTGATGTCGTCGCGAACAGCGGTATGCGGGCAGCATCCAGTCTCCACCGCTGTGACCCTGTCTGGTCTGATGGCCCCACTAGCGCGCAGGAACTCGGCGTCCTCCGTCGTGTAGATGTCGTTGGTGACGACCGCAAGCGCAAGTCCCGAGCCGAGTTCGCGGCACAGGGCAGCGACGAGCGCCGTCTTCCCGCTGCCGACAGGCCCGCCGATCCCGACCCGAACGGCGCGCGGGCCCTGGGCTACGGGAGCGAACGCGCCGTGGGGGTGGATCCTCTGTGGACCGGTGATGTCGTGCGGATGGTCGTGCGGGGATCCATGACCGTGTGTCGGGCCGTCAGGAAGCAAAGAGACGCACCTCCGATCGTTGATGACGCTGTGCCAGAAGCTCGAGATGGGGGGCCGAAGGGGCCGGCAGCGAAGCCGCGTCAACGTGCATCCACCGCAGGGCCGCGTCTGCGACCTGATCGATCTGCTGCGCCAACGTCGACTGGAGATCGGTCACCGCAAATGGGTCCAAGCCGAGTAGGCGTACCGCCGCCGAGCAGCTGGCCGAGACGGCGCTGGTTGCCGCCAGCAACGCGGCATCACCCACGGTTCCTCCCGCGGCGACGGTCACGACGCCCAGGGCAAGTGAATGGTGTGGCTGGCGAGGGGCATGCTCCACCAAAGTCGAGGGCCAAGCTGATCGCGCCACCCGGATGAGGCCGCGCCCCAGAGACCGGGAGGCGGCACGAGCCGCAGCGGCGGGCATGCGCGCGTCCAGGGCAGCGTCCAGATCAGCGAGGCCGCCGGTCCAGGTGCCGCCTGACTCCGCCACCTGCGCCGCCCGTGCCGCGAACACAGCAGCGAGCGCCCCAGCGGTTGCCAGTCTGCCGGAGCAGAACGACTCGAGGGTCCCTAGGTCGACCACGAGTCCCTCAGCAACGGCGATCGCAAGCGAGCCGCTGTGGGCATGGCCCCCCGCCGGCAGTCTGGAATCGGCGAGAAGGAGCAGCGCGGCATGCATCGCAACCTAGAACAGGAAGTATCGCTGCGCCATCGGCAGCTCGTCGACAGGCTCCGGCTCGACGAGCTCGCCGTCGATATGGACGGCGAACGTCTCCGCGTTGACAGTGATGAGCGGCAGGGCATCGTTCTGTGGCATGTCGGCCTTGCCCAGGCTCCGGCAATCCTTGACGGCAACGAGGGGCCGTCGCAGCGCGAGGCGATCAGTCAGGCCCGCGTCAAGGGCGGCCTGGGCGACGAAGTGCAGGCTGGTCGCGCTGGCGATGCGGGCCGCTGCTCCCCACATGGGCCGCGAGAGAACGGGCTGCGGGGTGGGGATGGAGGCGTTGGCATCACCCATCGCCCCCCACGCGACGAATCCGCCCTTGATGACGACCTGCGGTCGCACGCCGAAGAACTTCGGCTCCCACAGGACGAGATCGGCGAGCTTGCCCACCTCGACCGACCCGACGTGGTCCTGGAGGCCGTGCGCGATCGCGGGGCAGATCGTGTACTTCGCGACGTACCGGCGCGCACGCCGGTTGTCGCTGGCCCCGTCACCTGGCAGGGATCCCCGGCGGCGCTTCATGGCATGCGCCGTCTGCCACGTCCGCATGATGACCTCACCGACGCGTCCCATTGCCTGACTGTCCGAACCGATCATGGAGATCGCGCCGATGTCGTGAAGCACATCCTCAGCAGCGATCGTCGATGGCCGAATGCGGCTCTCGGCAAAGGCGAGGTCCTCCGCCACTGCCGGGTTCAGGTGGTGGCACACCATCAGCATGTCGAGGTGCTCGTCGAGGGTGTTCACGGTGTGCGGACGCGTCGGATTGGTGCTCGACGGGAGCACGTGTGCCTGACCGGCGACCGTGATGATGTCGGGCGCGTGCCCTCCGCCGGCACCTTCGGTGTGATAGGCGTGGATGGTGCGGCCCGCGATGGCGGCGAGCGTATCCTCGACGAATCCCGCCTCGTTGAGGGTGTCGGTGTGAATGGCCACCTGAACGCCCATGTCATCGGCGATCGACAGGCAGGCATCAATTGCCGCCGGCGTCGTGCCCCAGTCCTCGTGCAACTTGAAGCCGGAGGCCCCGGCGAAGACCTGCTCGCGCAATCCCTCAGCGCTCACAGTGTTGCCCTTGCCCAACAGCGCCACATTCACCGGCCAGTCGTCGAGAGCCTCAAGCATGCGTGCGATGTTCCAGGCACCCGGTGTCACCGTTGTTGCCTTGGTGCCCTCAACCGGGCCCGTCCCACCGCCGATCAGTGTGGTGATCCCCGACCCGATCATCTCCGGAATCTGCTGCGGGGCGATGAGGTGGACGTGGCAGTCGACCCCACCCGCCGTGATGATTCTGCCGTTGCCTGACAGCACTTCCGTCGAGGGGCCGATGACGAGCGCGGGGTGGACCCCATCCATGATGTCGGGATTCCCCGCCTTGCCGATCCCGACGATGCGCCCGTCGCGGATCCCGATATCGGCCTTGATGACGCCCCAGTGATCGAGGATCACGGCCCCGGTGATGACCAGGTCCGGCGCGCCGTCCGCACGCGTTGCGCGCCCCTGCCCCATCGACTCGCGGATGACCTTCCCGCCGCCGAAGATGACCTCGTCGCCAGGGATCGGCCCGGCCGAGAGGTCGGACTCAACCTCGATGAGCAGATCCGTGTCCGCGAGGCGGATGCGATCTCCGACGGTCGGGCCCAGCAGCAGCGCATAACGCCGACGATCGACGAACGTCACGCGGTCACCGCCGGGAGGGCCAACGGCAGGGGGTGCTCCCCGCGGAGTCCGGGGACGAGTCGGCCCCCGACGAGTGCGACGAGCACCACCTCGCGCTCGACCCCCGGCTCGAAGCGGACTGCGGTGCCCGCGATGATGTCAAGGCGAAAGCCGAGGGCGGCGGCACGATCGAACCGCAGGGCGGGATTCACCGCAGCGAAGTGGTAGTGGCTGCCCACCTGCACCGGGCGGTCCCCCGTGTTCATGACGCGCATCATGACGCTCGCTCTTCCCGCATTGATCTCGAGCGTTCCCTCCGCGACGAGTATCTCGCCCGGGACAACCGGCAGATCGCTCACGGGATCGGGTTGTGGATCGTGACGAGCTTCGTGCCGTCGGGGAACGTAGCTTCCATCTGAACCTCCACGATCATCTCGGGCACCCCGTCCATCACATCCTCGCGACCGAGGATCTCACGGCCCGATGACATCAGCTCCGCTACCGATCGCCCGTCACGAGCGCCCTCCAAGATGAACGATGCCAGTACCGCAACCGCCTCGGGATAGTTGAGCCTCAACCCCCGCGACCTTCTCCGCCAGGCCAGGTCGGCCGCATAGGAGACCAAGAGCCGCTCCTGCTCGTGCGGAGTGAGATGCATGTGACCACACTATTCACCCGGGCTACCTGTCTGCTATCCGTCAACAACGACAGGGCCTTCGAGCGAGTCGCTGTGCACGATGCGGTTTGGCGAATCTGGCAGGGCCACGTCCAGCGGTGCCAGATTCGCTCCTCTATACACCGCCACCCGCCTAGTAACTCTGATCGTGCATGGCAACCTCCAGGTCGAGAACATGCCCGACCAGATCTCCAAGTCGCGCAATCTCTGCGTGGTCAGATCTAGACGATCTACCTCCGCCACCAGATAGTTGACCTGATCGGTATATCGGGCACATGTGTGGAGATCAATCCAATCTCCCAACAATCCATCGTCATGGCCCTTTCCGCGAGCAGTGGCACACCACCTTGCATACAGGACTTCTGACGGCAGCATGCAACACACGATCTCTACGTACGAGGCACCAATGGAGAGCTCCGCCACGTATTCGCTAAGAGCCGACGATGAAAGTTCAGGCCTGCTGGCTGATGCTCCAACACGCGGTACGCTCACTTGCTCTAGACCCGGCAACTGTTCACCGATGAGGTGGTGGAGAGTGCGGAGGTGACCGTCGTAGGCGTGACGGTCTGGGGATGTCGCTACCGCTCGGCACACGCTAACCACCGCCGCCCTCACGAAGTCTTGCTCGAGTATCAGATAGCGCTCGAAAACCTCGGGTAGTAACACTCCGTCGACCGCCTCCCGGATGAAGCGCATACCCAGGGCGGCGGGCCAACTGGCGCCTGCCGCGGCCAAGAGTCGCTCTGAATTTGGCGGTTCCCTCTTGGCGTCAACGAGCCTACCCACTCAGCACTCCTAAGAGTTGTCGCTGAACACCATCTAGGTCCTCGACATCCGCCATGGACGCGCGTGACCGCCCGCCGTAGTGCAAATGCCAGTCGATCCCAGCTTCAGAGCAGTGCCGGATCATGGGAATCAGCGGGGTGATACCGATGCCGCCGGCGATGATGATGGCTGTGGGTGCATCGACGAAGCGGAAGTGGTTGCGGGGACCGCGCAGCATGAGCTCATCGCCGACATGCACGGAGTCGTGAATCTCCGTGGACCCACCTCGCGACTTCGGTTCGCGCAGGACCGCCACTGTGTGTATTGATCGCTGTCTCGACGACCACACAGCGAGTACTGACGGATGAGTCCCGAGGGGAGGACGACTTCAATGTGTGCGCCGGGTTTCCAGTCCGGCAGAGGGTCTGGACCGTGAGGGGCAAGCATGACCTCCACTACCTGCCCGGGCACCAGGTGCCGCCGAGAAACGACCCGCGCAGTGACAGCCAGATCCATTGGTGCCTCCCTTCAGCCAGACGGGCGTCTTCTTCGGGCCGGATATTCACTACGCCGCCCAATTTCAAGAATTATTACCACATGAGCCACGTCCTAGCCGTGAATTAGGGCTCTTTGCTATGGTTGGAACGGATTGCATCCGCCGCACGCACTAGGAGGTGGCCACTGTGAGCAGCACCCAGTCAGGATACGCTCCCGCGTCGACTACGCCGGCGGACCTGGTGCTAACGGGCGGGCGGATCCTGCAGGTCACAGTTCCCGAAGGCGACCTGGGTCGGATTCTGGAGTCCACGGCCCAGTACGCGTCTGCATTGGCGGTACTAAACGGCCTGATCGTCGCCATCGGCAGTGATGCCGAGATGGCCCGTCTCGTCGGGTCAAGCACGCGCGTCGTGCATCTCGAAGGACAGTTGGTACTTCCCGGGCTCATCGACAGCCACATCCACGGTGTGCGACCGACGGTATGCGACCTGGACTACATGCCCGGCACGGATCTCGATGCGGTGTTGGCCAAGATCGGCGAATGCCTCCTCCGTGAGGACCAACTTCCGTTCCTGCAAAACGAGAACAGCCTGCTGCGAGTCACCGGATTCAGTTCGACGACGGACGCAGACCAGTCGGCCATGAATCGCCAGGTCCTGGATCGGCTGAGCCGGAATCCTGACGAAGACCCATTGGGTGTGGGCACCAGTCGGCCCATCACCGTTGCGTTCTCGGGCTACCACAGCGAGTGGCTCAACAGCCGGGCGCTCGAGATCGCCGGCATCGGCCCCGATCCCTACGAACTGGCGAGTGGCGACATCGACCGCGACACCGAGGGCATTCCAACTGGAAAGCTCACTGATGTCTACGGCATCGACATCGGGACGGATCCGCCGTTGTCCATGCAGGTCCTGAAGGACGCCAAACTCGCCACTTTGGGGGCGTTAACGAGGTCCGGCATCACCGGGACGTTCGTCGCTGGAGGCGACCCAAGTGATCTCGAGGCGTGGGCTCAGATTGCCGACGAAGGGGGCCTTTCGATCCTGGTCAACCAGGGACTCTGGGCCAACGACATCCGTGGGATGGCAAGTGAAAGCAGCAGAGATCTGGTTGACGGATTCAATCAACTGCGTGATCGCTTCAGCGGATACCGCAATTCCGAGGGCCCGGGCGAGCTAATCGTCGACACGGCGAAGATCATGTGTGACGGCGTCACTGAGTATCCGGGCCAGACAGCCGCGATGTTCGACCCTTACCGCACGAACGTGGGAACCCACGCGTGTCCCCACTATGTCCCGGGCACGCACCGAGGAGAGGATCCCTCGTGCTCGGACAGTCTGATCGGCTTCCAGACCCTGCACGACGATCGCTGGAGCAGCATGACTCACTCGCTGGGAAACCGCGCTGTCGCGGAGGCGCTTGACAACTTCGAGGTGGTGCAGGAGTCGAATGCCTGGGACGCTCGCCATATCGTGACGCACGGTCAGTTCATCCGGCAGCAGGACTCAGGACGCTTCGCTCATCTGGGTGTCATCTACAACACACAGACCCAGTGGATAGCCGCGAACTCGTTCATCGAGGAGCTGATCCGGCCCTTCGTCACCGAGGCCGACTTTCGGACCCAGTTCCCGTTGCGCACCGTGATGGCGCGAGGTGGCGTCGTGGCGGGCGGAAGCGACTGGCCGGTCGATCCGTTGAATCCGTGGCTGTCGATTCAAACCGCCGCGACGCGAGAATCGTCGCTCTCAGATGACCGGGAGACATACCCCGGGGGCCTTGGTAGCGGGGATGAGGTCCTCACGCGCCTCCAGTCAGTGGTCATGCACACGCTCGCATCCGCATATCAACTGCACCGTGACCACCGGACCGGAAGTCTTGAAGTTGGAAAGGACGCGGACCTGGTCATCGTCGACCAGGACATCCTGGATCCGGGGGTGTCGGTGCATTCCATCCATAAGACAAAGCCGCTGCTCACGATGTACAGGGGAACGATCGTTCACGACTCCGACCCACGGGCCTAGCGGGCTCAACACACGAAAGAAGGAGATGTCAATGGCCACGGATCTCGTTGAGACCGCCAGTCTACCGACGCACTCGCTGACGGCCGAAGAGATGATTGGTGAGGGCAACTTCCGGCGCGAACTCGAACGGTTCTTCACTCGTGGCTGGCTCTTCGCCTGCCACACAGCGCAACTGCCCCAGATCGGCGATTACCTCAGCGGTGAAATGGCAGGCAGGCGGTACTTCGTGATCCGAACCGCTGATGGTGTGACTGCCCACTACAACGTATGTCCCCATCGAGGTTCGGAGCTGGTCAGTGAGCCCTCGGGCAACTGCGGCCGCACGGTCACCTGCCCCTACCACGCTTGGTCATTCAGGCATCAAGGCGACTTCGCGGGAGCCCCGTTCCGGCCCGACAATCTGGAGGGAGCGAACCTTGGCCTGCAGACGCTGCAGACGGAAGTCTGGAACAGCTTGGTGTTCATAACCTTCAGCCCGGACCCAATCGCGTCGGTAAGCCAGCAACTGGAGGGAGTTGACCTTTCACCCTGGCGCTTGGACCGAACTAAGGTAGCCAGCGTCCTCGAGTATGACGTCGCGGCGAACTGGAAGATCCTTTGGGAGAACGCACTGGAGTGCTACCACTGCGGTCCCAATCACCCGGAGCTTCGCAAGGTGGCGAACATTGTCAGGGATGGTGCCCAGCCGAACCACCTGTCCGCGGGGGAATACGACTACAGGCCCACCTACCCACTTCTGGACGGCGTTGTCTCCTCCACACTTGACGGCTCGTACGGCTGCACTCGTCTACTCGGTGGCGGCATCGCCCCTCCGGCCGGCCAAGGGTTCCTTCAGTGGCACACGAGCATCTTCGAGATCATCCTGCCCCCGGATCACGCACACATCATGACCTATTCGCCGCTGTCACCATCCCGAAGTCGCCTGCGACTCCTCATGCTGGTTGACGAGGACGCCACGGAAGGCGTCGACTACGACCTCACCCACCTGAATGGTCTCCATCAGGTGGTCCGAAGTCAGGACGACGTTATCTGTACCCGTGTGCAGCGGGGTATGGAATCCGGCACTTACAAGCCCGGCCCGTACAACCCGGCCTACGAGTTCCAGAACCAGAACTTTGTTCGTCTCTATCGCCAAGTCATGGCTTGATCTGGCCTTGAGATCATGAGGGGTGCAGGAGATCTCCCGCACCCCTCATGATTTCAGCGACTCATCGCTTTGTTGTACCAGTGGAGGAACCTGCGGTTCTCCATCTCGAAGTAGTCGTTGAACGGCCCCGGCTGGTAACCCACTGCGCTGACGCCCTGCTGGACCCGCTCGCAGACGCCGTCGTCTTCTGAGCGCACCTGCAGGTGTGCTGCGAAAAAGGTCTCTGGATCGAAGTCTTGTCCTGCGACTGCATCACCGGGAACCAGGAACACGCTCTCGATCAAAGTCTCGGTGGGCGAGAGGGGAAGGTGAGTCATGATGGCCACGTGGTCCGGACTGAAGACCATCTCGAACAATGATGCATGCCAGGACATGAACTTGACGGGCTCCTCCGCGGGCGCTCCGAACGGCTTGGTGCTGCCCAACTGTCCTGTTGGTGTGACGGTCACGTTTCCAGGGATGATAGGGAAGCTGTAGTAGTTGAAATCCTCATCCGGAACAGTCTCCTCGAAATAGCCGCCGTCCGCATTGAGGTCAGCGACGGTACCGAGCGTCGGATGGTTGATGGCGCAGTGGTAGCACTCGAGGCTGTTCTCCCAGGTGACCTTCCAGTTCGCCTTCAAGACCCGCTGGACGCGCTTGGCCACCTTCGACTCCGCCAAACCGGGGTAGGGCAGCTCCACCTGTGCAAAGGTCTTCGCCACCGAGGATGCGGGCTTGCCCCCAAGGTTCACGAAGACCAGACCGTTCCACGCCTCCACAGGAACCGCTCCGAGGCCGTAGGAGGACTTGTCGAAGTCTTCGCCCATTCGCGGAGCGCCCTTCAACTCGCCGTCGTGTGCGAACGTCCACCCGTGGTAGCGGCAGCTGATCGTGCGCCCGCAGTCGCCGGACTCCTCTTGAAGAAGGCTAGAGCCTCTGTGGCGGCAGGAATTGCGAACTCCGTGCAGGACTCCGTCGCCATCGCGGACGACGATCACGTCGTGGCGTCCCACCTGCACTCGCTTGTAGGAGCCGGCCTTCTCCCATTCACTGAGGACGCCAATGAAGCGCCAACCGGGCACGAAGATCTTCTCCATCTCCTCGGCCAGGCATGCATCGGA
>JBMOKH010000198.1:0-4269 GCA_049315365.1 Candidatus Nanopelagicales bacterium
GACTCCGGCGCAGACTCACAGGGCGACTCCGGCGCGGACGCTGACTCCGGCGCAGGCGGCGACTCCGGTGGCGGCTCGGAGCCAGACGACGGGGCTGATGCTGAAGCAGACACCGGTGAAGAGTCTGGCGGCGGCGCGGGCGATGATCCCGGGGCCGACCCGGGGGATGACTCCGGGGAGCAGTAGCCGCACGGTGCTACGCCCTTCATGGGGCCTGGGCTGGTCCCTCGTGCGATCGGCGTCGAGCGTTGCCGAAGCGCCATGAGTGGCACGGCACCTCGTGCCGGCGGTGGCCGTCCTAGATCTCGATCTCGGCGAGGGCCCGACCGGCGTCGACCTGTCCAGCGGGCTGCGCCTCAGATTCCTGGGGATTGGGCTCGTCATCATCTCGACCTATGAGGAGCCTCGACCTATAGGGCTGCACCTGCCGCCGATGCCAGAGGGGTCCGAATAGCTCGTGAAGAGGACCGCGACCGACAGCGAGGTGCTCGGCAATTTGCTGCACCTCGCAGTCGGGTCGCAGGGAATGGGCCCGTCAACGAACACTTCGCGCAATCCGTCCGATCCGGGCATCAGCGATGAGAGCATCGAGATCATGCGACTGGTCTCGGCAGGCCACTCGAACGATGAGATCGCACGGCTGAGCGTGTTGTCAGTCTCCAGCGAGGCCGGTAGAGAACGAATGCGGATCGAAGCGCTGCTCGAGGCGATGGCGATCCTGGACCACCGTTCAACCACGCCCGCTCGGCTGCCAGCATCAACGAGGAGGTCCACAGCGCACGGCGGCACTCTGGAGATCCCTGTGCGAGTTCACGATAGACATCCAAGACGAGGGCGAAGTCGACCTCGACGCGACGCCCTCGCCCTCGGAGAGCACCTCCAACGCGATCCGCCACGGAATGGCCACCCGCATCGACATCGTGGTGAGCACCCGCCCAGACAGGACGTGCATCGTCGAGATCACCGGCAGCGACACAGGTCCGCAGGGCGCAAGTCCGGTATCGGCAGCGCGCTGCTCCACCATTCGAGTGCCGGGACGTGGTCACTCAGCGCACACGACCGCGGTTCACGACTTGTCGTAGCGGTGCAGCCGTAGGAACGCTGCCCAGCGAGCCTGCTGGCGGCCGCTGTCAGCCGCTGAGCAGGTGCCTTGCCATGACGATCCTTTGCACCTGATTCGTGCCTTCGTAGATCTGGGTGATCTTCGCATCACGCATCATGCGCTCGACCGGGAAGTCCTTGGTGTAGCCGTAGCCGCCAAGGAGTTGCACGGCATCGGTTGTGACGCGCATGGCAACGTCGGAGGCATAGCACTTGGCTGCCGCACCGAAGAATGCAAGATCGGAGTCATTGCGCTCCGACTTGGCCGCCGCGACATACATGAGCTGCCGCGCCGCCTCGAGCTCCATGGCCATGTCGGCGAGCATGAACTGGATGCCCTGGAAGTCGGCGACTCGCTTGCCGAACTGCTGCCGCTCCTTGACGTAGCCGAGCGAGAAGTCAAGGGCCCCCTGGGCAATGCCGACGGCCTGTGCACCGATCGTGATGCGCGTGTGGTCGAGCGTTCGCAGTGCCAGCTTGAGCCCGGTGCCGGGTTCGCCGATCATGCGATCGCCCGGGATGCGGGCTCCGTCGAAACGGAGTTCGCGGGTCGGTGATCCCTTGATGCCCATCTTTCGCTCGGGCTCGCCGAAGGTGAAGCCGGGGTCGGACTTCTCGACGACGAAGGCGCTCACATTGCTGCCGCGCTTACCATCGGGGTCGGTGACGGCGAGCACCGTGTAGTACTCGGCTACTCCAGCGTTGCTAATCCACGACTTCTGCCCCGACAGGATCCATTCGTCGCCATCGCGGGTCGCCCGGCACCGCATGGAAGCTGTATCGGAGCCGGCCTCGCGCTCGGAGAGCGCGTACGCGAACAGCGCCTCGCCGCTCGCCACCCGAGGAAGGTACTTGGACTTGATCTCCTCGGATGCGGCAAGCATTACCGGCATCGTGCCGAGCTTGTTCACAGCGGGAATGAGCGAGGAGGATGCGCAGGCCCGCGCGACCTCCTCGATGACGATGCAGGTCGCGAGCGCGTCGGCGCCTGCGCCTCCATACTCTTCCGGGATATGGGGGGCGTGGAAGCCTGATGCGCTCAGCGCGTCGTAGGCCGCCTGCGGGAACGTGCTCGTCTCGTCGACCTCCGCGGCATGGGGCGCGATGAGGTCGGTCGAGATCTCCCTGATCGCATCGCGGATGGCGACGTGATCCTCGGACAGCTGATAACGGTCGAAGTCAGCCCCGGTGCCCATGGGTCAGGCCTTCGCCGGGACGCGGATGATGAGGGCATCGCCTTGGCCGCCGCCGCCGCAGAGGGCGGCCGCGCCGAGCCCACCGCCACGGCGCCTCAACTCGAGCGCGAGGGCCAAGACGATACGTGCCCCGCTCATGCCGACCGGGTGGCCGAGGGCGATGGCCCCGCCATTGACGTTCGTGATGTCGGTCGAGATGCCGAGCTCGGCCGATGACGCGAGGGCAACGCCCGCAAACGCCTCGTTGATCTCGAACAGGTCGATGTCGTCGAGGGTGACGGTGCCGTCGCGACGCAGGGCGTCGCGAATGGCCCGGGCAGGCTGGACGACGAGTGACGGGTCGGGACCGGCGACATTGCCGTAGGCACCGACCTCCGCGAGCCAGGTCAGGCCCAGCTCCTCGGCACGAGCCCGGCTCATCATCACGACCGCGGCACCGCCGTCGGAGAGCTGAGAGGCGTTGCCGGCGGTGATCGTCGCAGCTGACTCGGATCCGGGGGTACCGAATGCCGCACGCAGCTTGCTCAGGCTCTCGGGGGTCGTGCCCGGCCGTACGCCTTCGTCGGCGGCAAGCAGCAGATCGCCCTTGGCGTTGTAAACCCCGACAATCTCCTCGTCGAAGCGGCCCTCGGCGGCGGCCTGCGCAGCACGGGCATGGGAGGCGTTCGCGAACTCGTCCTGCGCCTCGCGGGTGAGGCCGAAGGATGCCTGGTAGCGCTCCGTTGCGGCGCCCATGGAGACACCATCGAATGCGCAGGTGAGCGCATCCTGGTCGAGTGCGTCGACCATCCGGGCAGCGCCGTACTTCGTGCCCTTGCGCGACCCGAGCACCAGGTGCGGGGCGTTCGTCATGGACTCGAAGCCGCCGGCGACGATCACCTCGTGCTCGCCGAGCCTGATGAGCTGGTCGGCGTGCGCGATCGCGCTCAGGCCGGACAGGCAAAGCTTGTTCAGCGTGATCGCCGGGACGTCGAAGCCGATGCCCCCCGCTATCGCAGCCTGGCGCGCCGGGTTCGGGCCGACCCCGGCCTGAACGACATTGCCCATGATTACGGCATCGACATCGGCCGGGTCAACGCCTGCACGGCTCAGAGCCTCGCGGATGGCGATGCCGCCGAGCTCTGAGGCGCTCAGGCCCGAGAGGCTGCCGAGCAGCCTGCCGATCGGTGTCCGGGCGCCGGCGATGATGACTGACGTGGTCACGTCGTGCTCCAATCAGGTGGGAGGGCCTGCGCTAGTCAGGTGGGAGGTTCAGCGTTCGGGTCGGATCGGGAGCCGCGGCGTCATTATCGCCCTCGCAGCCATCACACATTTCGGCGGTACTGGCCGCCGACCTCGAAGAACGCCTCGCTGATCTGCCCGAGCGAGCAGGTGCGGACAGCGTCCATGAGCGCATCGAAGACATTGCCTCCGGAGGTCGCGGCAGCCTTCAGCCGTTCGAGTGCCGCCGGCGCCTCGTCCCGATGCCTCGCCTGGAAATCGGCGAGCCGGCGCAACTGGGAGTCCTTCTCCTCCTGCGTGCCGCGGGCGAGCTCGACGGTCGCCGGGGTGTCGCTGCCCTCGGCCGGGAGGAAGGTGTTCACGCCGATGATCGGGAGGCTGCCATCGTGCTTGCGGTGCTCGTAGAGCATCGACTCGTCCTGGATGCGTCCGCGCTGGTAGCCGGTCTCCATGGCGCCGAGCACCCCGCCGCGATCGGCGATGCGCTCGAACTCGACGAGGACCGCCTCCTCAAGCAGGTCGGTCAGCTCATCGACCACATACGAGCCCTGGAGCGGGTTCTCATTCGACGAGAGCCCCCACTCCTTGTCGATGATCATCTGGATCGCGAGCGCCCGTCGCACCGACTGGGCCGATGGCGTCGTGACCGCCTCGTCGTAGGCGTTGGTATGGAGTGAGTTCGCGTTGTCGTACAGGGCGCACAGGGCCTGGAGGGTCGTGCGGATGTCATTGAAGTCCATCTCCTGCGCGT
>JBMOKH010000199.1:0-4222 GCA_049315365.1 Candidatus Nanopelagicales bacterium
GCTCGACCCGCGTCACGATCACCCACCGGCTTCGAGGCATCGATCTCGACGACCACGTCATCGTCCTGCGCGAGGGCAGCATCGAAGCCGAGGGTTCCTGCCGCGTCCTCGCCTCAGGGAATGGCTGGTTCGCCGAGCAATTGCGGACCGAGCGGGACGAACTCGAGATGGCTGAGCTCATCGAGGGGCTGCCGGCCGGGGTCGCGGTGAGTCGGGTACCCACTTCCGGTCAGGCCGCCTTCCGGGGATGATGGGCCGATGGGGGAGGACAGGGACAGCGGACTGTTCGCCGCGGTCGTCTCGGTCGCGGCCGGCCTTGAGCTCGGAGCGACACTCCGCCGCATCGTGAAGGCGGCCGTCGACCTCGTCGATGCCGAGTACGGCGCTCTCGGGGTCCTCGGGGCTGAGGGCAGGGTCGTTGACTTCATCCATGTCGGCATCGACCCCTCCGTGGCGGAGTCGATCGGCCCCCTCCCGACAGGCAAGGGGATCCTCGGCCTGCTCACCCAGCATCCGGTCCCGATCCGCCTTGAGCGGCTCTCCGACCATCCCACTTCGAGCGGGTTCCCGCCCGGCCACCCGCCGATGAACTCATTCCTCGGGGTTCCCGTTCGGGTGCGTGGTGAGGTGTTCGGAAATCTCTACCTCACGGAGAAGCGTGGTGTCGGCGGATTCACGTCAGAGGACGAACGGACGGTCATGGCGCTCGCCGCCGCGGCCGCGGTCGCCATTGAGAACGCACGGCTCTATGAGCGCAGCCGTCAGCGCGAGCGCTGGCAGGAGGCGGTCGCCGCAATCGCCAACGCCGTGCTGGGCGGAGCCGAGAGCGCCGAGGTCCTCCCTGTCATCAGTGAGCGCGTTCGAGGGCTAACCGGGGCGGACGCATCATTGGTCGCGATGCCGGACATGCATGGCAATCTCGTCATCGAGGTGGTGAACGTCGGGCCCGAGGGGGAGGACGCCCGTGCGGCACCCACTCGCTGGACTGTTCATCGGAGCCGTCCGCGCATTCCGCGCAATGCGGCCTTCGAGGGACTCAGCCGAGGGCTTCTCGGCCGGGAGCCGGCTGAGGGGCAGTTCATCGTCGAGGCCTTCACATCGCGCCGCACCGTCCGGGGCGGTCTGGTCACCCTCGACATAGACGTGCCTCGCGAGTTCGGCCTGATGATCGCGCTGCCGATGCTCGCCGCTGATCGCACCCTCGGCGTCGTGGCCCTGCTCTGGGATGTCAGTGCAGGTGCAGTGCCCATCGACATCGTCGAGCTCGCGGAGACCTTCGCGGCGCAGGCAGCCGTGACCCTCGTGCTGGCGGAAGCGCGGCAGGAACAGGGCCGGCTCGCGGTCTACGAGGATCGCGATCGCATCGCGCGCGACCTGCACGACCTCGTCATCCAGCGCCTCTTCGCCACCGGGATGCAGTTGCAGGGGGCATTGCGGACACCCGGTCTCGACGAGTCGGTTCGCGACCGCATGTCGAGGGCCGTTGACGAGATGGACGAGACGATCCGCGAGATCCGCCAGACGATCTTCGCGCTGCATGAGCCGACCGTGGGCCCGTCGACCGGCCTGCGTGGCCGCATCCTGCGAGAGACCGAGCAGGCAGCGGCGTTGCTGGGATTCGAGCCATCCATCCGGTTCGCCGGGGTGATCGACTCGCTGGTGTCTGACGCCACCGCCGACCACTTGATTGCCGCCTTGCGCGAGGCGCTCACGAATGCGGCGCGGCACGCGCAGGCGGGGAGGGTCGAAGTTCTGGTAGAGGTCATCGGATCCGACGTGATGCTCATCGTGACGGACGATGGCATCGGCGTGCCGTTCGATGGGTCGGGGCGGCGCTCCGGCGTCGCCAACCTGAACTCGCGGGCCATCGGACTCGGGGGCTCATGCGCCCTCGAGCGGGTGTCCGAAAGCGGCGGCACGCGCCTCATCTGGCGCGTTCCTGCGAACTGACCGCCCCTCAGATGTTGAGTACCTGCCCGACGGTGGCCCCGCCGTCGGCGATGAACTCGGTCCCGGTCGAGTAGGTGGCGTCGGCAACGAGGTAGAGGATGAGCTTCGCGATCTCGGCCGGCTCGCCGATCCGGTGGATGGGCTGGCCGGCGTACATGTCTCCGGCATCGACACCGGCGGTCATCGGGGTGCGAACCCCGCCGGGATGGACTGAGACGACCCTGGTTCCGTCCTTCGCGAGGTCGAGGGCCGCGGCCTTCGTCAGTCCGCGCACGCCCCACTTGCTGGCGACGTAGGCGCTGAGATTCGAATAGCCCATGATGCCTGCGGTCGAGGAGATGTTCACGATGACTCCGCCGCCGGCGGCCGCCATGGGCGCCGCAACGGCGCGGATGCCGAGGAACACGCCGGTGAGGTTGATGCCGATGACCCGATTCCATTCGGTGAGGTCAGTCTTGTCGACCGGAGAGAAGCCGACGACGCCGGCGTTGTTGATGAGAATGTCGATGCGTCCCAGTGACAGTTCTGCCGTGGCGACGAGGTCTGCCCAATCGGACTCCTCGGTCACGTCTAGGTGCCGGTAGGTGCCGTTGACGCTCGAGGCGACTGCTGCGCCCTCTTCGTCGAGGACGTCGCAGACGATGACTCGTGCGCCCTCCGCCGCGAGGATCCGAGCCTCTTCCGCGCCCATGCCGCGAGCACCCCCGGTGACGATCGCGACCTTGCCGTCTAGCTTTCCCATGGCGTCACTCCCCCGTAGTCTCATTGGGCCACGGTTGACGTTAACCGCGCTGGTCGGGGGTCGGCAGAGGCCAAAGGCCGTCGAGTCGGGCCGAAGGTCCTAGGCTTGGATTCTTGGCGTTTTGATACCCCCTGGGGTATCCTTCCGATGTTGGCTCAAACCTATGGAGGCTCAAATGTGCAGTCCGGTGCGTTGCAATGGTTGCAGTCTGGTCACGTGGAGCGGCTGCGGCGAGCATGTGCAAGAGGTGATGGCCAACGTGCCGGTCGAGCAGCGCTGCACCTGCAACTGACCAATCGCCACCGGTGTCGTGAACCGGAGTGCGCAGGCGCATGCCGGCGCCATACCGTTGCCGCGTGTCGACCCCACTGCAGCGCGTCCTCGTCGCCTGCCGGGCCATGGAAGCGTCCGGCGGCCCGATCGAGACGGCGACCCTTGCGAGACTCGCGGGTTGCGGCGTTCGCCAACTCCAACGCGATTTCACCGGATCGGTAGGGGTCACGCCCCGTGACTACGGCCGGTCAGTGCGGACGATGCTGGCGCGCGCCGCTCTTCGCAGCGCTCCGACGGTAACCGAAGCGATCCACGACGCGGGCTACGGATCGGTGCGCGCCTTCTACGAGGAGGCCGGACGACGCCTGGGCATGACGCCAAGCGAGTTCGCTTCCGGGGCCTCCGGCGAACTGCTCATCTGGGCCGCCACTCCGTCCGCAATCGGCATCCTCATCGCCGTCGCCTCGGCGCGCGGGCTCTGCGCCGTCCGAATCGGGACGGACGAGGCGACCATCGAGCGGGAGGTTGCCACGGGCTTCGCTCGGGCGACGCTCGTGCGCGATGACGATGCGATGACCGACGTCATGACCGCCCTGCGCGCACTGGCGCTCACCGGGAGCGCAGCGAGCCTGCCCGTCGACATCCGCGGCACGGCATTCCAGGCACGGGTCTGGCAGGCGCTGCGCGAGATCCCGGTCGGCCAGACCCGCACGTACGCCGAACTGGCGGCGGGCATCGGCAGCCCGAGGGGCGCACGCGCTGTTGCGTCCGCCTGCGCCAGCAACCCGATTGCCCTCGCGATCCCCTGCCACCGGGTGATCCGGGGCGACGTCTCGCTGGCCGGCTATGCATGGGGCCTCGAGGTGAAGGAGCAGTTGCTCGCCCTGGAGGCAGACCGCCATGCACGCACAGGGTAGAGAGTGCCCCAGCGCCTCGCTGGTATGAATGGGCGGTGACGCAACCCTCGGCGACGTCCAGGTGGCTGCCGTCCTACCTACTGCTGGCCCTCATCTGGGGCGGCTCGTTCGCCTTCATGAAGATCGGGCTTGAGTCGCTCACCCCCGTCGGCGTCTCACTCGGCCGCATCGTCCTCGGTGCTATCACC
This sequence comes from Candidatus Nanopelagicales bacterium, assembly GCA_049315365.1. Taxonomy (GTDB): domain Bacteria; phylum Actinomycetota; class Actinomycetes; order S36-B12; family S36-B12; genus WLND01. Next base: position 4,071 of record JBMOKH010000199.1, read on the forward strand.
CTGCTCATCATCAGCGCGATCACCCGCACGGCCCTGCCACCGCGCAGGACCTGGAAGCCGCTGTTCATATACGGCGCCGTCGTGAGCACGATCCCCTGGACGATGTTCGCGTTCAGCGAGACCCACATCTCATCGGCGCTCGCCGGCATCAT
>JBMOKH010000200.1:0-4215 GCA_049315365.1 Candidatus Nanopelagicales bacterium
GTCCTGTCCGGAATCCAGCCGACCGCCGATGCATTCCACATCGGCAACTACCTCGGGGCGCTGCGCGAGTGGGTGAGGGTCCAAGACACCCATGATGCCTACTACGTCGTCGTCGATCAGCACGCCATCACCGTCGATCACGATCCGGGCCTTCTGCGCCAGCGAACCCTCCTGTCGTTCGCGCAACTGCTCGCGATCGGCCTGGACCCGCAGCGGTGCACGGTCTTCGTCCAAAGCCACGTGCCCGAGCACAGCCAGCTCGCCTGGGTGCTCGAGTGCCAGACCGGGTTCGGCGAGGCGAGTCGGATGACCCAGTTCAAGGACAAGTCGCAGAAGGGCGGCGCCGACCGCTCGACCGTCGGGCTCTTCACCTACCCGATCCTCCAGGCCGCCGACATCCTCGTCTACCAGGCCGATGCCGTGCCCGTAGGCGAGGACCAGCGCCAGCACCTCGAGCTGACGCGCGATCTCGCCCAGCGATTCAACGCCACCTTCGGCGAGACCCTGACGGTGCCGGCGGGCCTGTTCGTGAAGGACACCGCGAAGATTGTCGACCTGCAGGATCCGACCGCCAAGATGAGCAAGTCCAGCCCGGCCGGCTGCGCGTTTCTCCTCGATGACGATGCGGTGCTCGCGAAGAAGTTCAAGAGCGCCGTCACCGACTCCGAGCGGGAGATCCGGTTCGATCCGGTGGCCAAGCCCGGTGTCTCAAATCTGCTGACAATGCAGCAGGCGCTGACCGGCACCCCGATGGACACCCTCGTCGCCGGCTACGGGGGCCGGGGCTACGGAGATCTGAAGACCGAGACCGCGGAGGTCGTCATCGAGTTCATCCGGCCGATCCGCGAGCGGGTAGGCGAGCTCATGGATCAGCCTGAAGAGCTGCGCCGGCTCATGGGCCAGGGTGCAGCCAAGGCCCGCGACACTGCCCGCCATACCCTCGCCGCGGTCTACGACGCGGTGGGGTTCGTGGCGATTCCCGAGGCCTGACCGGTTCGTCGCCTGAGGGTCACAGCGGCTGATACGGCCGGTACTGACGCTTGGCGCGGGGCGCCTGGTGCGCTCCGGCGCCCGGCCCAGCCGCCTGCTGCCGACGCTTGCCGAGCCAGCCCAGGACCAGGGCGCCGAATGCGAGCAGGATGATGAGCCAAAACCACCAGGGCGCCATCGAGTCGCCGGCCGGGGGTATGCCAAGGCCGGCGGTCGCGAGCTCTTCGTCCGAGGCGCCCGTCGGGGTGTCGGGGAGCGTGGCGGCATCGCCTGCCGCTGAGATGGGTCCGACCATGATGCCGACGGGCGTGACCTTGCCGAGGTTCTTGAAGCCCCACTTCAGGGCCTTGCGGGCAGCGGAGTCGCTGCCGTCGTGGATGCCCATTCCCACGAAGATGAGGGTCGTGCCCTTGCGGGTGGCGGCCCCGACGAAGGTGCGCCCGGCGTTCGAGGTGAAGCCGGTTTTCACGCCGATGGCGCCCTTGAATCCGCCCATGAGCAGGCGGTTTTGGTTGTAGATCGTGTAGGTGCTGCCCCCGCCACCGGGGAAACGGTAGGTCTTCGTCCGGGCGAACTTCGCGAAGTCGGGCCTTGCAAGCCCGGCGCGCGCGATGAGCGCGAGGTCGTATGCGCTCGACACCTGTCCCTTGTGGTCGAGGCCGGTCGGGGTCTTCGCGGTCGTGTCGTTCGCCTGCAGCTGGCGGGCGACCTCATTCATCCGCTCGACGGTGCGCTTGACGCTGCCCGGGGCCCGGGCGAGAGCCGTGGCGGCGTCATTGCCGCTGCGCAGGAACGTTCCGTAGAGGAGGTCCTTGACCGTATAGCGCTTTCCGGCGATGAGGCCCGCCCTGGCACCTTCGACGCGGGTGTCGTTCGCCTTCGCGACGTAGGTCTGGTCGAGCGTGAGCTCCTGGAGGACGGTGAGGGCCGTGAGGGTCTTCAGGGTGCTCGCCGGCGGTCGCCGGTCATGCGAGTTCTTCGCCGCGAGCACCGTGCCGTTCGTCGCATCGACGAGGATCCACGTCTCTGCCCAGATCTCCGGGACCGGCTTGGCACCCGGACCGGGGTTGACCTGCACGCCCCGCTTGGAGAGCTGCTCGCCGCCGATGGTCTCGGCGCTAGCCGCTGCGGACGCCCCGAGGGCGAGCGAGCAGGCGAGTGCGAGGGTGAGGATGAGCCGGCGCATGACCGCTCAATGCTAAGCCGGGGGCATTCGTTGCTAAGCCGGTGGCATTCGATGGCGGCCCGAGGGACACGCGCACTAGGCTGCGTCAACCCCGAACATGACCGCTGGAGGACCAATGTCATCGACCATCGCGCCGACCGGACTGCTCATCTCAGGGGAGTGGCTGCAAACCGATGCCCGCATGCCCGTGATCGACCCGGCGACGGGATCCTCCATCGCGGAGATCTCGAATGCGTCGGTTGCCGATGGACTCGACGCAGTGACGTCCGCTCACGATGCCTTCCAGACCTGGGGAGCCACCCCGGCCCGCGTCCGAGCCGAGGTCCTGCGCAAGGCCTTCGAGATCATGTCAGCTGAGCTCGAGACCTGCGCACGCCTCATCAGCCTGGAGAACGGCAAGGCGTGGCGCGATGCGATGGGCGAGGCAACCTACGCCGCGGAGTTCTTCCGGTGGTTCTCCGAGGAGGCATCGCGGATCGAGGGCGGCTTCCGGTACGCCCCGGCGCGCGACAAGACGATCATCACCGATCACCGCCCCATGGGCGTCGCCTACATGATCACCCCCTGGAACTTCCCGGCGGCGATGGCCACCCGCAAGCTGGCCCCGGCGCTGGCGGCCGGATGCACCGCGGTGCTCAAGCCCGCCGGCGAGACCCCGCTCACCGCGCTGTGGATCGGCGATGTCCTCCAGCGTGCTGGAGTGCCCGCGGGTGTTGTGAACATCATCACGACCTCGACGAGCGGCGCCGTATCGTCGGCGATCCTCGCCGACCCGCGTGTCGCAACGCTGTCGTTCACCGGCTCGACGTATGTCGGCAAGATGCTGCTCGTCCAGACCGCTGAGCGGGTGCTTCCCTCCTCCATGGAACTCGGCGGAAACGCCCCCTTCCTCGTCCTCGAGGGCGCCGACGTCGACGCGGCCATTGCCGGCGCGATGATCGCGAAGATGCGCAATGGCGGTGCCGCCTGCACCGCCGCGAACCGCTTCTACGTCCACGAGTCGGTGACCGAGGAGTTCTCGTCCAAGCTCGAGGGGGCGTTCGCGGCCCTGAGGATCGGCCCCGGCAGTGATCACGCCAACGACCTTGGCGCGATGGTCTCGGTGAAGGAGCGCGACAAGATCCACGAGCTCCTCGACGAGGCGGCCGGCGAGGGCGCCGTGCTCAACGCGTCATCCGTGGCGCCGGCGGAGGGCGCCTTCATCGCCCCCTATGTCGTTCGCGGCGTCGAGCACGGGTCCGTGCTCACCCGAAACGAGATCTTCGGCCCGGTCGCCCCGATCGTCAGCTTCACCGACCAGGCGGACGCCGTCCGCATGGCCAACGACACCGAGTACGGGCTGATCTCCTACGTGTTCGCCAAGGATGCTGGGGCGGGCATCAAGGTGGCCCGGCAGATGGAGTCGGGCATGGTCGCGATCAACCGCGGCCTCGCATCCGACCCGGCGGCGCCCTTCGGAGGCATGAAGGAGTCGGGCCTAGGCCGTGAGGGCGGGTTCGCCGGCATCCACGAGTTCCTCGAGACCCAGTACTTCGCCGTAGACCTGTAGGCCCTGGGGTGGGCTGGCTCGTGTGATGAACCTCGCACGCTGTCCCGGTGCCGGCTCCCGCTGGTTCCCGTAGCATTCGACGCACCGCGAAGAGCAACCCCGCGGAACGAAGCCACTGTGGGAGGACCGAGCATGGCAAGTGTCACCAGCCCACCATCGAGCCAGGGCGCGCCGGATCAGCGGGCGCAGATCAAGGCCCGCACCCTGCGCACAGACGCATGGTGGATCCAGCCGGCGATCACCGCAGCGGTGCTCGTCCTGTTCGTCATCTACTCGACGTGGCGGGCCTTCGAGAACGACTTCTACTTCGCAGAGCCGCTCATCTCGCCGTTCTACTCGCCCTGCCTGTCGACCGCGTGCCCACCTGGCGCGACCCTGCTCGGATTCACCCCGTTCGGGGATTGGATGTTCGGCGGCTACGCGTTCTCGCCGGCACTCTTCATCCTTATCTTCCCGCTGGGCTTCCGACTCACCTGCTACTACTACCGCA
>JBMOKH010000201.1:0-4184 GCA_049315365.1 Candidatus Nanopelagicales bacterium
AGCGGTGCTGCAAGGTGCGTAGCGGTGCTGCAAGGTGCGTAGCGGTGCTGCAAGGTGCGTAGCGGCGCTGCAGTGATTGCGTCAGCCCTCAGGCGGCTGCCTCCCGGGCGGGTTCGGTGGTCTCTTCGACCGGGATGCTCATCCGCACATCGTCGCTAGGCGGCTTTGGCCACTCGTTGAATGGCTGGGCCTCGAGGAATGCCGCGGCCACGCGCAGCACCATCGCGTCGCCGAGGCGTGGGCCGGCGATCTGCAGGCCGACGGGCAGCCCCTCGGCCGACAGCCCGCAGGGCACGCTGATGGCCGGGCCGTGGGAGAGGTTGAACGGGTAGGAGAACTCCGCCCAGCTGATCCAGTCCCACGGGTGCTGCGGCCAGGCTTCCGGCTGCAGGCGTCCGACCGGAAAGGCGGTCACCGACGCGCTCGGCGTCACGATGACATCCCAGTCCTCGTCCGGGAACCAGGCGTTGACCGCGGCGGCGTAGGCGAGCCGGCGTCCGGTTGCGTTGATGCCCTCGATGGCACTGAAGTGCTCGAAATCGCGTATGCATGCGAGGAGCCCCGGGTCCATCTGGCCCGCCCGCACCGCGTCGCCGGGAACGAATCCGAGGACGTCTAGGCCCCACATGTCGCGGATGATGGCGGGGCCGTCCGGACCCCACGAGGGGGTGACGGGTTCGACGACCGCCCCCGCTTGGGTGAACGCGGCAAGGGCGCGCAGCACGATCCGGGCGACGTCCGGATCGACCCGTGCGTGACCGAGGTCGGGGCTGAAGGCGATGCGAATCCCCGCGAGATCACCGCTTTCGACTTCGGGGCTCATGGTGCCGGGCAGACTGATGGAATCGCGCTTATGCGGACCCGACATGACGGCGGTCATGAGGGCGGCATCGCGGACCGAGCGGGTGATCGGGCCCGCATGCGAGAGGTTCGCATTGTTCGGCACCGGCACGTAGGGGACGCGGCCGTAGGTGGGCTTGAAGCCGACGGCGCCGCAGAAGTGCGCTGGGATCCTGATGGATCCGGCACCATCGGTGCCGACATGGAGGGGGCCGCAGCCGGCGCCGGCCATGGCCGCAGCCCCCGACGATGAGCCGCCCGCGGTGCGCCCGAACATCCACGGATTGTGGGTGGCCCCCGTGAGCGGGCTATCGCCGGTGGCAGACCAGCCCTGCTCGGTCATCGTCGTCGTGCCAACGATGATGGCCCCGGCCTTCCGAAGTCGGGAGACGAGCGGGGCATCGGCTGGCGCAGGCTCGGTCGACGTGAGCCGCGACCCGCGCCGGGTCGAAAAGCCGCGGACCGCCTGATTGCTCTTGATGGTCACCGGAACGCCGTGCAGCGGGCCGACCTCAGCGCCGTGTCGCATGACATCGGTCGCCGCCCGAGCCTGGATGAGTGCACCCTCGGGGTCGAAGTCGACGAACGGGTTAAGGGCTGGCGCCCACTCCGCCATCCGGTTGAGCACCGCGACCGTGCACTCGGTGGGCGAGAGCTCGCCCCGCCGGATGAGTTCGGTCATCCCGATCGCCGAGAGTCGCGCCACATCGGTCATCGAAGGCTCCTTGGTTGCCTCGAACCCTAGGCGCTTCCATGGTGGAAGGACAACAGGTCACGGCGATGAACCGGGCCGCTAGGGCAGGGGAAGCCATTGAACACGCGCTCCCTCGGGGGTCGTGCCCTCTGGGACGACGGCGAACCCGGACGACTGCGCTAGGCCGCGGAGCATCGCGGACCCGCCATACGGGGAGAGCTCGAATCGGCCCTCAATGAGGTTGCCGGCGATGAGCCGAGTGTGGTCCTTCGGGGCGCGCAGCTCGCTCGCGGTCGTCACCATGGCAAGCGGAGTCCGCGGCCGTCCGAGCATTGCGTCGATGAGCGGCTCAGTGAGCGTGAGCAGCCCAACGATCGCCGAGTGCGGGTTGCCGGGCAGGCCGACGAGCGGGACCCGGCGACCGTCATGAGTCGCGAACTCGGCGAGGAGCATCGGATGACCCGGCCGAACGGCGACGCAGTCGACGAGGATCTTGCCCGCATTTCGCTCTATGGCGGCGCGAAGGTGGTCGCGGGGCCCTGCCGCGGTGCCGCCGGTCGTGATGACGAGGTCGCTCTCCACGGCTGCCTTTGCGAGCGTCGACGCGACCTCGCCGAGGTCATCGGCCACGAGATCGCCGGCGAGGACCTCGGCGCCCATGCGCGAGAGCCAGCCGGGCAGTTGCGGTCCCAGCGAGTCGCGCACGCGCCCACCGCTCGGAATCCCTGATTGCTGGAGTTCGTCGCCGAGGAGCAGGACGTGGACACGCGGCCGGCGAACGACGGCGACTTGGTCGTGACCCGTGGCGGCGAGGAAGCCGGCGAGGGCCGGCGTCACCAGGGTGCCGAGCCGTGCGATGAGGTCACCTGCCCGGCACTCCTCGCCGGTGCGGCGGATGTCGGATCCGGGGGCAGGATCGGCGCGGACAAGGCCGTCCGTGATTCGAGCGTCCTCCCATCGGATGACGGATCCGGTGCCGGTGGGCACCACGGCGCCCGTCGCGATCCGCGCAGCGGTGCCTGGTGCGAGTGGACGGTCGAGGGGTGAGCCGGCGCGCGCATCACCGACGATCGCCCAGGGCCCAGCCCCGGCAACCGCCCAGCCGTCCATTGCTGAGCTGTCGAAGCTCGGCAGATCGCACAGGGCGATGCAGTTCGTCGCGAGGACCCGCCCGGGGCTGAGATGCACCGGCGCCTGCTCGGGGGGCAGGACGCCGATCACCATGGCCGCGGCCTCGCGGGCCCCCTGCCAGCTCACCTCCGCCAGCGGGTTCACTCCTGCGCGACCCACCCGGTTGCGAGCCGAGACAGTCGCGCGGCGGCCTCAGAGGGGTCGGCACCCTGCGCCACGGCATAGCCGAGGAGGTAGGTGGAGATCGGAGCGGCCGGTCGTTCGACATTGTGCGCGGCATCCCGGGCCAGGTCGAGGATCTCGGGGATGCTCACGGGCGGGCTGATACCGAGGTCCAGGCAGGCCGCACTGATCCAGTCATCCATGGGTGGTTCGGCTATCCATGTGAGTGTCCCTTCGTCTCGAGCATTATTGCGCGGGAGCGATCGAGATCGCTCGGCGTGTCTATGTCTATGAGCGAGTTTGGGCCGATGAGCGCGCTCACGTCAGGGAACTCGACGAGGTCCGTCAAGGTGATCTCCGCGACGACCAGGTGATCGAGGAGGCTTCGCATGGACGCATCCCGCACTTCGCCGAGGGCCTTCACTGCAGTGCGCAGCGCAGTGGTGCGGTAGGCGGCGCAGAGCGGCTGCCGGTGACCCGTGGCGTCCACCGGGACGAGCGCGTCTGCACCCTCCGGAATGCGGTGCGTCAGGTGTGAGAGGAGCCCGCCCGCGAAGGGCATATCGGTCGCGATGACACAGGCGATCTGCGTCGTCACGAGATCTAGGCCCGCGGCGAGGCCAGCCACCGGCCCGCCTCCCACCGGTGACTCCCTCGTGCAGAAAACCGGGCGGGGCGGCTCTGGCAGGTCAGGCCCAACGACGATGACGGCGATCCCGCTTGGCAGGCCCCTGAGCACATGGTCGACGAGGGTGAAATCGCCGAGCACGACGCCGGACTTCTCCCGTCCCATTCGAGTTCCGGCGCCGCCGGTGAGCACGATCGCGGTCCAGTCCGCGTTCAGCGGGCTGCCCTCATCCGGTTGATCAGTGGTCAAGGCCGCTGATCTGGTCGAGCGCATGGATGAGGACAGGACTCAGGGCCGCGATCGCATCGCGGCAGCCGCCCGGTGAACCTGGTGCATTGATGATGAGGACGCGGCCGGCGAGGCCGGCGATGCCCCGGGAGAGCACGGCGGTGGCGATACCGTGCTGCGTGCCGTGGTCGCGGATGGCGTCGGCGAGGCCGGGAACCTCGCGGTCGATGACGAGCCGGGTCATCTCCGGGGTGCGGTCGGTGGGGGAGAGTCCGGTTCCGCCGGTCGTGAGGATGAGGTCGATTCCGGACGCCACTGCCGCCCGCAGTGCCTCGCCGACCGGCTCCCCATCCGGGACCACGAGGGGATCACCCACGTCGATGCCCAGATCGCGCAGGCCGGCGACGAGGATCGGACCTGAGGTATCCGGACGCAGCCCGGCGGCACTGCGATTCGAAGCCGTGATGACCGCTGCCCGGTAGCTCATGCCGGCCTCGTCCA
>JBMOKH010000202.1:0-4182 GCA_049315365.1 Candidatus Nanopelagicales bacterium
CCGCGACGACGTCGTATGCGATTGGCTCGACCGGTCCCGGCGGGGGCGTGGTGTTCTACGTCTCGGCGTCCGGGTTTACCAGTGACGGGTCTGCCTGTGGGACCTCATGCCACTATCTGGAGGTATCGAGAACGGACCTAGCGATGAGCGCATGGTGCTCGACCAATACTTCACTCGCGGGGACGACGGGCACACGCATTGGGACCGGCTTCTCGAACACTCGGAACATGATCAGTGGAGGGTGCACGAGCGGTGCGGGGGTCGCAGCCCGAGCATTCTCCGGCGGCGGATTGTCGGACTGGTTTTTGCCTTCGGAGGACGAACTGAAGGCCCTGCAGGCGGTGCGTGCCGCTGTCGGAGGTTTTGCGACTGGGGCCTACTACAGTTCTACGCAAGGTGACGTTAACTCGTGGGACAAGGCTAAATTCTCGTACTTAAGTGAGCAACTTAACGGAACCGCACCAAAATGGAGCCTGAGAAAAGTCCGCCCGGTGCGGGCCTTCTAGCACTTCGCCGGTCTACGAACCCGCGCTTGAGCACACGAAATGCTTCGTCTCCCCGGAGTGTGCGGGTCCGCCCGGAACCTTCGGGTCACCCCCCCCAGCGGTCGGTGTCTGACGGTGACCCATGAACCTTCAAGTCGGGATTTGCCTTGAAGCGGGTCTTCACCGACGGCGCCTCCCCGCAGGTGAGACGACTCTTGGCCAGCACGGGTCCACCCACCCTTCGCCGACTCGGGGCATTCGGTTGCCGGACACAACTCGGGATAGTCGGCAGCAAGAAGGGAACTATCAACGAGCGACCTTGTTCGGCAAAGTTCGCTCCGTGGACCCCCTGGTGGCGCCATTCATGAAGCAGAGGAGTCAGAGTTGAGACCCTTCGACTGTTCTGGCACCACGTCCATTGGGGAATCGGTTTTCGCATCGCAGATTGAACTCGTTCACCTTCCAGAGAACCGTTACGGGTTATCGTTCGTCAAAGACACATGAGGATGAATGGCATCCCCATCGTTTGAGATCGGGGATGCAATGAGAACACGCTTGAAACTGCTGACCGTCGGGTTGGTGCTCGTCACTGCTGCGGTGGCCGGGTGCTCGTCCACGACAGAGGGGCCTTCTGGCGCGGTACAGGACGACGTTCCGGCAGCGGCAGACGCGCCCGTCGCGGCCGCAGCGGGCGCGTCATGTGCTTCTGGTGGGCAGTGCCAAGAAGGTGAAACCGGACCAGGGGGCGGCACCGTGTTCTACGCAGGTCCATTTAGCGCTCCAGGGACCGTATGTGGAGACAACTGCTTCTACCTGGAGGCCCAACCCTCCTCCATCGGAAGTTTTCCTTGGTGCGAAGGTCCGGGCGCTGCGTCAAATGACCTCATTGGCGCTACGGGGATGGCGATAGGAACGGGCTACTCGAACACTCAGGCGATGCTCGGTACTAACAGCACATCACCTGCTGAGGTTTGCACTTCAGGGGCCGCGAATGAAGCCGTTGCCCCATGGGGTGGCTACTCCGACTGGTATCTGCCGGCAGTGGAAGAACTCCAGCCGCTTTTCGAGGCCCTTGTTATATCACCAAATGCTCCCTACTGGACTTCAACGCAGGATTCACCCAACAAGCCGCAGTTGCTATGGTCACAGCCGGGTTCAGATGAGGAGACGTCAACTGTTGACGACAGTGATTCTGCGTCGGTGATACCGATCCGGGCCTTCTGAAGCCCGTCAGCGCGTCTTCTGTGCGTAACCGTCAGGGCCGACTCACAAACTGGGTCGGCCCTGACGCGTGAGGTGGGACCTTGCAGGGCATACTCCTCCCCGGTCGCCGACGTGAGTCTCCTCAGCGCACACGGCGAACCAGGAATTCCACACACAAAGCGCAGTGCCGACAGGACAAATGCCGCCGTGACGATGCGCGGGGTATTTGCCGGAATTCCATTCGACTGATTCCCATTCAAGCTGCTCCCCCATTCCCACTCCCACGAATTGTGGACTCCTTCGCCAATCGCGGCCCAGCTTGCTCCCACGAGTCCCGAATATTGACGAATCTATGGCGGGTTCGTGCCTCGGACCAGCAGCACGCGAGTTCACGAGCTCCATGTCGTACAGTCCGCTTCCGGGGATCCCGATCGTCCGGCACACCTGTCCCTTGGTGTTGACGCTCACCCGTGCCCCAGGCGCGCCGAAGGAGGCTGCGAGGCCTTTCGTAGTTGCGGTGATTCGAAAGGGTCCGATCTTTCGAGATGTCAATGCCCGACCTGGGGTGTCTGCGTATCGACGCATTTCCCCGCTTCGACATCATCGCAGGCCTTCTGTCGGCGCACCTGCCTCTGCAGCAGGAGATGAACTCCCCCACGGCTGGCGCAGAATCATCTTGGACTGTTCGACTCGACTCACGCCGCCGACCGACGCTCCCCGACGAGGTGCTGCGTTCTGCGGGGCTGGTGATCGGCGAGACCCTTCGCGTCCATGTTGCGGAGGAGGGTTGCCTCATCATCGAGACGCCAGCCCATGCCCTGAGGCGAGCACGATCACGTATCGCGAGCAGGCCCAACTACTCGGTCGTCGATGAGTTCCTTGCCGAGCGGGCTCGGGAGGTGCATTGACCGCACCCGTGCTCCTCGATGCATCCTGCGTGCTGGCTTGGGCCTTCACCGAGCCCGGCGCAGATCAGATCGAATCCGTCCTCCCCGATGCTTACATCACCGCAGTCAATTTGGCCGAGGTCATCGCGAAGCTGGATCGGCTCGGTCCACCCGGCGTGACCTTCGCACAGGACTTGGTATCGGCAGGGCTCACGGTCGTGCCGATGGGCTGGCCGCAGACCTGCCAGATCACAACAGTTCTGGCCCTCGAGGCAACGAAGGGCGGCCGTCGCCGACTATCGCTGGGTGATCTCTGCTGTCTTGCTTACGCCATTGAGCAGCAAATGCAGGTCTGGACTGCAGATCGCGCTTGGGTCGACCTCGACGTGCCCGCGAACGTCTTGGTGATCCGCGGCGCTTGAGCCATCCTTCCCGACTGGGAGTTCGGTGCCATCTCGGTCGGGTTATGCCGGGTAGGCGACGATCCGGATATAGCGCTTCGACTGGTCGCTCGCCCTGAGCTTGACCTGAAAACGCCCGGCGTTCTGGAATCGCAGGGCTGGCAAGGTCGCGACGCCTTGGCGGCCAGCGCGCAGGGTGCCGGTCTGGATCCACGATCCATTGATCCGCACAGACACGCGATAGGCCGTCCGGGGGTGAGGTTACGGACCCGGGGTGCGACGAGTCGGTTCAGGGGGGTTCGAACGCTCTGCTTCTTCTTCGGCTTCGCCGTGGTACCCGCGGCCGCCCTCGTCACCTTGAGGTGAGAGAAGGTACCGGTCCTGACGAGCCACACTCCGCCACCGAGATGGACACCGTCTGGTGAAACTGCCGCACCTGGGGCTCTGGTCACGACCACCTTGGAGGTCTTCGTCTGGTTGTCGGTCGTCGTCACGATGATGGTGACGGTGTTCGAACCTGTCGTGAGTGGGATCTCCCCCGAACTCCCACCGGCCGGCACAACTGCGCCATTGACTTTCATCGTTACCAATGTCGAAGACCCGGTAGGGGTGACGGTGATCGACTTCGTGGCATCCGGCACCGTCGCGGTGTACTCGGTGATGCCCCCGCCGAAAGCCGGGCTCAGGGTTCCGCTACTCAATCGCAGCCCGAGGAGTTCAACCTCCGAGGCGCGCTTGACCGTCACGGTGTACCGCTTTTGTGACAGGTCGTGCGCCCTGACTGTGACAGTGATGTCGTTGTCGCCAACTGCGAGGTCGATCGGGTCCGATTGGCCCCCCGGAGCGACGGTCGAGCCGTTTACCTTCACCGTTGAGGTGGACGCCGATGCTGTCGGGCTCAGGGTAATGGTCTTCGCCGAGAATGGAACCTCAGCGGTGTAGAGGATCGTCCCCTTCGCGAATACGGGCGTCAGCACCCCGCTGCTCAACCTCAGGCCCGACAGATCCGGGTCGGCGGTCGTTGATCGCTGGACGGTGAGAGTGTACGTGCGCTGCGTGACGCCATTGCCCGCTGTCACGACCGTGGTGATCGAGTTGGCGCCGACAGTGAGGGCGATCGTCGGTGACGGCGAACCCGACACGACTGTTGAACCGTTGACGGTCACGGTTGCCCCCGCAGCGGCCGTCGGGGTGACCGACAGGGTG
>JBMOKH010000203.1:0-4178 GCA_049315365.1 Candidatus Nanopelagicales bacterium
CTACCCAGACCTGCACGGCCAAGCGAATCATGTGGTGGGTTGGTCCGCAGGCGGTGCTCGCCCGCACGCAGCTCGTCGGCGAGTTCGGCCTCGCCGGGGCTGCCTACTGGACGATCGGCGGCGACGACCCCGCCCAGTGGCCGTTGATCCGGGCTTACGCCCAGCAGCTGGCTCCGGCCGCGACCGAGGTGGCGCTCACGGTTCCGCCCACGGCCGCCTTCGCGCAGCCGATGACCGTCTCGGCGATTATCACGTCCGGTGGTGCCCCGGTGACCGGCGTCGAGGCCACCCTGCAGTTCCAAAGGGCCCAGGGCAAGGACTGGACGCCGATCACGAGCGCGCCGATCGGCGCCGACGGCACCGTGGTTTTCAACCCGACCGTCACCGAGCCGGGATCCTGGCGCATCTTTGTGCCGGGCGTTGCCGGCCGGGCCGAGCAGGCGAGTGATCCGGTGCCGGTGCTCGTCACCTCAGTTGTGAGGGCACGCCCCAAGAAGGTCGTGGTGAAGGCGAAGGACACTACGGTCGTTCGAGTCGTCGCCCAGCCTGCCCGCAAGAAGCAGGTCATCCTCGTGCAGGTGCAGCGAGGGCAGACGTGGCGGACGGTCGGCAGGGGAAGGACTGATGCCCGCGGAGTCGTGAAGGTGACGATTCAGATGCCACGCAAGAAGGGGGTCCTCACCTATCGTGCGACTGCCAACGCACGAGGCGGCATCAGCTACGGGGTGTCGGAGACCTTCACGATCCGGGTGAAGTAACGGTCAGGCTGATGGGCTGACGGGTTCGAGGCAGACCGAAGGCAGGTCGAACCAGCGCAGGTGCTCGAAGTCCTCAGAGAGGGTCGCAGAGCCCTCGGCGAGGATGTCGCCCGGAAGCGACTCGAGCATGGCCCGCGCCTCAGCGAGGTAGTCGGCGAGCGCAGACTCCGGGGCCTGATCGTGCTGCTGCGGGTACTGCAGCAGGCCGTGCTCGTCGTAGTGGAGCTGGCGCAGGCGCAGGGGCGGCTCGACTGGACCGCCGCGGTGATGCCAGCGGCCGGTGCCGGTGTCGAACCGGTACTGGGGGAGCAGTTTCCATCCGGCGGTGGCAATGAGATCGACGGCCTGAACGACGTAGTGGAAGACCGGCTCGGAGATGAAGTAGTTGAAGTTGACCCGAACCCAGCCTGGCTTGATCCCCTCGCAGCCGTGGGTGATCTCGCGCTCGAACTCATGCGACCGTTCGACATCGATGCCGAGGAGCCGATGCCCGTATGGGCCGGCGCAGGAGCAGCCGCCCCGTGACTGGATCCCGAACAGGTCATTGAGGATCGCGACGACCAGGTTGTGGTGGAGATAGCGGCCATTGTCGCGCCGGACGACGAAGGAGACGATGGAAAGGCGCTCGGCGGTGAGGTTGCCGAGCACCTGGATCGAGGGGTTGGCGCCCCAGACCTCGATAGCTCGGGCGACGAAGTCGGACTCGTGGGCCCGGATGACATCGACCCCAACCTCCTGCTTCAGGGAGAAAACCAGGCCCGCCCGAATCGACTCGATGATCGCCGGCGTTCCTCCCTCCTCGCGATGGATCGGGTCCTCGAGATAGCGGTGCTCCTCGGGATTGACGTAGGCGACGGTGCCGCCGCCGACGATGTCGGGCACGGTGTTGCGCAGGTGCTCTCGGCGGATGATGAGGATGCCGGGGGTGCCGGGACCGCCGACGAACTTGTGTGGGCTCAGGACGATGGCGTCCTTATAGGCGAGTGGGTGGTCGGAGCATCGCGGGTTCATCTCGATGTCGATATAGGGGGCGGCCGCGGCGAAGTCCCAGAAGGCGAGTGCGTCGTGCTCGTGGAGGAGTTGGGTGATGGCGTGCGTGTCGGAGACGATGCCGGTGACGTTGCTCGCAGCGCTGAACGAGGCGATCTTCATCGGCCGCGAGGCGTACCGCTCGAGCTCCTCGCGCAGGTGATCGACGTCGATATGGCCGTCGGAATCCTCGTGGATGGTGACGACATCGGCGATGGACTCGCGCCACGGAAGCTCGTTGCTGTGGTGCTCGAACGGGCCGATGAACACGACCGGGCGCTCGTCCGCAGGGATGCGCGATGACAGCTGGTAGCGGGCGTCGAGATCGGCGGGAATCCGCAGGTTCAGGACCCCGACGAGCTTGTTGATCGCCCCGGTGGAGCCGGAACCGGTGAAGATGACGCAGGTGCTCTCGTCTCCGTTGACGGCAGTGCGAATGATCTCGCGGGCATCCTCGCGCAGGCGGGTGGTCTGCAGCCCCGTCCCGCTGGACTCGGTATGGGTATTCGCATACCGGGGGAGGACCTCCCCGCGAATGAAGTCCTCGATGAAGCTGAGGGCCCGCCCACTCGCCGTGTAGTCGGCGTACGTGACGCGCCGGGGACCGAATGGCCCGTGCATGACCTGGTCGTCACCGATGACGGATTCGCGGATCCTCGTGAGGAGCTCGGGATTCGGCAGATCTGGTCTCTTCGCCGGAATCGCTCCCGGGGCCGCAATCGTGTCCGTCATACCGAGCAGCGTACGAGACAATGGCTGCATGTCGATAGCGCCAGCCGAGCGCACCGCCCTCTCGGAGGAGACGGTGACGGAACGCCCGTGGGTCACGATCGTCTGGAACGACCCAATCAACCTCATGTCCTACGTCACGTACGTCTTTATGACCTACTTCAAGTTCGACCGCGCCAAGGCCGAGCTGCTGATGCTCGACGTCCATGAGAAGGGCCGCGCGACAGTGTCGAGCGGCACCCGCGAGGCGATGGAGATCGACGTCGCCGCGATGCACTCCTACGGCCTGTGGGCCACCCTCCAGAAGGACGACTGATGCCGGGCGCCTTTTATCGGACCGGATCGGGCCGCACCGTCATCCGACTCGACGACGTCGAGAAGGGCCTGCTGCGCTCCCTCTCGGCTCAGGTAATCGAGTTCGTCGCCCCGGACGATGCCGGCGACGCGCGTGACCCGCTCGCGATCATGGTCGGGATCGATGACGAGGCGAAAGCCCCCGTTGACCCAGCGCTCGCACGGCTGCTACCTGACGCCTATCGGGACGATGACGACGCCGCCTTGGACTTTCGTCGCTTCACGGAGCGGTCGCTGCGCGAGACGAAGACGACTCATGCGCGAACCGTCGCAGCGGCCCTCGAGCGGTCGGGGGAGAAGGTCACGCTCTCGGATCAGGAGCAGGCGAGCTGGCTCGGGTTCCTCAACGACGGCCGCCTTGCGATCGGCACCCGGATCGGGCTGACCGATGAAAACCATGACGAGATCTCCGCACTCCCCGACGAGGATCCGCGGGCCGGGCTCCTCGACTTCTACGACTGGCTCACCTACCTGCAGGATTCGCTCGTCCAGCTTCACCTAGATGACCTGTCGTGACGATGAGTGGGCTTCTACTCTTCCCGAGGTCGTGTCGCCCGTAGCGCTTCAAGCTTGTGAATGTCGAGCAGATCCTGTTCGCGACCTGAGGCGTCCTTCATGCGGATGAGGTCCTCAAGGCCAACGACCCACTCGGCGACGCCACCGGCATCGGCCAGGTGACCTCTGCTTCGCATGAGATCGAAGTCTGCGGCTCCGGGAACGTCGTTGAGGAAATTCAGAGGGCCGGCATCTGTGTCCGTAGTGAACGACGCTCCATTGCCGAGCGTGTTGGGTATGGTCGGATCAATGTCGAGTTTGTCGGCAACTACTCCCCGCAGCCGATGGATCATGGGCCGAGAATAGTCGGTGGTAGGCACCGAAGGCCTCATTCGGAGCGGCGATGGCTCGATCATGGTGACCGTCACGTGAAGGAGCGGTGGCCCCTTTGAGGGACCACCGCTCCAATTCGTGGTGCAGGCGCCGTGGCGCCGTTGATCAGGCTCCGCTGGACGGAGCCGCCTTGATCTCCTGCTCGGCGAAAGCCGGGTCGTCGGCGAAGCTCTTCTCGCGGGCGATCTTGTAGATGAGCAGACCGAAGAGGCACTTCGCGAGGATATCGGCGATTGAGTAGCCGACCTGACGCCACACGAAGGAATCCGCACCCGCGATCCCGAGCATCGGGAGCATGTACGAGATCGGGTAGACGCCCCAGGTTGCGAGGAGCAGCCAGCGAAGACCGTTCAGGTCCTTGCCAACCTGCGTGGGCTGGTTCTTCGCAGCCTTGCTGAGCTCGACGAAGAGCACGTAGAG
>JBMOKH010000204.1:0-4174 GCA_049315365.1 Candidatus Nanopelagicales bacterium
GTCCCCGAGTGCCGTGCCGGTGCAGGCGCCGACGGCATCGCCGGCGGGAAGCCTCGGTCTCATCACGAACCAGTCCAATGGGAATGTGCCGGCGGCGGGCCTGCCGCTGGGCCAGTCGCTGCTGCTCGTGAGCGGGGTGCCGGCGGAGGTGCGGGTGGCTCCGAACACGCCGGCGTCACCAACAGCGTTGGTTGCGTCGGGAGACTCGTTCTCGATGCAGGTGGCGGGTCGCGGGGGCAATGGGGACCTGCTGGGGCTGGGAAGCCAGGCGCAGTTGGTGTTCCAGTCGCTCCAGTCGAGCACCCAGCCTCGGTCGGTCGGCTTGAAGCAATCCGGCACGAGTGCCATGTGCGTGGTGGGCAAGCCGATGGCGGAGTCGTCGGGGTCTGGTTTCAAGCCGGGCACGGAGGTGAACCTGTACCTGCTGCCCGCCACTGCGCTGGGCACGATTCCGGTGGGCGCGAATGGGTCCTTCGCCGGGTCGGTTCCGGTGCCGGCGGGCCTCGCAGCGGGTGCGCACACGCTGCAGGTGAACGGGTTCAGCCCGTCGGGTGCGGTGCGGAGCCTGTCGCTGGGGGTGCAGGTGGTGCCAGCGCGGTTGGGTGTGAGCCGCAAGGCATCCGTGCGAGTGGTCTTCAAGCCGAAGTCGTCGGCGCTGAGTGCACGCGACCGCAAGGTGCTCAACGCGCTGGCAAAGCGCGCCGGAACCTCGAGCAACCACGCAGTGGTGGTGAGGTTCTCGCAGAAGAAGTCCCCGACCAAGAAGGAGCGGACGATAGCGGCCCGACAGGCCCGCAACGTTGCGGCGTACTTGAAGTCAAGGGGAGTCAAGGGCTCCTACGTGATTCGCGGAGAGCAGGTTGCCGGTTCGGGCAATCGCGGGCGGCGAGTCAACATCACCGCCACCTACCGGACTGGATGCTGAGCGAAGCGATG
Source organism: Candidatus Nanopelagicales bacterium (assembly GCA_049315365.1). GTDB lineage: Bacteria > Actinomycetota > Actinomycetes > S36-B12 > S36-B12 > WLND01. The sequence goes on from JBMOKH010000204.1 coordinate 937, forward strand.
TAGGGAGGACCCGACGGACAGCGTCCGAAGGGCCATCTCATTTGGCGTGCCTGTAACGCGTGGGCCGAGAAGGGTCTGGAACAGCCCCAAGGGCCAACCGGCTTCGACACGTTCTGCTTGCTGGAGTGAGCTCGGTGCGAAGCCCTGAAGCGCGGATCGCCACAGGCAGGTGGTTACTCGTCCGGAGTCGGGAGAGCGTCCGACAGAGGGGAATCCGGAGTTGCCGCGTGTCATGTGAGGCGTAACCGCCGCGAATCAGACGGATGCGACGAGTGCTTCGTACATTTGCACTATTCGTCCATTCTCACGAGGCAAGCTTCGGCGCTTCAGCAGGCCGATCCAATAGGACGACGACTCGACATCCCGACGACCCGGCTCCGGTGATCCGCCGGCTGCTCTATCCCTACACGTCTCGCACACGATCAGCCATCTTCGATGTCGAGAGATTGGAGGACGTCCGCCTTGACGCAGCGCATCTACGTGGCGATTGCCGCTGGTCGGGCGTCGTCGCAGCCATCGCCGCTGTCGTATTGGCGGCGCTCGGGGCTATTGGAGTGCCCGGGACTGCGATGGCCACTCAGGCTGGCGATCGGGGCTTAGAGAATGCGATTGCCGATGTCGGGTCCCGGTCGACGTACCCGCCGTGCTCGACGATCACATGGGCGTATGACGCGTCGGCGCAGCCCCGTTCGGGGGCGGCGATGCTCGTCGACGTGTGCGCTGCGCCCGGCTTGCTCAGCCAGCGAACGGGAGTCGGATTCCAGGAGATGCCGTTCGGGGCTGCAGTGGATCTGGTGTTCGACTGGTCGTCGCTGGGGGACTACGACCCGGGCACTCAGGCGGCGGCGTGGCGATCCAAGGTGACCTTCGCGACAGGAGCCGAGATGGCCCGAGATGAATGGTCGGGGCTCACGCGAAAGGCCGTCCAGCGATCCGACGGGTCGTTCGATGTCGGAATCGGCCGGGGCTGGCTCGTGGTCCACGAGGTGTTGCACTCGCTGGGTCTGGCGCACTCCGACGAGGCGGGCTCGGTGATGTCGCCCTTCGCGCGGATTGCGAATGTCCTCGGCCGAGGGCGGGCCCGCAGGGAGAAGCGAGCCCTGCCGCGTCCGGGGTTCTCGCCCGGAGATCTCGCCACGCTTGCCGCCATGTATCCGCGAGTGGGGTGCCCGTTCCGGCCGTGATGCCGGCGCGGGAGATCAGGGATTTCTCGTCGATCGTGACCGGATGAACATTGCAGTGTTCATAGGCGGGAACCTGACGAGAGCTCACTTGGGTGCTTCCCGCCCTTCGTGAGGGGAATCCCTATGCGACCGGACGTGGGTGAGGGGTATCCGCCGAGAATGGGGCGCGTGCGACGACTGTTTCGTATGTTGCGTGAATGCGACGCACAGCTCGAGTCAAGTTCTGGCGTGCCTCCTCAGTTCTCGCGGCAGGTGCCCTCGTGCTTGGCATCTTGGTGGTGCCCGTCATCTCGGGCAGTGCGGTCGGGGCGGATTCTGCATCAAGCGCACCATACGGCGCTGATGCGGTGAAGGCTGTTCAGCGGACACCGTCCTACCCCTCATGCAGCCCTGGGCCCCCGACGACCTACGACCCCATGACCGTGCGTCTTGCTCAGTCCCCGTACTCGGACAGTGCGCGCGCCCAGGTCAATTTATCGAGCGTCGTCTCCGGAGGCGCCTACCTGCGCATGTTCGCATCCGGGGATTCGAGTGAGCCTTGGGGCATCGCGATGTACCAGAACACCACAGATTTAGAGGTGAGGTGGAGCGGGACTTCTTCAAGTTGGGTGCTGCCGAGTGCCTCGGGCTATGGCACGGCGCGGCGTTTCACGGAGAAGGGTCAGGCATTCGGTCTCTACTCCGGTGGATTCCTGCACGACAGCTCAGTGGAGCACTACGGCAACTTCTTCCTCATCGGCCAGACATGGCCAACAGGGACATGGCCTTCCGGCGACACGTTGACCTACACGCCGGACGCAGCCCAGAATGACTGCACGGGAACAGGCTTCTACGTCGCAAGTGCCAAGACCAGCGCCATGGCGGGCCCGGTAGTCATCACCGGTGCTGACTCGGCGACTGTGGTGGCTCCAGCAACCGCCGTCGGAACGCTGTCCGCCAATGTGGCCGTTACATGGTCGATTTCGAGCAGTCGGGATTCGGCCTTGTTCCAGGTCTCACCGAGTGGTGCGGTGTCCTTTACGAGTGCTCCGACACCTGGCACCTACGCGGTGACGGTGGTGGCCACGAACAGTTCAGCTACTTCGAACTCCAAGACGATCTCCGTGACCGTTCCGGTACCGCCGACGATCACCGGGGCGAGTGCAGTCGCTGTGACGGTTCCTGCAACCGCCGTCCAGACACTCACGGCGAGCATGGCAGTGAGCTGGTCGATCACCGGAGGAGCAGATGCAGCCCTGTTCCAGGTTGGCGCGGCCACCGGTGCTGTGTCGTTCTCCGGCGCATCGACAGCGGGCACTTACGTCGTCATCGTGACCGCGACAGACGCGGCAATCGCCGGGAATGTGAGCACGAAGACGATCACGGTGACCGCGTCCAGTGGCAGCGGCAGCGGCGGCAGTACTGGTGGCTTCTCGGGCAGCGGTAGCTCGTCCTCGAGTGCGTCCTCGAGTGCGTCATCGAGTTCGTCCTCGTCAGCCGCCTCGGCGCCTTCGACCGCAGCCCCTGCCGTGTCAGCGACATCGGTGTTGACGCCGATCAACAGCTCTGACAATGGCAACCTGCCTGAGGGAGGCCTGGCGCAGGGCGGATCGCTGCTCCTCGTGAATGGCCAGACATCGCCGGTCTCGGTTGCGCCTGATGGGACGAAGCCGTCAACCGGCCTCGTCGCTACCGGTGAAGGCTGGTGGTTGCGCTTGTCGGGCCGGAGTCGCGCCGACATTCCACTCGGCCTGACAGCCTCGGGAGCATTGATCCTGCAATCCCCGCAGGCACGGACCCGCGCCAAGTCGGTGCAGCCGGTGGCTCAGGCATCTGGCCGGGGCTTGAAGGCGTCCAGCGAGGTGAGGTTCTACATCCTGCCTGAGACGCTCATCGGCGCCCTTTCGACGAATGATGCAGGTGCACTCCAAGGTGACGTACCGATGCCTGCGGGTATGGCACCGGGGACCTACACGCTCCAGATGAACGCTCTGACGCCATCAGGCGATGTGCGGTCGCTGTCCATTGGCGTTCTTGTCCGGGCCGCTGGAAATCGAGAACGCATCGTGTCCTCG
>JBMOKH010000205.1:0-4132 GCA_049315365.1 Candidatus Nanopelagicales bacterium
TGGATCATCACCGCCGCGCACTGCATGAAGGACGCCAGTGCCGCGGGAGTAAAGGCGTGGGCGGGGATCAGCGCGCTGAGCGAGCGATCCGAGCAGAACAGGCTGCCAGCCTCACGCGTCATCGTCCACCCGCAGTATGACGCGAAGACGCTCGCGAATGACATCGCACTCATCGAGCTCGCCTCACCATGGACTCCCAGCGCAGGCGTGGCTGCGATCCCCCTCCCCGTTGCCCAGGACCCCGCCACCTGGCCCGCGGCCGGCACGCTTGCGACGGTGAGTGGATGGGGCTACCTGGGGGGCAAGGGGCCATCGGCCACTGTCCTGCATCGGGCAACCGTCCACGTGCTCTCCGCGCCCGACGGAACATGCGGTTCGTACGGCACCACCTACCGACCAGAAAGCCACGTGTGCGCCGGCGAGGCGACCGGCGGGGTCGATACGTGCCAGGGCGACAGCGGTGGGCCGCTCGTCATCGACGTCGGCGGAGTCCGGGTGCTGGCGGGCGTCACGAGCGCGGGCAACGAGTGCGCGCTCGCTGACTACCCGGGCCTCTACACGCGGGTCACGTCGCACCTTCCGTGGATTCGCGACACGGCCGGAATCCCGCTCACGCCCCCGGCGATTCCCGAGGCCGTTGCGGCCGCGGCGATTGCCGGCGGCAGGGGGGTTGTCGCCTGGACTGCGCCCGACGCGGCTTCCTTCGTCGTGACCTCCGCCCCCGGTGGGATGACGTGCGAAACGACTGAGCTCACCTGCGTCGTGAGCGGCCTGACCCCGGGAACCACCTACGTCTTCACCGTTCAGGCGGCAAACTCCGCTGGTTCCAGTGCGGTCTCCGCCCCGACCCCGCCCGTCGTCGCAGTCAACGGGACGACATCGGTCGGCAGGACAGTGAAGCAGGCGACGGTCTTCCGGTGGGCCGGCGTGCCTTTGAGCGCGAGCAGCACCATGCGATCGCTCACCCCGTTGCGCTGCCGAGTGGTCGGAAGGGGCCTTGACATCACCAAGGCCGGAATATGCCGGACTTCCGTGAAGACCGGCCGCAAGAGTGCGGTGGTTGTCATTGGCGCGCAATCGTGAGCGCGAGACGGCCATGATGACTAGGGGTCACTTCGACATCGTCGCTGGAGCACAATCGAGGAAGGTCGTGCCATGAGGCGAAAAACCCGAGGCAGCCGCCTGATCATCACCGGTGTTCTGGGGGCAGCCATCTCATTGGGGCTCATGCCCGTGGATGCGGCATCTGCCAGTGTCGAGCGAAGGGCACCGCAGGTCGTCGGCGGCGCACCGATGAACTCCTCCGCGGTGCCGTGGCAGGTCCTCTTCATCATCAACAAGTCCACGCTCTGCTCCGGATCCCTCATCTCGGCCACCACGGTCGTGTCCGCGGCGCACTGCTTTGCCGGAATCTCACCGGGAGCCGTTCAGGGCTGGACCGGCGTCACGAACATCCCGGACCGGGACAAGGGCTCCAAGCTCGCGATCTCAGGCGTCACCGTCCATCCCGGATATGACCCAGTGACGAGTGCCAACGACATCGCCCTCGTGCAACTCTCAGCCCCGGCCGATGTGGCGGGGGCCGCGCGCGTGATCTCCCTGCCACTCTCGCAGGACCCGGCCTCATGGCCGCCGGCCGGGAGCCCGGCCGGCATCAGCGGCTGGGGAGCAGTGAAGAACGATGGCCCGCCATCCGATGCCCTGCGCGGCGCCTCTGTGCAGGTGCTCGGGTCGCCCACCGATGCCTGCGGCGGGTATGGATCGAGTTTCTCGGCCGCGAACAGCATCTGCGCCGGGGTTCCGGGCGGGAGCATCGACACCTGCCAGGGCGATAGCGGTGGGCCACTCGTCATCGTCGTGAACGGACTCCCGGTCCTCGCCGGCCTGACGAGCACTGGCGGGGAGTGTGCGTCTGCCCAGTTCCCCGGGGTCTACACGCGCCTGACCACCTACCTGCCATGGGTCCGCTCATTGACCGAACTCCCGGTAGCGGTCCCCGGCACGCCGACAGGGCTCGCCGTAACGGCGTCAGGGGGGAAGACCAATCTGACGTGGGCGGCTCCCGCTGAGGTGGGCGGCGCATCAACGGTATGGACGGTCACCGCCACCCCGGGCGGGCAGACCTGCCGAACCTTGGGCACGCAGTGCGCGGTTCCCGGCCTGAAGCTCGGCTCGGAGGCTTCCTTCACCATTCAGGGGAGCAATGCCCTCGGAACCGGAGCGGTATCAGCGGCGACTGCACCGGCGACCATCGTGAGCGGGGTCTCGGCAACAGGGGACCGGCTCGCGGCGAAGACAATCGCCCAATGGTCGGGGCTCAAGGGCTCGGGGGCCGTGAAGGCGAAGGCCGGTGCGGGCGGGACCTGCAAGGTAGCCGGTAGTTCGGTCGTCATGCTGAAGGCCGGGCTCTGCTCGGTCACGGTCAGCCGCGGGAAGTCCAAGGCTCAGGCGGTCGTCCTCATTCGATAGGCGGTGCGATGGCCGCGGACGTCCCGAAGTCGGCGAGACGAGTCACCGTTGAGGCTGCGACATCGGTCGTCCCGACGAGGGTGCGCAAGACCTGCACGATCAAGCCCCTGTCATCGATCCACACCGTCGCCTCGATGCGCGCTGATGGGCTGGCGGCGGCAAGCTGCAGGGCCCGCTCATTGAGACCGAGGCCGTCACCATGGCCGGCGAGGTCGAGGAACCCCCGGTAGCGGGTGGTCTCGACCCCATCGAGGACCTCGGTCCCGCCAGGGCGTGCATCGGGAATGTCACTGAGACCGCGAAGGGGCCTGCCGGCGGCGGCCGTGGGCGTCCACTCGTCGGCGGGGACCGCCACCCAAGCCCCCGACGGAGGCTCGAGTTGGACGAAGAGCTCGTTCGCGGTGATGATCTCGCGGGTCTGCCCGACGGCCGAGTTCCAGGTGAGGTCGGCATCGCCTGAGCCGAGGACCGTCAGGCCCTCTCCGTAGATCTCATCATCGAACCCCTCGACGGTGGTGAGGACCGCGATCGCCACCCGGGCGGTACCTCGGGCGGTGGTCGCGCTCACCGCGGTGGTGAGAACCGTCGCTGATGGCGTGGTCGACAGGCTCGGCGACGGAGACACTGAGGCGGGAGCGGAGGGCGACGGTACCGGTGAGGCTGCCGATGGCTGGCTTGGTGTCGGGGCGGGTGCGCAGGCAGCGAGGCTGGCAACGGCGAGGCAGGAGGCTGCGAGACCTCGAATGAGCAGCGCGGGCGCTGGGAGCGCGCTCATCTACCCGAACCGGCCCGAGATGTAGTCCTCCGTGCGCTTGTCCTGCGGAGCGCCGAAGATCTGCCGCGTCGGTCCGTACTCGACGAGTCGGCCGTGGCGGACGCCATCCTCGTCGAGTTCGGCGGTGAAGAAGGCGGTCCGGTCGGAGACGCGCGCCGCCTGCTGCATGTTGTGGGTGACGATGAGAATCGTGTATTCGAGTGCCAACTGGTGCATGAGGTCCTCTATCTTTGCCGTCGCGATGGGGTCCAGTGAAGCGCACGGCTCGTCCATGAGGATCACCTCGGGCCTGACCGCGATGCATCGGGCGATCACGAGCCGCTGCTGCTGCCCGCCGGACAGAGCGTAGGCGCTCTTCTTCAGGTCGTCCTTCACCTCATCCCAGAGGGCGGCCTTCGTCAGGCACTCCTCGACGAGGTCGTCGATGTTCGTCTTGATGTGGTTGACCCGGGGACCGTACGCGACATTGTCGTAGATGGACTTCGGGAACACGTTCGGCTTCTGGAAGACCATCCCGATCCGCCGGCGTACCTCGATCGGATCAACATCGGGGCCGTAGATGTCGATGCCGTGGTAGGCGAGAAGGCCCTCGACCCGGGCGCCGGGGATCAGGTCGTTCATTCGGTTGAATGACCGCAGGAGGGTCGACTTGCCGCAGCCGCTGGGTCCGATGAAGGCGGTGATCTCATTCTTGGCGATCGTGAGCGACACCTGTCGTAGGGCCAGGTAGCTGCCGTATGAGACCCGGAGGTCGGCGAGGTGGAACACGACGTTGTTGACCTCGTCTGCCACCGACTGCGCACGCCCGGTCGTGAGGTCATGGGTGAGTTGCAGGGCGAAAGGCTCGTCAGGCATGGGTTCCTCTCGGCGCATTCGACTACCAGCGCT
>JBMOKH010000206.1:0-4131 GCA_049315365.1 Candidatus Nanopelagicales bacterium
CCCTCTAAGCATGGAGGAATTACATGGCATCGGTGAACGCCGGTCCTACGGAAGCACAGGCCGAAGCTGGAGCACTCGAGGCGCTTGGCCGCAAGTGGTGGCTGCTACTCCTCTTCGGAGTTGTCACCATCGTCGTCGGAATCTTCTGCGTCATGCAGCCGGTTGACGCAGTCGAGACCCTCGCGTGGCTCTTCGCTGTCTGGCTGATCGTCACGGGAATCTTCGAGCTCGTCCGCGCGTTTGGGTCGCAGATCTCGGGGGGCATGCGCGCATTGCTCATCATCACCGGTGCGCTCTCGCTCGTCTTGGGATTCGTCGCCCTTCGCAGTTTCTGGGACGATGATGTCATTCTGGCGGGCTGGATTCTCGCAATCTTCATCGGCATCTCGTTCCTGTTCCGCGGGTTTGCGATCCTGTTCCTCGGCATCGAGGGCAAGGGTCAGGCAGGTCGCGGCTGGAACATCTTCGCTGGCATCGTCATCATCATCGGCGGCATGATCATCCTCACGGCGCCTGCAACGATCATCGCCCTCGCGTGGGTCGTTGGCATCTGGCTCATCGTCATGGGCATCTTCGAGATCATCTCGTCGTTCATGGTGCGGAAAGCCGTCACCGCCTGATATTTGGCGTCAGTTCTTCGAGGAGCCCGCGGCTGAACACCGCGGGCTCCTTGTTTGTTGGTTACATTGGACGCATGGCAGCCGAGACCTCTCAGACCCTCGATCGCGGACTGCGGGTGCTCGAGGTGGTCTCGGAGTCGGCTGATGGGCTTACCGTCACCGAGATCGCGCAGTCCCTGGGGATCGGCCGCACGGTCGTCTATCGACTCGTCGTCACCCTCGAGCAGCATGCGTTCCTCAGGAGGTCAGTCGACGGCAGGTGCCGCCTCGGCTTGGCCGTCTTGACCCTGGGACGCCAGGTCCAGCCCGTCGTACGCGACATCGCCCTGCCCGCACTCAGGCTGCTTGCCGATGCGGTGGGAGCGACCGCCCATCTCACGATCGTCGACGGCACCGAGGCACTAGCGGCAGTCGTGGTCGAACCGACCCGGTCCGACGTCCACGTCGCGTATCGCATGGGAGCCCGCCATCCCCTCGAATCCGGGGCCGGGGGACGAGCCATCCTCGCCGCACGGACGGCTGCCGGTCGCGTGCTCGACCCGCCGTGGATCGTCGCGACGAGCGACGGCCAGCAGGGTGCCTATGGGATCGCCGTCCCGGTGACCGGGGTCCCCGGCCTCGAGGCCAGCGTGGGCGTGGTGTCGATGCGAGAACTCCCGGAGGCGGAAGTCGGACCGAGGGTCGCACGGGCGGCCGGAGAGATCGCCAGAGCCCTCCGCTAACCCCCCACCCCCTTCACTTCATCCGGAATCCGTCCGCCATAGTCATTTCGTCCGGAATCCGGCCGAGCTGACCACATGTTTGGTCAGATGACAGCGTTCTTGGTCATTTCGACCGGGCCGCGTGACCAGACCGTGGCGCCCTTACTCGGCAAGTCGCGCACCAGTTGCGCACCAGTCGCGCGCCAGTCGCGCAGGCGCAGGCGCAGGTGCCGGTTGCCAGGGAACGGGAGAAGTGCGCCGCGGCGATCCGGATGAAATCACCCGAATCGGGTGCAGATGACGAAAAAACTGGTCAGCTCAGCCGGATGCTGGATGAAATGACGGGAGGGGGGCGGTTACCAGCAGCCGTTCACTGTTGCTGCGAGGCCGTCGGCTGCCTGACGGGTGGCGAGGGCGGTGAACCGCTGAGGACGGTCGTTGACGAGGATCGAGAATGCTTTCTGCTGGCCATCGGTGGCCTTCGTTACTCCACTCAGTCCGATCGTGTCGAAGAGGGTGCCAGTTTTTGCGCGGACCGCACCCCGAGCGCAGCGAGACTGCTTCGTCGTGAAGCGCCCGTATTTCGAGTCGAGGGTGCCGGACACTCCGGAGATCGGCATGGCGGACGCGTCGTACATGACGGCGAATCGAGCAGGGTCGCCGGTGCTGCTGAGCCGCGTGACGTTCGCGAGGGCGAGGGCGGTCAGCCGATCCTTGCGGGACAGGCCACTTCCGTCCACGATGGCCAGGCCGGCGGTGTCGATGCCGAGTTCGCTGAGGGTCGCGGTCGCTGCGCTCCTAGCGCCCTCCCACGTGGCAGGTTGCCCTCTCGCAATCGCTACTTGACGAAAGAGGACCTCGGCGACGTTGTTCTCGGACTCGCGAAGCATGATTCGCACGGCATCGGCGGCACTGTGCCGGCTCACCTCGGCGAGCGGTGCAGCATCGGGGGCGACATCGACCTCGCTCCCTGCCTGAACGGTGAAGCCGAGCGCCTTGAGCCGCTGGCGGAACACCTTCAGGGCACTGGCGGCGGGATCCTTCGAGTAGTCGCCGAGTCGCGCAAGCGGGCTGACCGAGGCGGCGACCGACGGAATGTATCCGCGGGGCCATCCGGGGGCACGTGATGGCGGTGCGAACAGGTTGAGGTCGGTGCTCACGGTCACCGGAGACGCCGGGTCGAGGGTTGCTGCGACGTCCGATGCGAGCGACCTGAGGTCTGATGAGGTGAGGAGCGGATCCCCACCGCCCTGGAGGACGATCTCGCCGGCTCCGGGCCCCGCGAACACCGCGGTGCGGAAGGTCCGGTCCGGACCGACGGCAGCCACCGTGGTGACGGCGGTGACGATCTTCATGTTCGACGCCGGAAGCATCGGCCGGTCGGCCTTGCGCGAGAAGATCACCCGCCCGGACGCAGCGTCGAGCACGGCCACCGCGACATCGGATCCGAAGCGTGGATTGTCGATCCTGGCGGTGATCCGCGCGTTGATGCGACCCTCGGCCTGCTCCGTGGATCCGGGGGGCGCGGCGATTGCCGCAGGGGCCAGGGCCACGGTCGAGGAGACGAGGGCCACGGCCAGGGCAAGGACGGCTGCGGGACGCTTCACGGGACCATCCTGCGACAGGCCGACGACCGGGCCCGTGTCGGGGTCTGCGGATGAAGTGACGCACAATGGAGTCTCGCCCGCATCGTTCGAGGAATGGAGCCGTGTCTTGCGCCGCGTCGTCATACTGCCCGCGCTCATCGGGATGCTCGCGGGCTTCCTTGGGGTGGCTCCCGTGGCACAGGCGGAGACCCCGAAGATCGCAACCGGGTGGCTGCCGTACTGGATGACCTCGCCGGGTAGGCCGGCGGGCATCAACTCCGCAGTCGCGAACGCGGACCTGCTGAGCGAGGTGTCGCCCTTCTGGTACTCGGCGATGCAGGGGGGTGCGGCCGGGGTCCAGCCGAAGGTGAACCCCAACTTCACCAACGCCGACGCGAACATGAGCTGGTCGCTCGCTCAGCTCCGCGGAGCCGGGCTGCGCATCGTGCCGGCGATCGCCGACAGCTCGGGCAAGGGCAAGATGGCTGCGGTCCTCGCCGATCCGGCGAAGCGAACCGCGCATGTCGCGGATCTGCTCAACCTCGTCGTCTCGAACGGCTACGACGGCCTCGACCTCGACTACGAGACATTCGCCTTCAGCGACGGCCGGGCATCGTGGGCCGCGACCCAGCCGAACTGGACGGCCTTCGTGCAGGAGCTTGGCAACGCACTTCACGCGCAGGGCAAGACCCTGTCTGCAACGATCCCGCCGCCCTGCTCAATCGCGGGTGTCTGCGGTCCGGATCAGGGCTACTGGGTCTACAACATGACCGGCATTGCGCCGTTCGTCGATCACATCCGGATCATGGCCTACGACTACCACGTCCAGGGCATCGGAGCCATTGCGCCAATGCCCTGGGTGCGGGCGATCGTCGCCTATTCCGCTTCGGTCGTCCCGGCGGACAAGATCCAGATCGGCGTCCCCACCTATGGCCGGGCGTGGACCAAGCGCACGGCGTCGGGCGGCTACCAGCTCTCGGGAAACTGTCCTGCCAGCGGGACGAGCGGCTACAGGACCCTCACGTCGATGGCTTCGGTCACGGACGCCGACATCCCCGGCCAGCTCGCCGCATTGGGCGTGGACCCGGCGACGATTCAGTGGGACCCGACGTCGCAGGAGAACTGGGTCGAGTACCCCAAGCTCCTGAACTGGACTGATGCGTCCGGTGCTACCCAGACCTGCACGGCCAAGCGAATCATGTGGTGGGTTGGTCCGCAGGCGGT